>CALMVQ010000048.1 GCA_937873135.1 uncultured Scytonema sp. | reverse complement strand
GAATCAAACTCAAGCGTCTTTACCCATCAATTCAGTCTTGACAGCCTACTAGTGCTAGACATGAACTCGCGGATCGTGTTGTCTTCGGTTTAATTATTGGAACCTTAACAGTTACACCTACTGACATTTTTCGTATAGCTGCACCCTGCGCGGCGTTGGGTTGTCAACATTTTGATGGCAGAGATTGTCGTCTGGCACAGCGAATTATAGAGTAGTTGCCTACCGTAGTAGAGGAAATACCATTTTCAAGTATGCGAATGGTCTCCATAAGCACCTGCTTCTGGTTGGAAGGGTACAATTTCCTCTTTTACTTCTATCCCAAGTTGTTCCAACATAGTACTTAAAACTGGATCTGTTGATAACCGTAAATAGGTCGGCGTAATTTCTACTGGTACGTGACGATTTCCTAGATGATATGCTGCCCTAAGTAAATCGAGTGGTGTTTGGGCAATGACAGTTAAAACTGGTTCTGGCTTGGCTATTATTTTTAATACACTACTATTTGTCTCGTCTAACAGCATATCACCATTACGTAACACAGTTCCTCTAGGTAAACGTAAAAACACAGTTTGTCCGTCTTCCGTTTCAAAACGATGACGACTGCGACTCCTTTGTTCTGCTGTGAGAGCAAGAGTTAAGGCAACTAGTGTGTCAGGATTTTGGTGTTTGTATTGCGTAAACGTCAGCATTATAGCAGTTCTCAAATAAATTATAATACTAGCAGCAAAGAGAATTTGATATTTCCAAAAGGTTTAAAGGCAAAGCAGATTCCTTAAAAGCTTTTGCCATGATCTGACTACAAAAGGGAGAGGCTGCCGTCGGCAGTCTCTCCCCATCTCTCATAATGATTATTATTATGAGTATTATGTATATTTTATTTTCTGGAAGTCTCAAACTTGTACTATTCGTGTCCCAAAGGCTCAGAAGGTATTTTGTGACCTTCTAATACTAGCAGTGATTTGCGTCAATACCGATCTAATAGCTAGTAGTTCAGATGGCGGATTACTGAGATACTGTGCAGAGCTACGATCAATTATATTATTATATGCGTTCAGTGCTGCCAGTAATCGAGTTGCATCAACTCTACGGTACCTCACTTCTCCTTGCTCCCGACTAATTCGGAAATTTTTCAACAAACCTCGTAAGCTGTCTGTAAGTTGTTCAGCCTGCTGAACTGTCGGACCCCCCTGCACTCCAGTTAATGCCTTCGTAATTTGCTGACTCGTTGGGGTTACTTCTGTAGATCGCGATGCTAGAAGAATACGAAGTAAGCTTTGCTGTGTCTCTGAAGGGATAGGTCTACCTGATGCTGAAGGTAAGGTGTTTGAGTTGAGCTCATCAATTACCTTTACAGAAGCTTCAGAGACAACCCTGCGAAGTCCATAGCTGTTAAATTCTACTTGACCCCCTGCCCCTGTCCCTCTCCCTCTTTGAGGTGTAGGGCTGAAAAAAGGACCTTTAATGTCGCTTGTTGTGACGATCGCACCTGTGACATCTGATTGGTTACCACGTTGAGCTTGAACTGGCAGCGATGCTTGGCATAAAATGACTGTACTAAAAGCAACGCTCAAACTTAAGGAAAATGGAAAACGTTTTATATAATTCATCGCTTTTGTGTTAAATGATTTAGAAAGAGTAGCCAAAACCAACTCCTAAAATAAATCTAGCACCATCACCAGCATTACCTGTAACGTCTGCTACAGCTGGAGTAATGACAAGCGGAAAATTTCGGAACGGAGCAATAGAGGTACCTAGTGTCAAATCTTGACCAGTCCAATCTGCAATAACCGATATCGGTTCAACGACTCTTAAGCCCACACTGCCAAATACATTGGTAGAACCAATACGTCTTTGAACGTCGTACTCCGAGCGAAAACGACCACCCCCAACACCTAAGGATACAGTGAGAGCACTAAAGGGTTTGGTTATGTCGTCTTTGAGTAGAAAGATTTTACTCGCAACGCCATAGACACTGCTTCCCCCATCTGGAGAACCAAATGTACCAATATTTTCTACTCCAGCAGCGATACCGAAGTTATGAGGGAACAAATGATGCAGTTTCAAACTAATACCTGCATTAGTGAACAAACCTTCCCTAAAGGTGGAAAAAGAAGAAACAGCAACTTCTAAACCTACTATTCGCCGTTCTCCCAAACCAAAACCAAACTCTAATGCACCATCGTCTCTATTAGTAAAGCGTGCCCTTGATTGGTAAGTACCTCCAACAAAAACATCGCCGAACTCGGCACCAAAAGCAGTAGGACTCGCAACAGATGAGCCTGGTACACCGACAATTGCTCCGACTACCGTTAGATCTGTTGGGGATATTGGTGGGATGCGAAGACTTCGGCGCAAGTCTTCAACTTGAGCTATTGGAGGAGCCGAGTTTTCAGGTGATCTGTAATCTACGATGTATTGAGTTGCAACTTGAGAACTCGCGAGTTCCGGAACCGCTCCAGCTTTAACCAAAGCTTGATAGATAAATGCCGCTACCTCCGCCCGTGTTGCCACTTGATTGGGATTGAGATTCTGAACTTTGGGATAATCGACAACTATGCGGTTCTGTAAAGCTGCGGCCACTTGTTCAACAGCATAGTTGGGAATTTGCGAGGCATCTTGAAAATAAGCATTTAAAACCGTTGGCGTTGTCTGATTAACAGAAAGATTTAGACCACTTGCCAGAGAAACTAATACCTGAACGCGAGGAATCTTTTGCTCGGGCTTGAAGATCCTACCAGGATATCCCTCAAGAAAACCCATCTCGTAAGCAGTTTGAATCGCGCCATTAGCCCAATAATAGGGAGGCGTATCCACAAACCGAACTCCATTACGTATGGGATTTTTCCGGAAAGCTTTTTGAATCATTGCAGCAAACTGAGCGCGTGTCACTGGCGCGTCAGGACGGAAAGTGCCATCCGGAAATCCTTTAATAACTCCCAGCGCTGCCAAAGGTTCGATGAAACTTTGTGCCCAATTACCCTGGATGTCTGAGAGAATCATCTGCTGAGCAACTCGATCCGTCTTTAATTGCTGCTCCAGCGTCTCTTTTGTTGTTGTATTCTCCTGCTTTTGTTGCTCTCTGCTTTTTGTAAAATCCTCAGTTAAACTTCCGCTCAACTGACGAGGTTTAGTTCCCAGTAAGGACTGAGATTCACTCGCAAGATCTGTTTTAGGATAAGTAGCTGCCGTAAAAGGTTGGCTTGCAAAAACTTCAGCAGGTGGTTTTGGATGGTTTGATCTAAATTTAGGAGTATTGGCACAAGCGCTATAACCCAAATCACTAGAGGCGAAAGCAGCCAAAGTATAAGCAGCGACTTTATAAATACGCATAAGCTTAAATGATACTATTTCTGAAATAAGTAGTGTTGGGTTTGAAAGCACAGATATTTTATAGAACTCACTCGGAATCTATATTCCTTGTACAGTTCCTATATGGTAGCTATCCTGTTTTTGCCCGAAAAAGTTTTTAAATCCTACTTATTTATAAGTCTTTTTTTTTGTAATGTCCTACGTGTTTGTACTATTTTTTTTTTGAGGGGTTAAAGATTTTCAGTAGTTTACACAAGGTGCATTTCTTTACACACGTACATTAGCCAAATTTTGCATTAAGCATTCGCATGAATAGCGAGCTATGAGCGATCACTCTCCCAATCAGCTCATTTTTTGAGGATAATAGAACTTACGCAAACTCTACTCATTCTTGGCATTCTTGGTGAATCAGCGCGCATGAGGCGGGTTTCCCACGCCCAGGCGACTGGTGAATCAGCGCGCATGAGGCGTTTTCCCACGCCCAGGCGACTGGTGGAACGCGATCTTCGATCTCCCTTGTCTTCTCACTCGGGGAGACGCAATCATGCGAACGAGCGGAGCGCGATCTTCTCCCAAAGGGAGACGCTGCGCGAACGACGTACCCCTCCTCTCTAAGCAAGCGTGACAAGTAGCGTCTCGCACCACAAGGAGCGTCACCCGCTCTAAAGCAGCGATCTCCCTTGTCTTCTCCCAAGGAGAGACGCAATCATGCGTAGCTTGCTTCCCCGAAGGGGTACGAGCGTCAGGGCGGTTCAATAAATTAAGCCTTTTGGCAACTTTTGCGTAAGTCCTAGATAAAATCAGGCTCTGGGATTTAAATCAAGCTGACAGAACTTGGCAAAAGTTAAAAGTGAGCCAGCGCGATCTTGGGGGTTTCCC
>CALMVQ010000047.1 GCA_937873135.1 uncultured Scytonema sp. | reverse complement strand
GTCAAAAGTCAAAAGTCAAAAGTAAGAACCCCATAAATAAATTTAGGGGCTTGTACCTTTTTCTTTATGGTCAGAAAGCTCCATATGTTAGCAGATCACTTATTAAACCAACTCAAAATAATTAAACGGAGAGGGGGAGATTCGAACTCCCGGAACCTTTCGGTTCATCCGATTTCAAGTCGGACGCAATCGACCACTCTGCCACCTCTCCAATAAAGCTGTCAGCGCTTAGCTGTCAGTTGTCAGCTAAGATTGTGCTGACCAATTATGTATTGTATCTCATCTTTACGCAGGTTGCACTACTTGATTGGATTGTTGATAAAGAATTTCTTCAGATCCGACGTTAAAATCAGTGCCAACCCAAATAAGGGAAACTTGGGAGACGACACTGTCTTCAAGTAAGACAATTGAGAAGTTGCGCTGCTTCTCACCTCCATTTTCCACAATTCTCGGTACACTCGCTGCATTCAAGTAGATAGTCCCATATTGACTTCTAAAGATCCGCTTTCGCAGCACTTTCTTGGTGTGGCGTAGGCTATGGTGCATGTGACCAAATGTAACGAGGGAAATGGTTTTCCCAGCACTTATAGTCTGAGAGAGCGCCTCAGCAAAATCTGGATCACCAAAGTCGCCACCTGGTGGGTTCCAGTCTTTTCCACAAGGGTCTTCAGGGCGATCGCCCAAGCCTGTAGGACCATTATGACCTATAAAAATTATTTTCTCACACGTCGCGCTGTTTGCGGCAGACACAATGCGGGCTGTGGAGTCGGCAAAACCGATCACTCCATACCATTCTTTGTAGAAATCACTATATTTCCACTCTGGTCCACCCCAAGAAAAGGGACGACCGCCAACAACTGTTAGATTCAAAGCTGGAAAATCGAGTTTACCATAACCGACATGGGTTTCACCTAATAAATCCAGTTGTTCCTTGACCCAATTTTCTTTGGTGCGATCATAGGGACATTTCTTACGTCCCCATTCTGTAGCAGTGTACCAAGCATCATGGTTTCCCATCACTGCTGCTTTAGGGATATCTATTGAAGCGATCGCTCTTACCACTTCTACCGACTCATTCCCAAAATCCCCGACAAACAGCACTAAGTCAACACCCAGATGCTTGAGTGCAACGCTATCCTCTTCTTCCCATTGATCGTGAATATCTCCGACTACAGCAATTTTCAATATTTTTGAATTCGTTTTCTGAGTGATCATGCCACTTTCCTTGCCTTGTGTCTCCAGCATAGAAAACTCATGGGGGTTTTGACACCAAGATGAGGAGGATTACCCGCCAGCTATTTTTGGTAAAAACTACTATAATTGAATCCACCAGACAATAAATTGCAATTTTACGCAACCCCTACTGTGTTTACAACTGCACTCGCTCAACGAGATAAGACCCAATCGGGTGAAGTACCACTGGATTTATTTGCCGCCATTGAGAGTCTCAAAAAAGAACTCAATGCCGTGATCTTGGCACATTACTATCAAGAGCCTGATATTCAGGATATTGCTGACTTTATTGGCGATTCACTACAACTGGCAAAAGTCGCCGCTCGCACAAATGCAGATGCGATCGTCTTTGCTGGTGTTCACTTCATGGCAGAAACGGCAAAGATTCTCAATCCTCATAAAATAGTACTTTTGCCAGATTTAAATGCTGGTTGTTCTTTAGCCGATACTTGCCCACCGAAGGAATTTGCAGCTTTTAAAGCGGCGCACCCAAATCATGTGGTAGTATCTTACATCAATTGCTCTGCTGAAATTAAGGCGATGAGCGATATTATCTGTACCAGTTCCAATGCTGTTAAAATTGTGCAGCAAATTCCTGAGGATCAGCCGATTATTTTCGCCCCTGATCGCAATTTGGGACGGTACGTTATGGAAAAGACTGGACGAGATTTGATTCTATGGCAAGGAAGTTGTATTGTTCATGAAACATTCTCGGAAAAGAAAATCGTACAGCTAAAAATTGCTCACCCAGAAGCTGAGGCGATCGCCCACCCAGAATGTGAGACTAGTATATTGCGTCATGCCAGTTTCATTGGTTCCACAGCAGCTTTGCTTAAATATTGTCAAGAAAGTCCTATCAAGGAATTTATTGTGGCGACGGAGCCAGGTATCATTCACCAAATGCAAAAAGTCGCACCGTACAAACGCTTTATTCCCGCACCACCTCTGAATAACTGCGCTTGCAATGAGTGTCCTTTTATGAGGTTAAATACCCTGGAAAAACTCTACTGGGCGATGAAAAATCGTACTCCAGAGATCACTATGTCAGAAGATATCCGTCTATCTGCTTTACAACCAATTCAACGGATGCTAGAAATCAGTGCTTAGTAAATGGGGAATAGGGAATATGTAATCGTGAGAGCGATGCTGGAGGCAGATATGCTCCCACACTGAAAAACGTGGGATTCAAGTCAGGAGACCTTGTATAATAGCGCTACGCGTGTCGTCCCAGGATCTTTTTAAAGTGGGCTTTATACCCACCTATGTAGTTTTTATTGATCCGAATTACATATCTGCCCTCAGCCGGATGCCGTCTACCTTTCTTTATAATATGAAGAAAGAATAATTAGCAATTACTAATCTCTTTTTTCCCCATTACTAATCTCACAACTCACTCTTATTTGCTTCTTTTTGAGCAGCCTCGCTATATTTTTTGTACAGCCGAGTTCGGATCTGTGCTTCTTGATAGCGACTGTGATTTTGTGGCACAGCACTCATTAATTCTGCGGCCCGTTGCCATCTTGCGGCTAAATCCAACCACTGACCTGAAGTTGTAGCAGTGGTACCATTTGTAGAAGCTTGGTTAGCAATTCGTACCGCTGCAGCAAAAGTATCTCCTGAAGTATTGGTAATATTTTGGGTAGCAATGACAGGTGATGTATTTAGTTTTTGCTGGGCAATGGTTGTAGGGCTTAAAAGCTTTGATGCTTGTGATAATTGGATTGAACTTTTTAGATGAGTTCCTAACAAGCTATACACAACCCAGCCTAGCAGTAGTATGAACATCGATAAGCTTGTCGCCCCAGAGATTTCTCTTTTATGAGAATTTTTATGCCGATTTCTGTTAGTTACTATTGCCAGACTGGAAGACTGTAACTTAGATAAACTTCGCCTTCCCAATTCAGTTTTGCGAGCGCTGAAATCTTGAATAATTTGCTGAAAAATGCTTAGGTTTGCTAATGTAATTTCCTCAGACCAAAGCAATTGATTCTCAGCGTTTCGGCTAATCTCCTCTAACCAAAGTAATTGTTGCTCCCGAACAATTCGACTATTAATATTAACTCGATGAATATTGCGCGGTGCAATTGAATCAAGAATCTGCCGGATTTGGTTTACTAAAGTTGATTGTTCAAGTTTATCTACAGTCGGAGCCTCACAGAGAAGTTGTAAGATACCATTATCAAAAATAGCCCTAGTTCTGACACCGGAATTAGCTAGCTTTTCATTCAATACTTGAATGAGGGCAGCAACGCTACCTTGATGAGCGTGCCAAGTAATATCATTTATCCGATCTAGCATTTGTGGATTAGTTAATAGCTCTTCAACTCTGAATTGTCAATAGACTTGTTCAATTTATGATATTCAGCCTCGCGTATAAAAGTCTTATTTTCGATTGTATGAGTAAAAATATTTCCTTGCCACATAAAATCTTTAAAATTAAGTCTCCTTTTGAGTTTGTGAAGGATGGCTTAACTGAGTTTGAGCTGGAAATACTAACTTAGTCCCACCAGTGAATTACAACAGGAGCGTCATCATGGGTCATCTTAAGCCTATTATTATAAGCCAAAACCCACCAGTTAATAGACGCATTTATTTATCTTGCATGTTCCAGACATGAAGTGCATCAGGGTTGGGATGCAATACTTTTCGGTTAAGCCCTTTTTGGTCATCATAGACAACGATATTTCAAGGGTTTCAGCCGAAGTTATTTCCAAAACCTACGCAGTATTGGGTGAGATGAACACAGTTGCATTTCTTAGACAACAGATATAGGACTTACTTTTGAGCAGGAAATACCAAATATGGGGTATAGGTTTCAGGCATGAAAACCTGATTTTTCGATCATCTTGAGCGCTTCGGCCTGCAGCGGGCTACGCCTACGCCACCCATGTGGCGGTAATTGTCAAAAGCCTGGAACGACCAAATACCGTTTATACACATGATTTCCCATTTGTACAGTGCGTAAGTCCTAAGATATACAAAATCTCCACGCTCAAACGACTTTCAATCCACATTCCGCACCCTAAAGTGTCACACTACGAATGAGTGAAAGTTTGAAGATATGGGATTGGCGTAGACGCTCTTAGCGGTGAGGCAGCGCGAATGACGGCTTAGCCCGCTCTCACGGCGACTGCGATCTTCTCCCAAATGGGAGACCCAAGGGCGAACGACGTTCGTAGCGTCACAAGGGAGGGCAAGCCTGTGGCATCGCCATGCGGAGTTGCTTTGTTTTGGGATAAATTGCAGCCTTACTCGTGAATCAAAATCCGAAAAAACCGATTGTGACAGTGGGGGGTGCGCGTGGGTCGATTTCAAGGGAGCATTTTGCATCATTCTCAACAAAAAAACATATCAACTGCCTCACTGACGGTAAAGCTCGCCGGACACAGCTTCCGCCCGGCAGACTTCACGAATACGGTTGTCCGTTCAAGTAACAGTGAAAAATGTAGCGGTGTCAATAATCTGCCAAGTCGCTAACAGCCAAACCCTAATTACTGGATGACCAACCACTGTCTTCATTTTAAGAATTATAGCAACAACAAAAGCCCCCTAGTGGATCAACTAGGGGGCTTTTGTGTAAAGAATAACCTGGCATAGAGCTATTGTTGCAGGAGG
>CALMVQ010000046.1:20961-39304 GCA_937873135.1 uncultured Scytonema sp. | reverse complement strand
ATTCGCGAGATAGCCTCGCGAATAATGTGTTTTCTCCAAATTGGGATGCTCCCGACTTGCGTACTTGCACTGTCATTTATTTATGAAAATTAGAAAAAGATTTTTTCAGGAAATGTAAAGCGATCGCAGGAAAAAGCGTCCTTTTTTAAATCAGCTAAATTTATTTATGAGAATTCCTCTCTTTTTTTCTGTATTCTGACAACTGAGTTCTCTTGAAAATACTTCGCTTACGTAATTTGTCATGCTCCTAAAAGAGATAAGATCTAATCGAATGGAATCCATTCAATAAAGATTTCTTTAGGCAGAGGACTTATGAATTTAGTTGTACTCCAGAACTGGTTAGACAATACGTCCTTTAGCATCCTATTTCTCACGATGCTTGTTTATTGGAGTGGGGCAGCATTCCCGAATCTGCCATACTTATCGGCTTTGGGAACTGCTGGAATGGCGATCGCTAATTTGTGCATAGCTACCCTACTAGGGGCAAGATGGATAGAGGCAGGATATTTCCCGCTTAGCAATTTGTATGAATCCCTGTTTTTCTTAACCTGGGGAATTACGGCTATCCATTTAATTGCCGAAAATATGAGCCGCAGTCGCTTAGTAGGAGTTGTTACCGCACCTGTGGCAATGAGCATTACCGCTTTTGCCACCCTGACGCTGCCATCGGAGATGCAATTCTCAGAACCCTTAGTACCTGCGCTCAAATCCAATTGGCTAATGATGCACGTCAGTGTAATGATGTTAAGTTATTCAGCTTTAATGGTGGGTTCGCTGCTGGCGATCGCCTTCCTGGTTGTTACACGCGGGCAGAACATCCAACTACAAGGTAGTTCTGTCGGCACGGGTGGCTATCGCAGCAACGGTTACCGCTTGTACAAGGCAAACGAGTTAGCTTCTCAACCACAAGCAACTGTTGTAGAAAATAATGCTATAGCACGTTTTGCCAATGATGGCAATAATCAAACTGCAGTCATAGATGTAGTGACTTCAACTCCAATCCACAATCCATTATCTACAATCCAAAATTCCGAACCCCTTTCACCTCAGCGTCTCAGTCTTGCTGAAACCCTGGATAACATCAGCTATCGGATCATCGGACTGGGATTTCCCTTGCTGACGATTGGAATTATCGCTGGTGGAGTCTGGGCTAACGAAGCGTGGGGTACCTACTGGAGTTGGGATCCTAAGGAAACTTGGGCGTTGGTGACGTGGTTGGTGTTTGCTGTTTACCTCCACGCCCGCATTACTCGCGGTTGGCAAGGACTCCGTCCAGCAATTTTAGCAGCTTTTGGCTTTGTCGTCGTTTGGATTTGCTATCTGGGAGTTAATTTGTTGGGTAAAGGTTTGCACTCATACGGTTGGTTTTTTTAAAACTGCTTGCCGTCCAAAACTACTCAGTGAATCTTCAAAGTGCTGTAGTTCACCCAATTGAGAGGCGTTGCTGAATCGGAGCATGAATATTTTTTGAGATGATTAAACAACGACTTTTTGCGACGGCAGTCGCCTGGGCGTGGGAAAACGCTCATGGTGCGCCTACCCGTAGGGAAGCCCCTGACGCTACGAACGTCGCTACCGCTTCGCTAACGCGTCTATGCGTGAAGCTAATTCATACTTTAAATCAGCAATGCCAATTGAAAAGTGCTGTAGACAAAATTAGTGTAATATCATGTCCGGTAGATTAACCTTAATACTTAAATAACCTTACCCCGCTCCTCACTGTACTTTGTCTTCCCTCCCTGCTTTCGGAGAGGGATAAGGGGTGGGGTTCTTTTATTCTGGGTGAATTGACGGACATTATATAAATTATGCACGGAGGAAAATGGGGCGCTTATATCCTCTTATATCATGTCCGGTAGCACAACCATACGTCCTTTGAACCCCACCCCGCTTGCGTTCTCGGGGTTGGGGAGCCAGCACTACAGGCGGGTTTCCCGCCGTAGGTGAGGAGCGTGGTGGGGTACAGTGTTTACGGAAATTATGGGTAAGTACCCGGACATGATATTACTCAACAAGCACGAAGTCTGTAGTTGCGAAAATATCAAAAAAAAGGACGTTCTTAAGAACGTCCCTTTATTAAAATTCACAAACAATCGATATTAGAGATCTCGGAGAGCCTCTACAGTTCCTTCAAGAAATCAATCATCGCTTGTTGATCGGAAGGTGACAGAGCACGGAAACGAGCGGTAACTTCGCGTGCTTCACTTCGACGAGTTGTTGAAAGATCGCTGTCATAAGGCGGGCAAATGACATCCTTAGGCGATGAGCCATAGTCAATCACATTGCCGATTTTATTGATGACTTTGCCACCTGGAGGAACAGGGCATCCACCACCGAGTAGCTTAGAGGTCTTAGCATCATCAGGTGCAGGCAAGTCATGTAGTTCAATTGCAGCACGAAGCGCATCGTCTACTGAGCGAACAACCAACGGTGCATTGGTTACTTCGCTATTGCTAAACACAGTACCTGCAGGTGTGATATTACGGTTCAAAGTACTCAAGAAGACGCGACCATCATGCAAGAATGGAGGACCAACCTTACCAATCCCCATTAGAGGCGGTGTACGGAACTCTTCACCCTTAGCAGTTGCTTTCTGGTTTGAGAAGATATCATCAGTCAGGTTACGAATTAGATCGTATGTGTTGAATATCTTACCCGCACCACCCCTGCGCTCGTCAGAACGTTTGCCGGGTTGTTCATAGCTAACAACCGTAGCTCGTCTCACCAGAATTGGATCGCGCGGAGTTGGTGCAACCCGCTCAGCATCAATCGTTGGGCCTTTATGCAAAATCAGATCCGAGAAAATCGGTGCCCAACGGTAACTGAGAATGTCTGTAACTGCGGCTACATCAGTACCCAAGGATGGGTCGTTAAAAGCAGGTGACCGACCAGTTCTTTGTACTGGGGTATGGCAGCTCACGCAACCCACCCTCTCATCGGCTCGGTTAATCGCATTAGGATCGCGACCATCACCCTTGCGAGGCATACGACCAGGGATCATCCGGTTCGCAAAGGCAGTGACATCGATCCCGAAAAGCTGCGCTCCTCTTTGAACGCTGGTTACACTACTGTTGCCATTAATTGGCCGAGAGGGGTCCTTGGCGTTCAGTACGGTCAAGAGATTGCGACCGAATTCTGGGGGACCCGTTAGGCGTATGAAATTACGCTCACTGAAGGGGGTGCTGAGGAGAAACTCAGGGTCGTCTATTATATTTCGGCAGTTCCGATTATAAGGAGCAATAGCAGGATCGGCAATATTGAGCTCGACATTGTTCGCCCTGCTCGTAAGGCCAAGCTCACCTTGCAAGCCGCCAACGATAAACTGTAGCAACTCCACGCCATTCGCACGTAAGCCAAAACGCCCTACCCCAGCGGCCTTAGCATTAGGTGGTGGCTCCACGGTACTTGTATTAGAATCTGAACTAACAGTAACAGCCACATTGGGCGGAATTATATTGACATTACCGGTAACACAATCACCAGTACACTGGAATACAGCAGTTTTCAGGGAAGAATTGTTGGCTCTCGAGTCAGAGGGATCGGCAGCGTTTACAATGTCCTGGGTCGGAATAGCTTCCATCAAGCCACGTCCAATGTAGGGAGGACCAGCGCGTTCACCGACACCACGTCGAAATCCACTTGCAGCCAAACCTGTAATTGGATCGAGCGTGCCAAGATTTCGATCTTCCGCGACGCTTGGAATCGCCTCTGCTCTACAATCTAGACTCGGGTCTATGGCTCTAAGCTCAGCACTCGGGGGGCGTGTGTGCTGCACGAAACCACCAAAATTCTGTGCATTACCTGTAATACGGTTTGTAGAACCATCCAACGGATCGTAAGATCTGGTCGGATCGGTTGCTTCAACTGATGGTGAAAAGTCACCGAAGATCGTAAAGGCTGCGGTTCTGCCAGTATTATTGATGGCATCCAAGGATGGGTCAGCCTGACTAATGATACTCAACTCAACAGAACCATCTGGATTGACCGGATCTAACCGATCACCGGCGGCTCTACCACCATTCGTGGTATCACCCGATGTAAAACTGAAGTTGGTGGGGGTTGAGCGTCCAGCGCGACTGACGTTAGAGACACCCGTGAGCAGCCCTGCACCCGGAACCGACTCAAGGCTATTGAGGTGACAGCCAGCACATCGGGTTTGGTTAGCGATCGGTCCTAAGCCTTCCGTAGCAGTGTGTGGGGTGGTAAAGAACGAAGATCCTTCTACTGTGCTCTGGCGAGCTGATTGCGGAACAGAAGGATAGAACAATCGATCCAATTGAGACGCCTGACTCAGGGGAGCAAGTCCCACATCCCCAAAGGTATCGCGAGCGACAAACTCTGTTGGACGAAGGGGTTGATTCGGAGGGTCAACCTGAAAGTTTGAATTAACTTCGAATTGTCGCTGTTCAATTAACACTTGTTCGTCGGGAATGTTGCTGCCTACTTGACCAAAAACTTTGTATGGGAATACAGAAGAAATTAGCACTGAAAGGCCAAACGATAAACCCAATATCAACAAGACACTTTGAAGTTTAAGTCTTCGCATTATGTTTTCCAGCGTTATTCCAGTTTGAGTAAGACAAGCTGAAGATCACGAATCCCATATTTGGATTTTTAGCGTCTTCATCCTAGTGAGTATGAAAACTAACAAGCTCTTTGTACCAATCTCATACCCTTTCTTCATAGAGCTGCGTTAAATTTTCACCCTTAACCATCCTTTTTAGAGACGGTTGGGGAGAGTGGCAACTTCATATAGAACTGTTATGAGTTACGATTGGTGGCTTCTCGTAATACAGAATATACACTCATTCAAGCTCAATAATTTATGGAAATTTGCACAATAATACAATAGAGTCTGTGATCAGACTTACTTGACTTACACTTTGCACGTAAAAAATAAGTGTACTTTTAAAACTCAGTATTAAGTCAAAAGTCATGATTACACGATAAAGAATAAGTTTTTTTCTGTCAATATATTACATACTATATTTTATAAACTTCGGTTTTCACTTAGAAAATATAAATTTGCTCAAAACAAATAAATTAATAATTTGTTACACAATTAGCTGCTCATTTGGCAATTTGTAGAGTCACGTGTAATATGCTTCGCTTAAGAAAAATTATCTGTTGAGGCCAGTAAGGGAGCAAGCGAAGAGAAAAAAAGCTGCTCCGAACCGTATTGGAGTCACTTGTAACAAATAGAACTAAAATTATAATGCTGTCTTCTGTTTACAGATCGCCTTCTGGAGATGAGCTTTCTCTGTAAGTTCCGTAGTTTCAAGAGTTATTGACGAAGAGACAAAAAACTATGAATTATCGTTTAGCGGCGGGAACGAATGCTGCTCGTGTACTTACGGTAGCTGGAGTCATCTTAATTCTTTCCTTTTTGGTGGATTTCTTCTTTCTGTTGTTTCCCTTTCGACCAACTAGTTTGTTGTGGCAAATTGACTTGGTAACAGCACTCGTCGATCGCGGAATTGTGCCATTTGTGGGCTTGGGTATGCTATTTGCTGGATACTGGTTTGATACTATTGAAGATGGTAGTCATCCGGCTGTAGATTTGAGATTCCCAGCACTTATACTATCTAGTCTTTTAGGATTGATGTTCTTACTGATATTTCCCGTACACCTCAACAACGTGCGCCAAGTTAGCGCTCAAACAGTAGAGCAAATTAATAGAAAAGCAGAACAGGAAGAAAACCAAGTGCAGGCACAACTGAGCAATGAACAGGTTAAAGATGCCTTGGAAAAGCAGAAAAGCCAAGCTAAAGCTCGCTATGCCGAACTTCTTAAAGATGATGAGCAGTATCAACAACTACTTAACGATCCCAACGTACCCCAACTTGGGAAAGACTTACTCACAAAGTTTAAGGCAAATCCCCAAGAGCTAGACCAGTTTATCGAAAAGCAAAGCGATCCACAAACACTTGCAGATCAACAACTGAGCAGAATTCGCCAGGGTAAAGAAGAAGCTGAGAAACAAACGACAGATAAAGTCTGGATGTCTGGATTGCGAATTGCCATTAACAGTTCGCTGTTGTCTATTGGTTACTTCATTATTGCTTGGACTGTCTGGAGTAAAAGTCGCTCTGCTGACACAAGCCAACAAACAACGACTGAAAGCCTTGTCACAAAAGGATAGCAAAAATCAACCGATTTTTGTTGTGTCTACCCGCTTCCACTTTAACCAATACGGATATAGTCGTGGGTAGTTCACACCAAGGCGATGGCATCTAACTCTTCTTCAACTTCATACCCATTCATTAATTCCTCAATTGTGCGGTCAATCAACTCTACTCCTTGCTGCACAGATTCAATGACACTTAAATGTCCGCGCAGATCTGCCGCACCAGAGAAACCTTTAGCATACCAAGTCATATGTTTGCGTGCTTGACGTACACCGCGATCGCCTTTATATTCATACAACGCCTGTAAATGATTCTTGGCACATTCCAACCGTTGAATAGGCGTTGGTGGCGGTAACTGTTCGCCTGTTTTCAGAAAGCAATCGATTTCTCCCACTAAAAATGGATAACCCATAGTCCCACGAGAACACATAACTCCATCCGCGTTCGTTTGCTCCAAACACTTCACAGCCGACTCAACCGAGAAAATATCCCCATTAGCAATGACTGGGATAGAAAGAACTTCTTTGACACGAGCAATCCATTCCCAGCGAGCGTTGCCATTGTAACCTTGAGCACGGGTACGTCCGTGTACCGTAATCATTTTTGCTCCCGCATCCTGCATCCGAAGAGCAAAGTCGAGAATAGTAATTTCTTTGTCATTCCAGCCGATACGGGTTTTCACCGTCACGGGAACATCGACTGCCTTGACGACTTCTCGAACAATTGCCTCCGCAACTTCCGCTTGACGTAACAACGAAGAACCACCACCATTCTTAGTAATTTTATTAACAGGACAACCCATATTAATATCGACGGTATCGGCCCCTTCTGCAACCGCCTTGATTGCCGCTTCCGCAAGAAAATCCGGGCGACAGTCAAATAATTGAATACTGATTGGTCTTTCTAGAGGATCTACCTCCATGATTTTGGGTAAATGTTTGACATAGTGCAACCCTGTCGCATTCACCATCTCCGTATACATCATCGAGTCTGGAGCGTAGCGACGTACCAAACGACGAAACACCAGATCCGTCACCCCAGATAAAGGCGACTGAAGAACGCGACTTTTCACCTCTAGCGCACCAATTTTGAGAGGTGTTGAGAGTTTAGTTTTCAAGCTGGGAGAGAGCGTGACCATAAATCGTTGGCTAACGGCTGACAGTTGATAGCTTTCATGAGGTAGTAAGCTTTTCTATTGTACTAAGCTATCAGCTATCCGCTAATAGCTTTAATAAAGACGGCAAACACCACTTTGATGTTACGGTTCACCCCAATTCGTCCAAGTATTAATTCTCATACATTAGACAAAGTGAAAGTAAATCAATCGATGAGTCAACTAGATTAATCATGAGGCTTACTTAACCGTCCCACAAAGGTTCGGAAAACCACCCTTCATGGACTGGCTAGATAAGCCCAGTATATATATCAGCATAAACTGGAGTTAAAACTCTAGAGAAAAGCCAGACCAAAGGTATTCGTGCTGAATTGGCTGCAAGCCAGTTAGCTCAAAAAATAGCCCTTAATACTCAAACACATTCATTTGTAGTTATACGGAGCCAAAACTTAAAATGGCAAAAGTAGTTGGAATTGACTTAGGTACGACAAATTCCTGCGTAGCAGTTATGGAAGGTGGAAAACCCACAGTTATTGCTAACGCAGAAGGTTTTCGGACAACCCCTTCAGTAGTTGCTTTTGCGAAGAATGGCGATCGCTTGGTGGGTCAAATTGCCAAACGCCAAGCAGTCATGAACCCCGAAAACACCTTTTATTCGGTCAAACGCTTCATTGGACGTCGGTATGATGAAGTTACCCATGAAGCTACAGAAGTTTCTTACAAAGTTCTGCGTGATGGCAACGGCAACGTTAAAGTAGACTGTCCCATCGTCAGCAAACAGTTTGCACCAGAAGAAATTTCCGCACAAGTTCTCCGCAAATTAGTTGAAGATGCGAGCAAATACATCGGTGAACCTGTCACCCAAGCCGTGATCACCGTACCTGCCTACTTTAACGACTCCCAGAGGCAAGCCACCAAAGATGCTGGTAAAATTGCTGGCGTTGAAGTGTTGCGGATCATCAACGAGCCGACTGCAGCTTCTCTCGCATACGGCTTTGATAAAAAGAGCAACGAAACCATCCTCGTTTTTGACCTTGGTGGTGGTACCTTCGACGTATCGATCTTAGAAGTCGGCGATGGCGTTTTTGAAGTGTTAGCCACATCTGGCGACACCCACTTAGGTGGTGATGACTTCGATAAGAAAATCGTTGATTTCTTAGCCGAAGAGTTCAGAAAACAAGAAGGCATCGATTTGCGGAAAGACAAACAAGCGTTGCAACGTTTGACCGAAGCCGCAGAAAAAGCGAAGATTGAACTTTCTAGCGTGACTCAAGCAGAGATTAACCTGCCGTTTATCACTGCTACCCAGGATGGTCCCAAGCACCTAGATACAACCCTGACACGCACCCAGTTTGAAAAACTCTGCTCTGACTTAATTGACCGCAGTCGCGTCCCTGTAGAGAACGCGCTACGCGATGCTAAGTTAACAAAGAACGACATTGATGAAGTCGTGTTAGTTGGTGGTTCTACCCGCATTCCTGCAGTCCAACAAGTTGTGAAGCAGGTATTGGGTAAAGATCCAAACCAAAGCGTTAACCCTGATGAAGTTGTGGCGGTAGGTGCAGCAATTCAAGCAGGTGTGCTTTCTGGTGATGTTACAGGTATCTTGCTGTTAGATGTGACACCACTCTCCTTAGGTGTGGAAACCTTAGGTGGCGTGATGACCAAAATTATTCCTCGCAACACCACCATTCCTACTAAGAAGTCTGAAGTCTTCTCCACTGCTGTGGATGGTCAAACCAACGTGGAAATTCACGTACTCCAAGGCGAACGGGAGATGTCAAACGATAACAAGAGTTTGGGAACCTTCCGCCTTGATGGTATTCCTCCAGCACCACGTGGCGTACCTCAAATTGAAGTGACTTTTGATATTGACGCTAATGGTATCTTAAATGTCACCGCTAAGGACAAAGGCACTGCTAAGGAACAATCCATCAGTATTACTGGTGCTTCTACCTTAGATAAAAGTGACGTTGAACGCATGGTTAGAGAAGCCGAACAAAACGCGAGTACTGACAAAGAACGTCGCGAGAAAATTGATCGCAAGAACCAAGCTGACTCTCTGGCATACCAAGCAGAAAAGCAGATCCAAGACTTGGGAGATAAAGTCCCGGCTGCTGACAAGACTAAGATCGAAGGTTTGGTAAAAGACTTACGTGATGCAGTCTCTCAAGATGACGACGAACGCATGAAAAAGCTGATGCCAGAACTGCAACAAGCACTGTTCTCTGTTGGTAGCAATATTTACCAACAAGCAGGCGGCGGTGATTCTGCTGGTGCGAGTGCTGGTGGTTCTTCCTCCTCCTCCTCCTCCTCCTCTTCTTCTGGTAGCGGTGACGATGTTATTGATGCTGATTTCACCGAGTCTAATGAGCATAAGTAGTCTTTGAAATGTAGGGCAGATGCCAAAATTTAGTTAATCATCGATCCCCCCCTTAACACTACCACCGTAAGTCTCCCACTGAATTCTGTAAGCGAGCGTTGAGGGATATGGCATGGGTTGGGGGGATTTGCCAGGTATGAACATTATTAAGTTCAATTCCATCACCCCATCCTATGATGTCTTGTGGATGGGGACTTTTTTATTTGTTTAGGATTATTTCCGAACCGCCAAGAATGCTCCTGCCACATAATACTGTTTCACTTTAAAATTGATACAAATAGGTAAGCAGGGGAGCAGGGAGCGGGGAGCAGGGGGGAAGAATTAGAAACCCGTTATTTGTATCAGGAATGAGCGTGAAATGGTATAAGCGCTGAAGCGGGGGAAGGTGATGGAAGGAAAGACTCATATCATGTCCGGATAATCACTTGGAATCAAATATTTGACTGAGTTTTCATTGGGGGATTCAAATCGGATCTTAATCGGAAGTCATTGACCGGACATGAAAGCAGTTAAGAAATTTTGTTGACAAAGGAGACAAAAATGGCATACCCTCAAGCTCCCTGGAAACTTCAAGGCTATGCGATCCTATGTTCACATTTGATAGATACTTCCCGAGTGCGATCGCTCATTCCCTCGGAACTAAAAATTATTTCTGTATTGCCTGGTAAAACTGTTGGCGGTATCTGTTTATCTTATTACGGTACTGGCTCGGTGATGGAATACAGCGAGTTAATTGTCGTTCCTGCATTTGTGGGTTATCAGGGGAAAATTGGTAGTTGGATTTCCCATATATATGTAGATAATCCTGATTCCGTGGCTGGTGGTCGAGAAATTTGGGGATTACCGAAGGAATTAGCCCAGTTTACCTGGGAAAAAGGAGAGCGTGTCACTGTCCGTCAAGAAAATCGGACTTTGTGTAGCTTGAAATACAATCGACAAACTCTGGCATGGCGACAGTGGTTGAGTGGATCTAGTTTCAGTACAATGAACTCCGATCTGCTCAGCTTTTCATTTGAACTAGACTCGCGTTTGGGGTTTGTTGGTTCTAAATTAGAAGTTCCCCCTGAAAGTCCTTTTTCTGGTATGGGTTTAGCTCAGCCTTTTTTAACCGTTCGTTGCGAACAGATGACTTTGAAAGTTAGTGCGCCAAGAGTTTTAGGGCACACAGTGAAGAAGTGAGGAGACAGGAGACAAAAGATGTAGAGACGCTCCGCTTTTTTGCGTTAAGACACAAGGCGCTGATACTCAACACTCAACAATCTAATTAGCGGATGGGCAAGCGCTGTCGCATGGCTCGCAAATATGCTCTAACTGGAATTTGATAAATTTCAATAAATAGCCAAATAATAATTGATAAATGTGAAAGAAATGTTAATATAGCCCAAATGTATGGTATCCAAGACACAGGATTATCTGGATGGGGTGGAAAATTGTAAGCGATGATTCCAATTAAAGCAGTGGGAATGAAGATAAAAGCACCAGATGCTAACATATAACCCCACCCAAATTCCATACCTTCTAGATGGGCTTCTGTCCAACTAAAGCCATTCCAATGCCAAATCAAGGCAGGTTGTCTAGAAGGCATCTTGATTTGTTGCTGTTCTAAGTTAATCGTAAAAATCTGTTGGCAGAACTCACAAGCCATAGCCTCCATCAATGGCATACTTGTAATCTTACCTACATGACATACTGGGCACGGGTAAACTCCTTGATAATCGAAAGATGTAGCTAAAATTTTTTTGGAACTGGGCATAGTGGTAAATTTGATAGTTATAATAAAGTTAATTTCGTTATGAGCATTCAGCAGGCAGGCGCTTCAGCTATCAGTGTATTTTAGTAGTTTGGATAGCTTAAGGCTCTTGGGAGTTTACACAATTCATTTTGTACACTGATTGCGGATGGAAGTTCGGGCTAAATGCTTACATTTTTTAGTATTTATTACTAATGACTTGTAAGCTAAACATAAATATGAAGTTATATAAATATCAAGATAGCAAGCAATAAGCTTCAACTGTCAGACTTTAACGCTTTTTTTAAGTGTTGGGGTTATTTAAATTGGGGTCTTGACGCAGTGGATTCTCTTGTGTTAAATTCGGAAAACATAAGTATAGATTAAGTATTCAGGCGAAAAGTGTCGCAAAATGTTTAGCAGTAATTCCTACTTTTATTATTGGTTTAGGGTGGTTCACCGGGAGTGAATCGAGTTTCCTAATGGAAACCGCCCGGTGAACCGCAGAGCAAACTCTGCGGTTTTTGTTTTTTCAGGCACGATCAATTTAAAATCCACGCATCCAAAATCGCATGACTTATTTCAGTAGCTGGTTTTATGGTTTTTACTTTTGGCCTAGAAGACGTTCCGGGTAAAAAGCGTTATGCCTACGAAAACGCCACCAGCCCGGAACTCACAAGGTTCTGGGCTTTTTTCTGGCGAATTTCTCATTCTTTAACTATAAGGAGAATCTGATCATGATTAATGCCAAACTAGCAGCTAAATCTCATCCTCACCATCAGACAATTGTCAATATCTCTCAAAACGTCGTCTGCGGTGGTACAGAACTATTAATTATTGGCGGCCCCTGTACTGTTGAAAGCACTCAACAAATGGAGATAGTTGCTCAAACGCTTTTGAAAGCACCTGTTCAAGCTTTACGCGGTGGTGTCTACAAACCCCGCACCTCTCCTTATGCTTTTCAAGGAATGGGAGGAGACGGACTGGAAATTTTGGCTGGTATACGATCGCGTTATGGTATTCCAGTTGTGACTGAGGTTATGTCAATTTCCCAAATTCCATTGGTCGCCGGGAGTGCGGATATGCTTCAAGTTGGTAGCCGCAATATGCAAAACTTCGACTTGCTGAAAGCTTTAGGGCAAGCAGGTAAGCCAATACTCCTGAAGCGTGGCTTGGCGGCGACAATTGAAGAATTCGTTATGGCAGCCGAATATATCTTAAGCCACGGCAATCCTGATGTCATACTCTGTGAAAGAGGAATCCGCAGTTTTGACAATTATACGCGCAATGTCCTTGATTTAGCGGCAGTGGCAGCACTTAAGCAAATAACTCACTTACCAGTGATTGTCGATCCTTCTCATGCGGTAGGCAAGCGAGAACTGGTGGCACCTATGGCTAGGGCTGCTGTTGCTTGTGGGGCAGATGGGTTGATTATTGAATGTCACCCAGAACCAGAAAAATCCGTTTCTGACGCACGCCAAGCCCTGTCTTTAGAAGATATGGTGAGTTTGGTTCATAGTTTAAAGCCTGTTGCCGCATCTGTGGGGCGCATAGTAGAGGCGGGTTTAGAACCTGCCTCTTTTTGTTTATCTGCTGCTTAATATAAATAAAGGGAGATGAGAGAGAAAAAATTGCTTCTTCTTCCCTCTTGTTTCCCCGATCTTCCTTTTCCTGCTTCCGGAATCCTGAGAGAGTGTTTTGTAGTTATAGGGACAGTTTGACAACTTACTATTAGCAGACTACTATTTTGCAACTAAAGCATTAGTGTTAGGATAATAGTACGTACACTAAATAATATAGAATTCACACATGATGGTTCATACACGCATAACTGAGAATTCTCCAGCTTTAGAGACATGGCAGGAAGTTCGGGCACCTTATGGTGTTGGTTATAAAATCAAGCTGCTCTCACAACTCCTGGCTCGCAAGTTCACCGAACGATTGGAACCACTGGGACTTACTCCCTTCCACTGGGTTGTATTGTGCTGTTTATGGGAAGAAGACGGGTTACCAACTTCCTCAATAGGGGAAAAATTACAACAGGTGGGAGGTACTTTAACTGGTGTGCTAGATCGGATGGAAGAACGCTGTTTGATTCGTCGCGAACGAGATACTCGCGATCGCCGCATTTGGCGTATTTGGCTGACGGATGCGGGGAAGGAACTGGAGGTGACTTTGCCACCTATTGCTTTGGATCTTCGTGAGGAAGCGATGCAAGGTATATCCTATGCCGAGCGCGAACATTTTTGCCAAATTCTGAATCGGGCTATTGCCAATATGTCATAAGTTAATGCTATACTAATTATGTAAGGTAAAACACACCCTTACTTCTTCCTTGATAAATATTACGTATCCTAAGTATTTTTAAAAAACCTCATAATACTACGCATATTAAATAAACGACTATCAATGATCAGCGAGAGGAACATCATGGAAAGCACAAACACCACTTCAACCGAACGCAACGGACACAACAAAACTATAGTTTTAGAGAAAGAACTGATTACCGATTTGGAGACACGAGAACGTGTTAGTGCACCAGATGTCAACCTTGTACAACCGTCCGAGGAAGTCAAACCGGAACTGCCGGAATCACCCAAGCGGAAGAAACCGACGGCTTTGATTTTAGCGGGATTGGGTGTAGGGGCGATCGCTGCTGGTGCTTACGGTTATCATTGGTGGCAATTTGCCTCCACCCACCAAGAAACAGACGATGCCACAGTATCAGGGCACGTTCACCAAGTGAGTTCTCGGATAGCGGGGACTGTCAGTGAAGTGCTGGTTAATGATAACGAGCAGGTGAAACGAGGACAGTTACTAGTGAAACTCGATCCACGGGACTATGCCACCAAAGTAAGGCAGGCAGAAGCATCTTTACAGAGCGCACAGCGTCAGGCGAATGCAGCACAAGCAAATATTAACTTATCAGCACAAACAACCACTGCTAAGACAAACCAAGCACAGGGAGATATGAGTGGTGCCGTCGCTGCGATTTCCACAGCACAAGCAGCAGTGAAAGAAGCGGAAGCGGGGATACCGGCAGCGCAAGCTGAAGTTCAGCAAGCACAAGCAGGAATTCCAGCAGCGCAAGCGCTTGTGGCACAAGCTGATGCCAATTTGCAAAAAACGCAAGTTGATTACAACCGTTACAACTCCTTATTTAACCAAGGCGCTGTAGCTCGCCAGCAATTGGACACTGCCAAAGCCGCATATGATGTCGTTGTCGCACAAAAGAGTGGTGCCATTCAAGGAGTCGCACAAGCACAAGCACGGTTAGCTGCAGCCAACGTTGGGGTTGCGAAAGCACAGTCACAACTGGCACAAGCGCAAGAAGGGATAGTGACGGCAAAAGCGAAACTAGCAACATCCAAAGGCGGAATGCAACAAGCGACTGCAGGGGAACAACAGACAGTGGCAAATCGCAGCCAATATGAAGCCGCAAAAGCAGCGATTACACAAGCACAAGCATCTTTGCAAGACGCGCAGTTGCAGCTTTCATACACCAGCATTCTTGCACCTGCCACCGGACGAGTGGGGCGGAAAACAGTGGAAGTTGGCAACCGCGTACAAGTTGCATCACCTCTGTTAGCAATTGTCAATAACGAATATTGGGTTGTCGCCAACTTCAAAGAAACCCAGTTGGAAAACATGAAGCCAGGAGAGGAAGTCGAAATTAAGCTAGATTCATTTCCCCACCACGTTTTTAAGGGTAGAGTTGATAGCCTTTCACCTGGTTCTGGAGCTCAGTTTGCTCTCTTACCACCCGATAATGCCACAGGTAACTTTACCAAAATTGTCCAGCGTATCCCCGTGAAAGTTGTTTTCGATCTTGAAAGCATTAAAGGTTACGAATCACGGATTACACCTGGAATGTCTGCCATCGTGAGCGTGAAAGTCAAGTAGGATAGCCCTCACCCCTGCTCACAGGTGTAGGTTTTTTACAATTGGGTGTTGGCAAGACTTGGAGCACTTGGCGGGAAAGTGGACAAGTCCGGGAAAACCGAACCGCTTATCAGACGGTACTCACTGACGGGAATTGGCTCAAATGGGCTTTTTTCCGTTCAAAAATCTTCCTTGTCTGCCAATCTTCTTGTCTCCCAAGTCTTATCTTCACCAGAATGTAAAAAACCTACCCTTGTCAGCCTCACCCCTGCCCCTCTCCCAAATTTGGGAGAGGGGTGCTCGTTAAGAGCGATCTTGAGAGTCTTATGTATGTGATTCAAGCGAGAAGTACTCCAGTACCGCAGGTGCGGAATTAAAAATTGAAAAGTCGGAAATGCAAGGTTGATAGCTGTTTGGGATGGGAACTCTATTTCCGTTGTCGTCTCCTGACGAATGAAAAACTGTACTAGGAAGTATTATATTCAGCCTCTAGGTGGTAGAGGTTTGAGTTTAGACCAAGTATCTTAAAAGTTGAACTTAAACAAGAATTACGCAGGCTCGGTCATTTTTGATTATGAGGATTGTTCGGTTAAAGCCGGGTGTAAAGTTTTTCACAATATCAACTCTCATACCCAGAACTCATTCAAGACTATTCATTTTAATGTGTAGCCGAGCCAGCGCCTATCTCTAGAGAAAAACTGCAATGAATCCTACAGGTGCAAACCAAAAAAAGCGACTGATACTACCAGCATTCAAGTCGCGAAACTACCGTCTCTTTTTTACCGGACAAGGTATTTCCCTGATTGGGACGTGGATGACGCAACTTGCCACAATTTGGTTAGTTTACCATTTAACCAACTCTGCTCTGTTACTGGGAATTGTCGGATTTACCAGTCAAATTCCCAGCTTTTTTTTGTCTCCCTTTGGTGGGGTATTTGTGGATCGCTTCTCCCGCCATCGCACCTTAATTGGGACACAAATACTGGCGATGATTCAATCGTTAGCACTGGCCGTGTTAACATTGACTGGGGTGATTCATATTTGGCAAATTATTGTTTTAAGCTTGTTTCAAGGATTTATCAATGCCTTTGATGCACCTGCACGACAAGCATTTGTGATTGAGTTAGTGGAAAATAGAGAAGATCTAACGAATGCGATCGCCATTAACTCGACGATGTTCAATGGTGCGCGATTAATTGGCCCGGCGATCGGCGGTTTAATCTTAGCGCAAGTTGGTGCGGGTTATTGTTTTTTAATTGATGGCGTCAGCTACATTGCCGTCATTATTGCTTTATTAGCAATGCATATTAAGCCTAAAAAACTTTCAGTCACTAACGCCAATCCCTTGCAAAGAATTAAAGAGGGATTTGATTATGTCTTTGGCTTTCCACCAATTCGCTCCATTGTGTTGCTATCAGCATTAATTAGCTTCTTTGGGATGCAATATACTATTTTTGTACCGATTTTTGCTGAGAAAATCCTTGCTGGTGGGGCAGAAAGTTTAGGATTTTTGATGGCAGCCTCAGGAGTTGGAGCATTAGCTGGTGGAATTTATCTAGCTACACGGCAGACAGTTTTGGGACTTGGTAAAGTTATTGCCTTGGCACCCGGTATTTTAGGACTTGGGCTAATTGGTTTTGCGTTATCTCGCTTTCTACCACTTTCTTTATTTACAATGTTATTTATTGGTTTCGGCACAATCATGCAAATTGCTGCTGGGAATACAGTTGTACAAACAATTGTGGATGAGGATAAGCGCGGACGAGTGATGAGTTTATATACAATGTCATTTTTAGGAATACTACCCATTGGTAATTTGTTAGGAGGTGCCTTAGCAAATCACATTGGTGTTTCTAATACAATCATCATTGATGGCCTTGTCTGTATTTTAGGTTCTCTGATTTTTATCAAACAACTGCCTGCTTTAAGAGAACTTATTCGCCCAATTTATGTGCAGCAAGGTATATTAGCAAAGTAAGCATTGCTCATGGCTAATTGCTAATTGAAAGCTTAGCACTTGGATAAGACGAGTTCGACGTTAGTCTGTGTCCCCCCGCCTGCTGTGACTCACCTAAAAGGGGGGGTGAAAGATAATAAAGCTCCCTAATTTATCAGAGGGCTGGGGGGATATTCTAGAGTTACCTAAGCAGTATTGGCATTCTTTGTTGGTTAAAATTATGTTAATTGAACTACGCGCCGAGGTGTTGAGATGGTGACAAGTAAACAAGAATATTACATCTCACCAGAAGAATATTTAGAAGGTGAGAAAGTCAGTCAAGTTAAACACGAGTATATTGATGGACAAGTTTACGCAATGGCAGGGGCTAGCGATGCTCATGTTACTATTAGTGTAAATTTATTAACATTACTACGAAACCATATCAGAAGTACTGGTTGTCGCGTTTACGCGCTGGATATGAAAGCACGGATTGAAATCATAAACCGCTACTATTACCCTGATATAATGGTAACATGTGATACGCGGGATAGAGAGTTTGAATATTATAAGTGCCATCCTTGTTTAATTGTAGAAGTCCTATCTGACTCCACAGAAGCGATAGATCGCGGTAAGAAGTTTGCTGACTACCGACACTTAGAGTCATTGAGAGAATATGTGCTGATCGCGCAAGACACAATGAGTGTGGAGTGCTTTCGTCGCAATGATGAAGGACGTTGGGTACTATACCCTTATGAGAAAGACGAAGAAGTACATTTGGCAAGCATTGATTTTCGTTGTTCCATCGCAGCACTCTATGAGGATGTGTCTTTTAGTGTCGAAGCGGATTCGTAAATAGCTAGCAGATAAACAGATGTGGCAATCCATCGAGAATTTGTAAAGCGATCGCGTTTTGATAGTAGACTGTTAAGTATTAGATCTAAATTTGAATTCAATTATAAAGTTATAGCGGATTTCGCCCTTTTGTGATGGTACACCACATTGTCAGGGCGAACAGCCGTACCCTACACAGAACGCCTAAAGGCGAACGCCCCTACAGATGTACTTCACTCAGTTGTAATCCGTAGAATTTTTAATTCCACAAAGCGGTACTTAGCCATTTGAAGTCAGGCTCAATTATTCTGACCAAATCTTGTCAATAACTCAGAGC
>CALMVQ010000046.1:0-20861 GCA_937873135.1 uncultured Scytonema sp. | reverse complement strand
TGCATAACTAAACTCCTGTCGTCTAGATCTAAAGTGGTGGAATTGTACTCTAATGTTGTCTTTAAACTCAGCAACAAATCTATTGCTTTAGCACGTAAAGGATTGCTGGTTGAGAGTGCTTCTAATTCAATAATAGCTCGCTGCTGAACCCCTCCTTTACCCAGTAATCTCAGCCATAAAGTTTCTTCAGTCGCAGGTAATGCATGGATTTCGACGATCGCACCTCGCCAGTATTTCCCAAAAAAATGAATCCCTGGTAACCAGCGTTCTTGATCTAATGTAGCCTTAAATCCTTCTAAAAAAGGATCTGAGACAGTTGGAGAGAGAATCCAAAGACTTGGTAAGGAATCTTCTTCTAGGCGGATACCATCACTTTTCGCTTCCCGTTCCTTCTTGGCACAAACATCAAGTAGTTTGCTCATACAGCTACGAACTTCTGATATTTTTACTGGGTTGCGAAACGGTTCAAACAGTGCTGGTGTCTGTGCAAATCTTCCCAATAGTCCTAACGCTTGTGGCGCGGTTTGAGGTTGAGGTAATGGGTTAAAGTAAACATCAATTTCTCGGATCTCTCCTGCGACTTTGGGACTGGTTTCTACTGTGCCTAATGGGGTTAATAATTCTTTGAGATAATCCTTGGCAAACTGGTCGTAGGGAAACCTGGTCATCTGTTACCTTGATACAAGAAGAGTGGAAAGAGATGAGAGTAGATGTTGATGCAAAGTATCAATAATGTACCAGTTTTCACCTATTCTGACTATACCCCTCATCTCAGTTTGAGAAAACCGTCATTTGTGATTAGCAACCATACTCTCTCTTACTCTAGCTTTTCTCGTTTTAGTCACATACAAAATGCCCTCTGCCCCGCTTTGATGGACATTCTTGTGATGACAAGCAGTATGCTCGCGCCCTCTCCCAAACTTGGGAGAGGGGAGCGGTGCTAAGATCGGTGAGGGCATTAGACATGGAGTGAAAATTAATTATGCGTTCGTTGAAACCCTTGGTAGGGGCTCTCGGCTGAGAGCCCCTACATCATTTCTGGAGATGTCTATTATGTATGTGATTTTATCGAGTTGCGCTACAGTACAGAGAGACAGGAGGGAAGAATATATACTTAGACTCGTTTTAAATCGCTGTTTGAAACTCTCTGGTAATTTCCGCCGCGCTCTTTCTAGTACATGGCGGCGGAAATTAAAGATCCCATCCTGAACAGTCAAAAACCTTGTGTTGCAAGCTTTTCTCATAGCGCGAATGAGGGCGTAGCGGAGGTTGACTCAGATATTGCACTTAACAGAGGAAACCACGAATAAGCAAATAAAGTGTGACATGACAACAAGGGGGAAGGTGATCATAAGTTATATCAACTCATAACAACTACGACTTGTCTGTCCGAAAATTTACGGGCAAAGTGCGATAGAAGTTTAAAGAATTTGGGAATAGTAAATATTAAGTGTGCTTCAAGCTCGAAAAGCAGAAGTAAGTTGGCATGAAAAAGCATAACTATATAACGAAATGTAAAACCTCTGAATTCTGTTTGTAGTTGCGCTTCAGCGCCATTACAGCGCCACTACAAACCAGTCATCATTATTAGCACCGACTGACTTAGATTGTCTGCATCTTTTCTCTTGGGCATTGCCTACATAGCTTAACTTTCACTCCCTCTGTTGAGGATTGCTATAGCCATTAGAAGCACACAAATAATATCAGGAGTCATTTCAATGCAAAGTCAAGGATCTGAGTTATTAGAAAAAATTCGTCAGCAATTTGATAGTTGTGCGTATCCAAGAACTCCCTTAGAACAATCTCCTAAAAATGATCATAATTCTCTCTACATTCATAACTTGGTAACCCCTTACTATTTAAGAAAGCAAAAAGTTTTAGGAACTAAAGGAAAAGTTATTTTAGATGCTGGCTGTGGGAGTGGATACAAATCGTTAATATTGGCAGAAGCTAATCCTGAAGCAAAAATTATCGGTATTGATATTTCCGAAGAATCGGTGAAATTAGCACGACAAAGACTGAAATATCATGGATATGATAATGCTGAGTTCTTTGTGTTATCCATTGATGATTTACCAAAAACGAATTTGCAGTTTGATTATATTAATTGTGATGAGCTTCTTTATCTTTTTTCGGATATAACTCTAGCTTTAAAAGCAATGAGCGTGGTTTTGAAACCAGATGGAATTATTCGCAGTAATTTGCATAGCTCAATACAACGTTATAGATATTTCTGCGCTCAACAAGCTTTCAAAATGATGGGATTAATGGATTCAAATCCAGAAGAGTTAGAAATAGAAATTGTTCAAGATTTAATGAAAGCTTTGAAGGAAAAAGTCAATCTCAAGGCTACAACTTGGAATTCCGGGTATGAAGGAGAGGAGGGAAAAGAGAGAATTTTAATGAATTATTTGTTTCAAGGTGATAAAGGTTACACGATCACTGATATGTTCACTGCTTTGAGAGCGGCTAACTTAGAATTCGTCAGCATGGTGAACTGGCAGGCTTGGGACTTGATGGATTTGTTTAAAGATCCAGATGATTTGCCTACTTTTGTCGCAATGAGTTTACCAGAAACTTCTATAGAAGAGCAGTTGCAGCTATTTGAACTTATACATCCTATTCATCGTTTGCTTGATTTTTGGTGCGCTCATCCCAATCAAGTAGAGTCGTTTGTGCCAGTGGCAGAATGGACTGACTTTGACTGGAAAGAGGCATGGGTTCATTTGCATCCTCAGTTAAAAACTCCTAAATTCCGAGAAGACCTTGTAGCCTGTGTTACAGAAATGAAAACATTTTCCCTTAGTTCGCACTTATCGCTAATGGAGGAATTTGTCAATATAGATAGTGCTATGGCGCTTTGCTTGATACCTCTGTTAGAGCAGTCGCAGTCAGTAACTTCTCTAGTTAAGTGCTGGCACCAAGTTAGACCCGTAGACCCCGTTACGTTAAAGCCCACCCATGAAGAGCAAGCCTTCTATATAGTGCAGAAGCTACTAATCAGGCTGGAAAGTCTCGGCTACATTATGCTAGAGCGTCCTTAATAGAACATGGACTGCACCATTCCCTAGTCCCAGCCTTTCTACGCGCTGGAAAATAGCCGTGAGTCATACCAGTTTGAAAAAAAGAATAGGCTGTAGGGGCGAACGGCTGTTCGCCCTAACGATGGGTTTATGTGTTGCAAACATTTTGAAATTGCTATAAGCAATCTTTCTTCAGGAAGAAAAACTTTTTCTGAGGTGATATGAAATTGATCCGAGGTGGGTAAGTTATATCTAGAACTCAGCAGTTAATACTCACTTAAGGAAAACAGATATGAAAACCGAACTGAAAGCCAAGTTTCTTCAGCATATTCTCAGCAAAAAGAAAGAAGATCAAGGTTTCACACTGATTGAACTATTGGTAGTAATTATTATCATCGGTATTTTGTCTGCGATCGCGCTGCCTTCCTTCCTAAATCAAGCGAATAAAGCTAAGCAGTCAGAAGCGAAAACCTATACAGGTTCTATGAACCGCACCCAGCAAGCATATTACCTGGAAAATAACCAATTTGCAGCTCAAGCTGACTTTGGGAAGCTTGGTCTTGGTATCGCAACACAGACTGCAAATTACAAGTACGTCATTGCCGATGGTGGTGCTAGTAATAGCGCGGTTACCAACCAAGCACAACCACTACTTGCTAGTGCTCCCCTCAAAGCCTATATAGGTGGCGTGCAGGTAGGAACTGTAGCTGCCACAAGTGAAGCAACTACCCTAGCTCTCTTGTGTGAAGCTACAAATGCTAGGGTGAACGGTGGGGACGCCGGTGCAACCTCAATTCCTTATGCAACCACTCCTAGCTGCCCCAGCAGTTACGTCAGCTTAGCTAAGTAAAAAAACGAGTTCGTAGGCGAGCAATAACCTAACTACTCCACTTCAGGCAAACATTTAATTGCAATCAAGCTTTTGATCCAGCTTAGTTAGGCATTTTTTACCAAAGTGGGTAGATGATTCTACTCACTTTATTTACTTATCTGAGCATAATCGACAAGAAATTAGTTCTCAAAATCCTGATGATCTGCATCGTAGAGTGGGCAATCTACACCATTATCTCGTGCAGGTGAAAAATCTTAGTAATCATAAAAATTATCTTCTATGATAGCCGATCTAATTAACTGGCAGCAGCAAGCTCATCAATATCTAGTTCAAGGCGAATATCCTCAGGCTGCGACTTTATATGAAAAAGTAATAGTAGCCGAACCTCATGTCTTATCTCACTACTGGCATTTGGGATTGCTTTTGCTTTTGCAAGGACAAGAAACCGAAGCTCAAATGACTTGGATGCTGCCAATGACAGATGCAAAAGAAGAACAAATTCAGATTTGGACAAATGAACTAATTCAAGTTTTGAAAAAAGAGGCAGAACGACGCGAGACGTTAGCAGAATACTCTCTAGTTTGGGCAATTCGCCAACACATAAAAGAAATCAATCCTATCGATATCAATAACTTATTCAAAATTATTCTACTTTCCATACATTTGGAAAAATTTGAAGGAATGGAGTTGAATGAGTTAGGAGTCATTGAACTTCTACAGGCTGGACAAAGTGTAGATTTAAATACAGAGTTATTGCAGGAAGTTTTGCAGGAAGTTTTAAACACTGTACCTTTTCATCCCACATCTTTGGAGTTAGTAGAAGCTTGTTTACCTTACTTCTCTAATCCTGAAGATTGCTTTTCTATAATCTTACGTGCTGCTATGAAGATTGGTCATACTTTGAAGCAACCTGTACTAGCATCTCGTATTTTAGAGTTATATTTACACTTAGATACCCAAAATGTAGAAGCATTACGACATCTAGCTATTTTTTATCAAGATTCTAGGGATTATTCTCAGGGAATACAGACAGCTAAGTTATGTTATTCGCTATCGCAAGAATTGCCAGATAAAATATTTGCTATTTACTTAATGTTACGCGGGTTGATGATAATAGGCGGATACTGGGAGGAAATTTACTCTTCCAGTCAAGAGTTAGAATCACTATTCCAAGAATTGATCAAAGCACAACCGCTACCACTCGATGAGGCACAAACCCTTCGTTTGCTCACCCCATCTTTCGCTATACCTCATATTAAAGATTGTCCAGCAGTTTATAAAGTAACTCATAATCAAGTAGCTCAAATTTTTCAGACAAATGTTCAAGCTATTGCTCCAAAGCAAGCGGAGCGATACTCTCAGAGTCTTCTTAATAAGAGAGTCTCAGGAATTTCAACCAAACGTTTAAAGATTGGATATCTATCTTACGCTTTAAGAAATCATTCTGTAGGATGGTTAGCTCGTTGGCTATTTCAGCATCATAATCTTGAAAATTTTGAAATTTATGCTTATTTTGTGGACTATAAGCTGGTAGATGATTGGCTACAGGAATGGTATGTCAATCAAGCATCTCATGCTCACAAATTAGGCATGAATGGCTTGGAAATTGCCGAAAAGATATATCAAGATGAAATTGACATTTTAGTTGACCTTGATAGTATGACTTTAGATATTAGCAGTGAAGTGATGGCACTTAAGCCAGCACCAATTCAAGTGACTTGGCTAGGGTGGGATGCATCAGGAATACCTGCTATTGATTACTTCATTGCAGATCCCTATGTATTGCCAGATTCAGCACAGGATTATTATACAGAAAAAATTTGGCGCTTGCCTCATAGCTATGTAGCTGTTGATGGGTTTGAGGTAGGGGTTCCTACTTTGCGCCGAGATGAGCTAAATATTCCTACTGATGCAGTAGTATATCTTAGCGCTCAAAGGGGATATAAGCGGCATCCTGAGACGGCAAGATGGCAAATGAAAATTCTTAAAGAAGTGCCAAATAGCTATTTTTTGATTAAAGGTTTGTCTCTTGAAGAAGCTATTAAACAGTTTTTCTACAAAATTGCAGAAGAAGAGGGTGTGGAGTGCGATCGCATACGATTTTTGCCGCAAGTTGCTTCAGAAGCAACCCACCGTGCCAATCTCGGAATTGCGGATGTAGTCTTAGACACTTATCCATACAACGGTGCAACAACAACTCTAGAAACTCTCTGGATGGGTATTCCTTTAGTTACAAGAGTAGGCGAACAGTTTGCGGCTCGTAACAGCTACACCATGATGGTGAATGCTGGTATAAGTGAAGGCATTGCTTGGACGGATGAAGAGTATGTCGAGTGGGGTGTGCGCTTGGGTAAGGATAAGGCGTTACGTGACAAAATTGCCTGTCAGTTGAAAGCATCACGGCACACTGCACCTTTGTGGAATGCAAAGCAATTTACTCGTGAGATGGAGAAAGCTTATGAGCAGATGTGGCAAAGGTATTTGACTACTCGATGATGCTTACGCGACCAAAAATAACTACTCCCTTTCCGGTACAATTAAGGAACTAGCAGAAAGCCCATGCCCACATGAGTGGGGGTCGCTACTGTTGCTGTGTGGGTTAACAGATGCTGATTTTTCGGTACGTGCAAGCTGTTGAACATACCGCAACACGTCTTCGAGCTGCTGCTCTGGCAGTTGTTCAATCGCTTCAAAAATGGCTTGTTTGGTTGTCATAGCAATGACTTCATGTAACTTTCTTTTATAAAGTCTACTATTCAGAGCGCCGAAATACGTCTGTCGTTGTCTTTCATTGAGCACTGGCACTTCAATACATTCCTTAGTGTTGGCAAGCTCACTTAGAGAGATTATGCCAATGCATAGCCCGTATGCTCTCGCACTGAATGTGGATAGAACGCCAACACAATATGATCTTTAGGCACTCCTGCCGCAACCATTTCACCCGTAATCCCATCTTCGATCCCATCGTAATGAATCCAGATTTTTCCAGAGCGAATTTCTGCGTGAACTACAAAGCCATGTGCTCGACGCTCATTTTGCCAACCTTCAAAGGATCAGCATAAAATGATTGCGATCGCGGCTGACTACTACATACGTCCTCACATCTCCATAGCGGTAAGGAAGATCCGCATAGTATTGGAGAATTTTCTCTAACGTCTTACGCCATTGATCTAAGGGTTGATTTGCGGTAGCCATTGAATAATCTCCTCCGTGATGAAGTCAAAAACGATGATCCGAAATCCTGGTTCTTCCAATAACAGTTGTCCAACTTCTTCAAGAAACAAAGTCTCAAATGTGTTGCGTCTAACAGCTAAATAGAGACGACGCTCTGGATCTTTTTTTTGTAGCGCTCTGGCATACATAAAAAATTGCCCCCAAGCCGTAGCGACGTCATTGATAGGTGAAGGGCTAAGAAAGCTTTTAATCTCGATATTTCTCTCTCCACGTAAATTTGAATTGATAATGTATCAAAAAAATGTCTTACATCAGGTTATGTAAATTGATTTTTTATTGTTTGTGAGAAATCCGGGTTACCAAGAGTGTGGTCTATTTACCAGAAAATTAATTAACTGAACCATATTGCTTTATAGAAGGCTTCAAGACCTGCGACACAGGCTTTATCCTCATAGAGATTGTCGTGACTCTGGCTGATGCATTTTGTAATGTCGCGTCGCCAAGCTGGGTCTAGTCCTAATTTGACAGCAATTTCGATGTATTCTGCTTCATTTTGAGCGATAGTGTCTGTCACTCCTAGCATTTTGAGGAAGCTGTCAGAGTGACGACCGCGCATAAATTCTCCAGGACAGGTGACGACGGGGAGGTTGCAGGCGATTGCCTCTAAAGTAGTATTACCACCAGACCAAGTGAAAGTGTCAAGAAAAACATCTGAAAGTAAGTTAATCATCAGGTAGTCAAGCCGTTCTGGAATCGTGAGGAAGACGCAATATTCCTCACTTTTCAAACCAACTGTGGCAAAAGCACGGTTCAAACGTTCCTGAAGTAAACCGCCTCGTAGAAATACAAATTGGGTTTGAGGAACGCGACGAGCAATTTCTGCAAAAATAAAATCATATTGCGGCAGGTACTTGAAGGGAGCTTGGCAACATAAATAGACGACGGCATCATCTCGTAGCTTGTAATCCGAGCGGGCTTTAATTACTGGCGGAATATATGGTTTAGGGTATGAAACACCAATATTAGGCAGGCGAATGAGTTTTTCTGAGTAATGTTCTTGTGCATTTTCTGGTTCCATTAACTGACTAGATAAAAAGTAATCAATCGTTGGCAAGCCAGTTGTTACCGGATGTCCCCAAGCAACGCATTGCACTGGTGCAAGCCGCAAACTAGCCATTTGCATAGTTTGCGCGTCCATACCAATCTCAGGATAAACAAGGATATGCAGTTGATCGGCAACGATTTGCTGACAGGCTGCTTCCAAGTTATGAGGAATATGGTAGAAAACATCACTGTCATCTTGAAATTGTTTTGTAATCGCGTCTGGTGAGTTTCCTGTGTAATAACAATAGATTTCAAAGCTGTCGCGATCGCAGTGACGCAGCCAACCAGTTAACCACAATGTTCCACTGTAAGAGTGCAGGTAATTTGAGGCGTAACCAATACGAATTTTGTTACCTGGTTTAAGACTTGGCATTGATAAAGGAGCAACCCATTGAGGATAGTTAGCTGCCATAATTTCATGCACTAACTTCCCATACTCACGTTGTAACCCTATGTCATTTTGAGCCTGATACGATATATAAAAGTTTGTGAGGCGACCTATTCCTGCTAAAGCATTCTGTTTTTCTTCAGCAGTTTTAAGGGATGTCTCTTGGATTAAATCCTGAAGTCCTTGGGTAAACCGCTGACGATAAAAATTGATTTCCTCTTGATTGTCGTAAATTGAAGGGACGATTAAATGTTTGAGAAGCTTAAAAGTGTAATCATCGGGTAATGCATTTGAGGCAGTGATCGCACTGGAGAGTGCTTTTTGATTTTGTCCACTGTGCCGCAAATCCATGATGAGCGAAAAATGCAAATTTCCGTCGGTTGGGTAAAGTTTAATCCCTTCTTGGAGAATCCTCGAAGCTTCATCTATCAGATTTGACTGTCGATAACACTCGCTTAAGCGCCAGTAAACATCTGGTTCGCCTACTTGAATTGATAGTAGATGTTGATATTGTGCGATCGCCTCTTGCCATCTCCCCTCTTGGAAGAACTTATTGCTCAACTCAAAAAAAAACTGTGTATTTTGTATATCTGTGAATTTTTCTACTTTAAAGGAGGTAAGAGTTTCTACTCTTGATTGTGCTACGGCTTGTTTATTTTCGTGTTCTAAAAGAATTCTTGCTTTAACCTGAGGTCGTAAAGCCTCCCACTGCATTTCACTAAACTGTCCAACAAAAGAAATTTCTAGTTCTTCGCTAACATCTAAATCTTCTTGCATGAGAAGATTCATGCTCACACTAGATAATAAAAGTTCAGCGTACTGCTCGATGCTGTTGCTTGTTTCAACAATTAAAGTAATATATTGACTATCAGGATGAGTAGCGAGTGTTCTAATCACTTCTTCTAACTCTAAACCGAGTACCTCTTCTGGTTGCGACCAATCGGGGAAAACAATTAAATTAATCTGCTTGAGCTTTAAAGGTAAAAGAGTCGTATCAATCAATGCCGAACTCACAGTTTTCGCCATTTTTGACCAGGAAAACTGTTTTGCCTGTTCCAAACCAGCAATAATCAATGAGTTACGAACACCGGATTTTTGTACGTCGCATAGTGCATTTACCAGTCCTTCCACATCATTATCATTCACGTATATGGCAGCTTCTCCAGCCACTTCTGGAATTGAGGCATTAGGACAAGTAATGACTGGACAACCACAAGCCATTGCTTCAACAACAGGCATTCCAAATCCTTCATATTTGGATGGATAAACTAGAGCCACAGCACCAGAATAAGCTGTTACCAACTCCTCATCACTCAGTTGCAGCATATGGACAGCACTCCCTGATGTATAAGCTCTCCACTCAGGTGCTAATACACCTCCACTGCCTGTACAAACAATATCAAATCCATAGCTACTTGCAAGCTGAGAAAACGCTTGGAAGAATAAGATGCTATTCTTGTAACTGCCACCAGCGCCAACCAAAATGAAATAGGGTTTAAAAATACCATACTTTGTCTTAAAAGCATTAACCTCTTCAGGTTTTGCAGGTGAGAAGGCATTTTTAACTCCACAATAAGCTAAAGTGATTGACTCTGAAGGTATATCTGGGAAGAACCTCACCAAGTCTCGAGCTGTATTTTCTGAAATGGCAATATAGGCTGCTGCATGTTGAATATGATAGTGCTTTTCTCGCCACATAGAATCACTTAGATCCCATCCCATAACTTCGGGAATCATGTCATAAGCCATGAAGACAGATGTTGTAGTTATAGGGGTAGTGTAGTAACTAGAGATAAATAAATTTGCACCTTCTTCATCACACACTTGCTGTAGCATTTCGCGGTCAGCATCAGTATTATTGTAGTTATAAGGTGGTAGAGTACGATACCTTATTCCTGGAATTTTGGGAGCAGTGTTAGCTCGATCAAGTACAATAATATGCTGAGCAAAGCCGCTGTCTACCCACTCTTCTAGCAAAGATTTCCAGACGCGAGCAATTCCAGTTTCATAGAGTTGGAAAAATACAGCGTCAACTAAGATTGTGGGCAATGATTGTTCCAGCTTTATGGGTTTTTCCTGCAACGCTTTATGTAGAATGTCTAATTTATATTTGCTAGATAAATTTTCTTGCTTTTCCTCAACATATTTAGACAGCACAACTAAAAAAAGCTCCACATCAATAGAAGCAATAAGGGAAACTAAGGACTGGATGACTGCTGAGGAGTTGCTACATAAAAGACTCTCCCAAACTTGAGCGATCGCAGCATCCATATCACCTAGAGCCAACATCTGTCTTGCTATATTAATGGCGGCAAAAGCATAATTGTCTCTAACTCGATCAGATATTTTATGAGTGATTTCTTGAGGCAAGTACGATTCAGAAATTTCAATTGCTCTACGTATATTGGCAACGTTAGCCCCAGTCCGCATCAAGCGAGAAGTATCTGAGGCAGCGTGTGTGCGATAACAGGCAAGGGGTTGTGGCTCGTACCAGACTGGGTAATGTACTGCAATTCGCTTCCACATTTCCCAGTCAGCAGCATGAAATAATTCTAGATGAAATCCCCCCAATTTTTCGTACACACTACGTCTAACAACAATCGTAGGTGTTTCAATCTGCTGGCTAACAGCAATGCGCTCTACCCAGTTCGAGAGAATTCCTGGGGTTTGGCGTTGTAATGACGATAGGGATTGCCACTGTCCATTCTCATTTATCAAAATAGAGCGGCAAAAGGCAGCTCCAACTTCTGGCTGTTGTTCCACAGATTCGCGCAAGCGGCTATAAAACCCTGGCACAACCAAATCATCACTGTGTAATATGTGTACCCACTGACCCTTTGCCCGTTGAATACAAGTATTAAAGGTATGTATTGCTCCACGATTTTGTGGATGGCGAAAGAAGGAAACCCTCCCTTTACCTAATTCTTTAACTACTTCCTCTGGATTGTCCTTACTAGAGCAATCATCCACAACCTCAATCTGCATTTCCTCAGCGCCTGGATCTTGCTCTAAAACGCTTTTGAGGGTTTCTACTAAATAATTAGTGCAGTTATATGTGGGAATCATTACAGACCAGAAGGGCTGATGGGTGGTTTCGTAAACAGAAGCTATTTCAACAGAAATATACTTATATTCTCTAGTATCTATCACACCAATACCTAGATATTTATAAGGCACAGAATCATATTGTTCTATGAATTCAACATTTTTGCTGTATTTATTTTTCAAATTCACCCATAAATTTACTACTCCTGGGCAAACAGTATTGACAATATCATGAAAAACTAAAAATTTAGCTGAGTCTTTGACCACATTGTAATCATATTTAACTCCAGAAGCAGTGTGGTCACCATCTATTAGTACTAAATCAAATTTATGAGCGTTCGCCAAATCCTTAAAAGCTAAATCTTGACTTGATATGTTCAAATACTTAACATTTTTTTTAGAAAGCGCATACTTTTGCATCAATACAGAATGGAATGGGTCTACTGCAACTGCTAGTTGTATTTCAGAAAACCGCTCTAAATATTCTACTGTTATGATAAAAGTTCCACCGTGTCTACAACCTATCTCTAAATATGATTTAATATCTTGCTGAGAAAGCCAAACTAAGTATTTTGAAAATTGATTTGGGTATTGCCAACTTTTTAAACCAAATCCACAGTATGGATGTAGGTGTTTAGGAAATTCTTGTAACTCTTCATTATTGAGTCCTAGCTCTAACAAAAAATAATTTTCCAACCATGAGGAATCTTTTAGTTGTTTTAAGGGGGCTTGTCTAATTTTTTGGACACAAGTTTCTATTTCCATTATATTCAATTCCTAATTTTCTAAAAAAAGATGATTTGAGCATTACTAGTTTCTAAAAAAAATATTGATTATCTTAATATATTAATCCGATTTGATTTCCTAACACGAGTGACAAGGAATAAAAAGAGGAAAAGGGTCACAAAGGAGATATGTTCGCCTCTCATTTAAGATTGCTATAAAATTTAAAATCAATTTCAGGAAATATGAGCAATTTACAGAAGAAACATAATATTTTCTCACAAATAAAGGGCTTGTCTTTTAGTGAAACAATGAGAATTAAGTTGATTACTTGGACTGCTGTCCCTTACCCACTTGTTTCTTCACCTGCTCTAACAAAGCTTTATAATCTTTCTGTTCAGGGTGCAACTTCACCAACTTCTCTAAAGGTGGAATAGCACCTTGAGCATCCTTCAACTGTAATCGCGCCGTTACCAACCCGTACAGTGCGACTCGGTTCTCTGGTTCCCGTTGTAAAACTAGCTCGAAACCCCGCACTTGTTGCTGTAAGGGAGATTCAGCAGACGCAGATGCTGGCTTGGGAGGTTGAAAAGCCTGTTGCAATGTAGGAATAACCGCAAACACTCCAGATCCGGCAAATGATGCAATGGACACGTACGTTATCAGCCTTTGTCGCCGCTGAATCTGCTTGCGGCGAGTAATGATGTATTCTTCACCTGAACTAGTCATTTGTCAGTGATTACTGTGGTAATTACTTAGGTTTCAGCAATCCTCTGGTTATGAGGATACCCACTGCTTTTGCAAAAACTATCATTTTGGCAAAAAGATTTTTGGGGAAGAGGCAGAATTAAAAATTAGAAAAGCTTAACTTGCAGGCAATAAGCAATTCTGTAGACGCGCAGCGGTGAGCAGCGCTGCAGGAGGGTTAGCCCTCGCTAGGCGACTGCGATCTTCGCAGCGTTAGCGACGTTAGCGAAGCGGTAGCGAGGCACATTGGGTTAGCAAGTTTAGGGGCTGACTTTTCACGGGAAGTCCTCAAACCACGAAACAACGTGGCTTTTTCCACAGCCTTATTGTCAATAGTTGTGAATTCATGAAAATGAGGAACGGAAAAATCAGGGCTTGGGAAACCCCCAAAATGAGCTTTTCCACATGCCGTGAAAAGTCAGGTTTAGGGGTGATGATCGCATCCAGTCGCTGAGATTTCCAGCGCTGAGTTTAACTGTTCAACAAATTTTTCACGCAGGTAGTAGTCTTTAGAGAAAAGCGAGGGCACTTATTTATCAGGAAAATGCCTTGGAAAGATGACAGCAAAAGTGATTTAAAGGAGTTCTGATGACTCACACTGTATCCAAACTAGTAACCTTTGAAGAGTTGGTGAAATGGAAACCAGACGGTGGACACTATGAACTACATGATGGAGTTATTGTTGAAATGCCACAACCGGTAGGCGATCATGAGGAGATTACAGGTTTTTTGGTGAGAAAGCTGAGTGTAGAATTTGACAGATTAAATCTTCCTTACTTCATACCCAAAACAGCACTCATCAAACCACCTGAGAGTAATTCTGCTTACTCACCTGACATTCTCATAGTCAATCGCTCTAACTTAGTTCATGAGCCACTTTGGAAAAAAGAATCCACTGTCACTCAAGGTGCGTCAATTCCTTTAGTCGTTGAAGTAGTCACTACCAACTGGCGTGATGACTATCTCAAAAAATATGCCGACTATGAAGAAATGGGAATTCCTGAGTACTGGATTGTTGATTATGCTGGATTGGGCGGAAGAGAATTCATTGGTAAACCTAAACAACCAACTATCTTGGTTTGCTCTTTAGATGAAGGTGAGTATCAGGTTAGCAAGTTTAGGGGTGGCGATCGCATCCAGTCTCTGACGTTTCCAGATCTGACTTTAACTGTTCAGCAAATTTTTCAAGCAGGCAATAGTCTTTTAGAGCAAAACGACGGATGAGGCTCAATGAGAGCGGATTTCACAAAGAGTAGGGGCGTACCCTACACAGAACCCCTAAAGGCGAACGCCCCTACGAATGTACCTCACTTAGTTGAAATACACTACAATTTTTACTAAAAAAAATCTTTAATACTCTCCAACACGACTTGTAGCAAAAGGTATAAATCTTCACCAATCTAATTCCTAGTAGAGGCAAGCATTAGTGCACTTTCTGATTGCTAGAAGAATTGTAGTGTATTTCTCTATACTTCTAGAAGAAGTGGTAGATTCGCACCGTCACGGGGATATCTATTAATAGGCCCCTACATATTTAATTAGATAGAAGACAACATAAAGATTTTTGTTCCGTTTTTCCAGACTTTTACACTCTTACGGCTAAAAAAAGAATATGTGTGTTGGAGTGGTGATTCCCGTACAAATCAGAATTTAATTGCAACAGAATTGAGTAAGTTGTGATATATTTAGAAAGTTAAGACTTGCTTTGCCAGAAGTATAGCACTCTACGCATTGGCAATAATTTCCAACCAAACGGAAAGCAGTTTTGAACAAGTATTTACCAACCTAAATCAGAATTCAATCGAGGTTATGACTCAGCAAGTAATTCACCCTATGGTGAAATTGCAGAAAAACGTGCAATCACTTATAGATTCTCAAATAATCAAGCCAACCGATAGCATCTGGAAAATAGCTTTGCTTTACGGTAATGACTGGCCGCACTGGAAAAAGGAACTCTTGGACTTTGGCTTTAGTATGCAAGATCCAGTCAGCGAATTAATAAATGTGGAAACTTGGGACGAAGATTAGTTAGGACTCCGGAATGAAGAGTGAGGAAGTGATGCCTGTTTTTCCATGAAACTACGCTAAACAACCTCTCATATCTTCCTTTTTAAGGGGAGCGTATGCATATTGTCGGCTTTCCCACTGTCATGGCGAGGAACATGGTTTGGTGCATCTGATTTGTGAATCCACAGATATGGTCCAAATCTTAACTAACTCCTCACTATTAACGATCATCTTCCCCAACTCCTCAGTATTCGTTTATAGCCTTTTGCTTTGAGGCTCCACTCCCCACGACCTTATTTACAAGCAGCTAAGGCAAGTGCAAGTTCCTTGGCAGTTTGGTAGCGATCGCGTGGTATCGGTTCTGTCACGCGCTCAATCACTTCTCGCAATTGGGGAGTGATAGTGGGAATTTTGACCACATCAAATCTGAAACCTCGTCCTTTTTGGCGGTAAAACTTGAAAGGGTTTTCGCCACTGAGGAGAAAAATTAGCGTCGGTCCGATAGCATAGAGATCAGATTGAGTCAGTGGTTGTCCACGTTCTTGTTCCGGGGCACAATAACCTTCTGCCCCAATGCGAGTTCCTGGCGCGGTACCAATTTCCTTGACAGCACCAAAATCCAGTAAGACTATACTATTGTCATAATTCCGCACCATGAGGTTGGCGGGTTTGATATCGCGATGGATCAAAGGTGGAGTCTGAGTATGGAGATAATCTAAAACATAACAGGTTTGAATCATCCAGGCGATCGCGCCTTTTGGTGTCACTGGTCCTTTAATATAAATAAGCTTTTCTAAATCTTGTCCGTGGATAAGTTCCATTGCCAAGTACTTTTTCCCTTGTTCGACAAAGAAGTCGTAATACTTGGGAATTCCTGGATAGTCGAGAGATTTAAGAGTATGTGCCTCTCTGGCAAATAATTCTTGGGCTTTGGCAATATTTGCCATATCCGCATTCATTTCCTTCAACACCAGGAGTTGGGGATGTCCTGTCATTTGGCCAGCATCCCAAGCGAGATAAGTCGTCCCCATACCTCCTTGTCCCAAAGTCCGCAACACCTGATAGTGACGAATAGTTCTTTGTACTGAGATCGGTTGACCGCAGTGAATACAAAACAAATTATTAGGGCCGTTTCCTTGATGGGTGCAAGTATTAAGTGAGGGAGGTTGTTGTGGCGCAGTTTCCACAAGATTTTGGAACTTCAAAATTGGACCTCCCTGTGCCAGCTGCAGCAGGCAATTATCCGGGAGTTTCCGCTGAGTGACTAGAACACCATCCAGGAAAGTCCCATTTGTGCCTTGACTGGTTATAACCCAAGAACTGCCCTGACCAGAATTGATTTTTCTCAGTTCTAAATGATACCGTGAAACCAAAGTATCATTGATCACAATCTGATTATCCGGCGAACGACCGATCCGGATAACCGATTCGTCCTCAAGACGCCATTGCTTCAGTGCTGTTTTTTTTTGCGGTTCTAATAGAGTCAGCGTGATCATAACAAAGAGTTAGGAGTTAAAAGGAGCGGAGGCGCGGAATGAAGAATTAGGAGGTGCGGAGTGAGAAACCGTATTGGACTTGCTCCTGATTTTCTAACATTCCGCGCCTCCTGTAAGGGCTGGTTTGAAATAAGATTGCATGTACTCAGACATTACGTAGATTAAACTCGCGACACTGGCCTCCTCCTTTTGATACTCCGTGCCTCCTGTACGGGCGGGTTTTGTCAGATGCTGTAGTTTATACTTTCTGATGTTGTTTCTATTCAACCTGTGCCTCCTGTAGGGGCGGGTTTTGTCAGATGTTGTGTTTGCTTTCTGATGTTTCTATTCAACCCGCCCCTACTTGCTCCTAATTTCCTGAGACTCCCTATTTCCCTCCTTCCACATGTGGTCGTACTTTTGCGCGAATAAGTACAGCTGTAATATTGTCATGACCATTGTAATGGTTGGCTAAATCAATTAATTCTATGACGCCGTCTTCTAGATTAGCGCTGGAACTTAGTAGGGATTCTAAGTTAGGCGTACCGTGGCTTTCTAGTAAATCATTATCTGATAAACCGTCGGAAGCCAGGATGAAAAGGGTATCTTCATTGATTTTAAAAAACTGCACATCGGGAAAGATAAAGTTTTCGTCGCGGGGACCTAAGGCTTGGGTGAGTTGGTAAGCATCCGGACGGGCATAAGCGACTTCGGGTTCAACTCCTCGAGAAATTTCCCGTTGACCGACTTCATGATCTATGGTGATTTGTTTCAATCCTTGCTTGCGAGTTAGACTGTAAAGGCGGCTATCTCCCACATGAGCTACAGCAACTCGCGTATCTTGAATTAAAATCATCACGAGCGTAGTCCCCATCCGCCCGACACCAGAACGAGCATCTTGTTGATTGAGATCGTAAATCTCTTGGTTTGCCTGCCGCACCGCTTCACGAATCTCCGCTTCTGTTGGCAGTTGGTTGGAAACCCAGTGAGTTTGAAAGTACTGCCGCAATTTATTCACTGCCAAGGCACTCGCAACTTCACCACCTGCGTGTCCACCCATCCCATCACAGAGAATATACAAACCCCTCGCCTCTAGAGTACGACTGCTGGGCAGTTCCACCTTCTCAACTTGGGTTTCAATGCCATAGTAGTCTTCATTGTGATCGCGTTGTCGCCCGACATCGGTAAGTCCGACATTTTCTAAGCTAATTAACTGCATCGGCAAAAGAGCCGTTGGCAGAGTTTCAACTTTTAAAGGACTTTGTTCTTTGTCATCTAATTGCAATGTCGTCGGCGAGGAAGTCCTGATTTCAGGTACGGAGGTGATCCCTTGCAAATCGTTAGCGATCGCCTGCAAGCGCAATTGTAACTGCGACAGTGTCTGAATCTGACCCACTTCCACTTCCCCCAACAACTGCACCATCGCACCGAATTGGGTACGTTGGGACTGTCTAAAGAGTGCTTGCCAAATTCGTCCCAAAGTTTTGATTGACGGCTGCTCTTCCGGAGGAATTATTTGCGCTTCTGTTTCTGGGGATAATTGAGACAGTGGAATGTTCTCCTTCTTTGATTCCACATACAACCGTTGTAATGCCACCTTCTGGTCTTCATCCAATCGCAGATTCGACCACTCCAACAGACTTTGACGACAGTTCACTGTTTCCAGAAGTACCCAGAGTTTGGTCATCTGATAGAAGCAGTGTACAATCTGTAAGGATGAGATACTGTCGTCATGCCACAAATCCAGTAAATGCTGCCAATGTGAACGGTCTTCCAGAAGAATGACCTGTACATTATCTTTCTGCCATGCATCGTGAATTTTGGGTATTCCTTCATGAAGCTGGGATTGGAGAACAATATAAGGTATGGCAAGACTGGGTATTCTACTTGCCTCTGTTGACGGCATTACCAGAGACTGTTGCTTATTTGCTATCATCACTTCCAGAGGTGATACTTGATAGGGCTTGCAGTCTAAAACTCTCACATACACCTCACCAGTATCACCGATCTCCTCTATTGACTCTAGCAACTGATAACGGTACTGCGAGTCTAAAAAAGAACCTGCATGTAATGAAGTCGAACAAGACAAGCAGATTGGGGGAGGTTGCGAGGCGGACACATTTTCACTCTCCTCCGCCATTGAATCTACAGTTGCTGTAGTCACAGGAACCTGCACTATAGGTGAGTCGTCCACCGTAGGTGAATTACTTCGGGAACCCTCCTGTGGCACCGTAGCTTCTTCTGGAGAGAAACCCTCCACCGAACTACTTGCTGTCTCGCTGCCTCCTCCAACCTCCACTTCATGAAGAGCCTCCCCAACTTCAACAGTGGTAATTATTGTCCACCAAACTGTTCCGCACTCTGCACCGCAGTTATCACACTGATGTGTATTCACTGCTACCATTATACCGCATTGAGGACAAGCCCTGGATATCAGGGAAGTACCACAGTTTTGACAAAACTTATTCTTATCTGAGTTTTCAGATTTACACTGAGGGCAAATCAGCATTGTGGAAGTTCCTTCTTTCCCATTCCAAAGTGCTACAATCTAGCAGCCCTTGCTTGCATTAGACATACAATAAATTGTAGTTTTACAAGTGTATTTTGTGGCAATCGTCATTGTTACGTAAAATAACTAAAAATTCCAGACTTTGGCAAACTAAGTGCTGATACTAGGTTGCCATCAAATATAAGCTTACGTGCATAATTAAGCATATATCTTTAGATTTTAGGTTACTCTTGTGAAGGAGAGGGAATAATGGTACACAGGGAGGACGGAAGATTTGTCTGCATCCTCTTTTTCTACTCCCTACTCCCAATTTCTCACTCCCCTCTTCCCAATGGTAGTAGAATCGTAAAGTAAGTACAGTCTAACTTACTTTCAGCCTTAATTGTTCCTCCTAAGTGCTTAATGAGTTTTTGGACAAGTGCTAGACCTAAGCCTGTACCACCTTGTTTGCGAGGGTCATTACTGGGAATACGGTAGAATTTGTCGAAGATATGTGGTAATTCACTTGCTGGAATTTCCACACCAGAATTAATGACCTGTAATTTGATGCAATCGCATTGTAATTGGGTAGTCACGGTAATATTTTCCCCTGGAGGGCTGAATTTGCAAGCGTTGGTAAGTAGTTCTATTAAGATACGTTTTAGACTAAATGGATCGCAGACGAGTGGTGGAAGATTAGCAGCTAGATCAGTATGTACTTGGTGCACAGAAGAGTTGCGATGACCTGTATTAAATAACTGTACCACTTGCACAACCCATTCCTGTACATGAATTTTTTCCAAAACAACAGGTTTGGGGTTTGTCTCCAACCGATATAAATCCAAAAAGTTATTGATCTGGTTGATTTGGCGATCGCATTCATTACTTAAGATTTGGAAGTAGCGTGCTGCTTTAGACTGTTCTATATGTGGCTTTGCTATTTCCCCTCCGAAGTTTTGCGCTTGATTCATTGCAATCAAAAGCATCTGAATTGCCATTTTCATGTTGGTGAGTGGCGTGCTTAGTTCGTAGGAAACTGTACTGAGAAAGTCCTCTTGCAGGCTGTTGAGGCTTTCGATTTTCTCCAACTGCGCCGTCATTACTTTTTGGCTTTGTTGAAAAGCCGCTTCTACAGCCTTGTACCCTGTTTCTGCATGTTTGTACTTTGTAATGTCCTCACAAATTATCATAATGACTGGTTGCTCTTCACCAGGCAATATCCGTGCTACAACTTTTACCCATGAAATCTGACTTGCAGGGCAATCCAAGCGAAATTCCCCAGTAATCGGTGTCTCTCTTAACAACCCCAACAATATATCAGATAATCTTTGTCTTTCTGATAAAGCAAATAAGTTAAAAATTGGCTTTTGGATTAATTCTTCACGAAGATAGCCAAGACAGTCAGCGCCAAACTGGTTGACAAATAAAATTGTTCCGGTTGCATTTAAGTTAAAATATATAGAAGGAATGTTGTCGTACATCCGACAAAACCGCAAAACTTCCTCTTGAGGATGACGCACTGTTTTTGCCGTACAAAGTTCTGAGTTCGCGGCTGAAGGCACAAGTTCCAAACATGGAGGATTTGCTTGCACAATATCTTCTTGTTGGCAAGTATGGTGCCAGGCACATTGCTGCTGATCAAGGCTCATAATACTTAAACTTGCACCCAAGGGTTAATTTTAACTACAGGCTGAGAAAAAAAGATTATAATGCTTTTTGCTAAATTTTTATAATTAGCTAATAGCAGACAAAAGTCAAGATTTATTATTCTCTCCCCTTCCCCTGATATTAAGTCCGGTTAACTAGTAGGCTGTCAAGACTGAATTGATGGGTAAAGACGCTTGAGTTTGATTCT
>CALMVQ010000045.1 GCA_937873135.1 uncultured Scytonema sp. | reverse complement strand
TACTTTTGCCTTGTTGTACTAGTACCGCTCCCTTGAAAGTCACTCATTCAAAAGTCAAAAGTGTTATAAATCAAGGCTTCTGGCTGTTTGAAATGGTGAACCAGCGCGAATGACGGCTTAGCCCTCGCTAGGCGACTGGTGGAACGCGCAGCGGTAGCGTCTCGCAGAGAAGGAGCGTCGGAACGAGCGTCAGGGTTGCTTTATTTACGCACCCGCTGTACTAGTACAGAGCGGCGGAAATAACCCACCCATCTGAAATAGGTAAAAAGCTTATAAAATAAGTGTTCTTTCTTTTTACTTTTGACTTTTGACTTTTGCCTTGTTGTACTAGCAAGCTAGATGCTCCGTGTCTTTAGACCGGAGTTGTTGACAAAGTTGCACAGTATAGCTATGAGCGATCGCTCCCATCTCGGTAACGGGGATGGAACTGTTCCTCAAGTTTCAGCTACCCCGTCCAAATGAATGATCGCGAAATTCTCTCCATTGTTGATTATATTGCTGATGTCAGAGCAGAACGCAAAGATTTATTGCGATTTCTACCATTTTTCTTTTATTTGATTAAGTGGCGATTTAACAAAGCATGACTTTAGCTTTGTTCTACCTACCTTTTTTTGAAAAATTGCCGATAGAGACGCAATAACCACTACACTGATGAGATAAGAGTAAATGTTTGTAGTGCGGTTTACAAAGTCTTCAAAATGGAAACAGGTTCTTTTTTCCTGGATTTCTTTTTTGATTGGGCAATCAACTTGGACGAAGATTCCTGCGGTTTAACTTTCGGGGGTCGGCAACGTTCACAAAATACTGGTCGAGAAGGATAGCAAATGCGTTCGACCACTATTTGGCATTCTTTACAGACAAATCGGTACACTCTTTGTCGAATGGCACGAATGTGTGCTTTGACATAAACTTCCTTGTTGTCCACTTTTTGTTCTTGCGATCGCATAGGTATGGCTGATTTATCCGATATTGTAAGGTTCTTAGAAGTAGAGCGTGAGCGTTACGTTTTAGAAGCATCCCAATTAGAGCGTCGCTTGTCTTTTATTAGCGACCAGATTAGAACTTTGTCAGCTCTAATATCAGGGTATGCTTTGGAAGAGCAGGTGAGTTCGCAAATTTTGCGGCAGTTACCTGATGCATCCAAAATAGAAGCCGTACTCGAAGAGCCTCTAGAGGCAATTATCGACGAGAAACCTCAACCTTCACCATCAGTAAAACCTGACATTTCCGATATTCCTCAACTCGCTATTCCCAGAAAAACTAACAGCTTGCCGCTTTTACCAGAATATCAACAGTACTCCCTACAGAATGCTGTCTTGATTCTAATGCGCTCCTTACCTGATAGGCATATTCACATTGATGCGATTGTGCGAGATATTCATGGGGATAAGTTAACGTCACAACAGTTTAAGACAGCTAAAATCACTCTTAATAAAATTCTTTCTATGGGCAAACAAACAGGCTTGTGGTATCGCGTTCTCGATACTCAAGGCGTATACACTTTGAACTATGAAAAGGGTGTGACCAGCGAAAAGCCAACTACCAAGTTGTAAGTTAGTAGCTTTTTGAACTTCATTGGTAACAGAGGATTAGGTATTGGATCAGAAATTATTCCAATACCTGCCATATATTACTAGTACAACAAGGCAAAAGTAAAAAGTAAAAAGTAAAAAGAAAGAACCTTATTTTGTAAGGGTTTTAACTATTTCAGATGGGTGGTTTATTTCCGCCGTGCTGTACTAGTGCAGGCTGGCTGAAATAACTTACCAGTAAATCTCAAACCAAAAGCTTGATATATAAGGATTTCATTATGAGTGCCTTTTGACTTTTTACTTTTGCCTTGTTGCACTAGCCTTAACTGTATAAATATATTGTCCGTGTAAAGAATACTTGATTAAAGATATTCCTACTTTATAAGTAAGTGGGCACAAATAAATGAAAACGCATTTTTGGGTAGGTATTCTCTAATTATGTTATAATTGCCTCTTTGCACGTAACCGAATATTACTTAATTACTAGTAAAGAATTTGACATAATAAAGTCACAAAGTCACTTTATTATACGCTTGACATAAACTGTAGCAGTAGTAAAATCTACAACAAATTAACGGGTATCAGGGTCAAAAAAGGCTTATGAAAGTGTGGTGAAAGAAAACTTCTCCACACAGAGTCTTAGCATCTACCTGATCGCGGCGATCCAGGTTAGTATTATGACTTAGCGATGCCAATGATTGGTTATCGATGTTGAAATTCCGAGATTTTATGGACCATAGTCCACAAGACGGCAGTACTATCCTCCTCTGAACTGGCGAGCATGTCTCCCAGTGCAGGGGAGACATTAGGAGGTTTTATGCTTACGCAAGATGCTCGCAGTTCAGTTATTGACATTGCTGATCTAAATCAGCTCAAAATTGAATTGAATCGTTTACAACCTGTTGATGCAGGAGAGTTCATTACACAATTACCTCAGCAACAACGGGCAATTTCATTCCGTCTCCTGAACAAACGTCAGGCAATTCATGTCTTTGAATACCTACCAGGTGAAGTACAACAAGAACTGATTACTTCTCTGCATGATGTGCAAGTTGCGCAAATTGTGGAGGCAATGAGTCCTGACGAACGAGCTGAGTTGTTTGATGAACTGCCAGCAGGCGTCGTTAAATGGTTATTACAAGAACTAAGTGCAGAAGAACGGCAAGCGACTGTAACGATTCTCGGTTATCCTGAAGGCACTGCGGGACGAGTAATGACAACAGAATACGTACAATTGCAAGAAGGCTTGACTGTCGGTGAAGCTTTGAAAAAAATCCGTTCTCAGGACGAAGACAAAGAGACGATTTACTATGCTTACGTGACGAATGATCAGCGCAAGTTAGTCAGTGTTGTCTCTCTACGGCAGTTGTTATTTACTATCCCCAGTACTAATATTCGAGAAATTGCCAGCAGTCGCCTCATCAAAGCCAGAACGGAAACGCCTCAGGAAGAAGTCGCGAAAATAATGCAGCGCTATGACTTGTTAGCATTACCTGTCGTTGATCGCGAAGATCGACTAGTAGGTATTGTCACGATTGATGATGTCATGGATATTTTGGAAGAGGAGGCGACAGAAGACATTCAAAAACTGGCAGGGGTTAGTGGTGGGGAAGACTCAGCTTTGTCCTCTCCCCTAGTCACTATTCGTCAGCGTTTACCTTGGCTGTTGGCAATTATGTTTCTGTATATCGGTGCTTCAAGTGCGATCGCGCCTTTTCAGTCAACAATTTCAATGGTACCGGTGCTGGCTGTGATCATGCCGCTTTTTTCCAATACAGGTGGCACTGTGGGTATTCAAGCCTTAACAGTCACAATCCGTGGACTTGGTGTAGGAGAAGTCACTCCTCAAGATACTCTGAAAATTCTCCGTAAGGAACTGACTGCGGGACTGGGTACAGCTTTAGCATTAGGATTGACTATGGTGATTCTTTCGTTGATTTGGGCATCACCTCAAGAACGATGGGTGTCGTTAGTTGCAGGAAGTGTCATGGCAGTGAATAGTTTGATCGCTGTCAGTTTAGGAACTCTACTACCAATGGGCTTGCAGCGACTGAAGCTCGATCCGGCTTTGATGAGTGGGCCACTTGTAACAACAGTACTCGATGCGATCGGATTTATGATTTTCCTATCGCTGATTTCTACAGCAATACATGTTTTCCATCTACAACATTAACTGACTGCCCGCATGTTGAGAGTTGATAGGTAATTAATACAATCAACCATCAACTATCAACCAATCGCGACACTATGCCAAAAAATAAATAGTTATATGCCGACTACCTGGACTCGTCACCACATTCTTTCCCTTGCTGACTTCACCACTGCTGAATACAATACCGTTTTGCAAACTGCTTTTAGTTTTCAGGAGGTGCTATCACGACGGACTAAGAAAGTGCCAAGTTTGCAGGGACAGGTGGTTGCCAATTTATTTTTTGAGCCGTCTACCCGCACTCGGAGTAGTTTTGAACTAGCTGCTAAGCGCCTCTCAGCAGATACGCTGAACTTCGCCTCAGCGAGTTCTTCCATCACAAAAGGAGAAACTATTCTTGACACGGCCAAGACTTACTTGGCTATGGGAACTGATATCATGGTGATTCGCCATCGAGAAGCAGGAGTCCCTCAGGCGATCGCCCAAGAAATGGATCGTCTCGGTGTCCGAGTCAGTGTCCTCAATGCTGGAGATGGCCAACACGAACATCCTTCCCAAGCACTCCTGGACTTATTTACCATTTGTACTCTCCTCGATCCAAATCGTCCTCAAATTGAACTGTTAAAGGATAAAAAAATCGCCATTGTTGGAGATATCCTGCATTCGCGAGTGGCACGTTCAAACATCTGGAGTTTGATAGCCACAGGTGCCGAAGTGCATCTCGCAGCACCACCGACTCTTTTACCTAAGTTATTTGCTCAGTATATTAGTGATGAGGATGAGGAGATGGAGGGAGGAGAATCCCCAATCCAAAATCCAACATCCGTCTGGGAAAGTTTGCCACAGAAGGAAACTCTACCGCTCTGGGAGAGGGGCGGAAAACCAGCCGCCAACGCCGACTCCCAAGCAACTCTCCGCAAAATCCAAAATAATAAGTTGTTTCTGCATTGGCAGTTAGAACCTGCCTTACAGGATGCTGATTTTGTGATGACATTGCGCTTGCAAAAGGAACGCATGAGTGCGCATCTCTTACCTTCTTTGCGAGAATACCATCAGATGTTTGGCATCACACGCTCAAAGCTGCAACTGTGCAAGCCAAACGTTAAAGTCCTACACCCAGGCCCTGTTAACCGTGGTGTCGAAATTAGCTCTGATTTAATGGATGACCCCGAATTTAGCCTGATTCAGGCACAAGTGACTAGTGGTGTCGCCGTCCGTATGGCACTGCTGTACTTGATTGGCAGTGGCAAAGTTCAATAGAGGGAATGAGAAATTGGTCATTTCCCTCAAACCAAAATGCTCGATCTCCTTTTTATAAGCGAAAAAAGTCCATCTGTAGATATTGACTCTTAAAATTTAATATCAATGACATCAGTCCTGAGATAGGCTTTTGTATACCTAAAGTTGTATTTCTTTATTATAGACTGTGTATTAGTACCTAAGTAGCACTTCAATATTCTTACACCCGTAGCAAGAGGACGAATTCCTAGAAATAAAAGAAACTAACTCATAGAAGCAAGAAATCAAAGTGTCAACAAAACTAATTCAACAGCTTCTAAAAACGAGATTAGGTGAACAATTATGAAAATGAAGTTTTTAACCCCAATAGCCTTAGTAACTACAATAATTCTAGCCGCTCCCGTTTCTGTGAAAGCTGCTAATCCTGCTGACGTTCAAAAGTTGAAAGAAGGCAGTCGTTCTTGTGTTGGCTGTAATCTTTCAGGCGCTAATTTGAAAGGTGCCCATTTGATGGGTGTGGATTTAAGGAATGCTAACTTGCAAGGTGCCAATTTAGAAAATACTAACTTGGAAGGTGCTGACCTAACTGGTGCGAACTTGAAGTCTGCTAAAATGACTGAAGCTTTTGTTAATAGTGCTAGCTTGAATAATGCCAACTTGACTAATGCCGATCTGCGTCGTGCAAATCTAAACAGCACTGAGTTAAAAGGAGCTATTTTAGCAGGTGCGAAATTAAATGGTGCTGATATAGCTAACGCACAGATTAAGGGAAATAAAGGTCAATACTAGTTCCCAGTGTTAATCTGGGAACTATGAGATTACTCTCCAGTAATAGACAAACTATCAACCCAAATTTTGGGACATACTCCTGCAGGAGTCAACTCTGCTTCTTTCTCTACAAAGATAATTGTTTTTAGAACTTCAAGGAAATCTCCAGCAACACTTGCTGATTCAATACTCGTTCTAACACCGTTGTTCACTATCCACCCATCAAACGGAAGCGAAAACGAACCTTGTAAAGATTTTACCCCAGCATGAAGAGCTTGTAGTTCATCGATAAACACTACATTTTCGGCAGTTTCCAAACTCAATTCTTGCTCAGCGGGTGCAGCAGTAAAGACGTGGTAAAAGTTGGGACTAACAGTCACCTTTGCACCAATATTAGCATGACCTGTGAGTTTGGCATTCATCCTTTTGGCAGTGCCTGCGCTATGAAGAAAGCTAGTCAAGACACCATTTTCAATTAAGGAAATTCGGCGAGTTGGAGTTCCTTCACCATCAAAAGACTCTGCACCGATATTTGCTGGGTGTAATGCGTCATCAGCTACAGAAAGTAAAGGTGATGCAATTTCCTTACCTAAATCTTCTGTTTTAGAAAGACTCTGATTATCTAAAATACTTTGCGCATTAAACAGATTGGAAAAAGCTCCAAGCAAACTTAAAAAAGCCTCTGGTGAGAAAACGACTCTATATTTACCAGTATTAACTTTTTCATAATTTAAGTGACTGATAGTTTTCTCTGCCGTTTCTTTGATGCAGCCATTAATATCTAGCTCATCTAAACTCCGGCTGATTCTAAAAGCGCCACCACTTCGAGGTTTTTTCCCTTCTTCCTCAGTTTTGCTATAGAGGTACATTGACGTCAAGGAGTGGGATTCTGTTCTCATTGCACCGTCGCTGTTGAGATAGAACTTGTCAAGATCTCTTTGTGCCAAGCTATTATAAGGGACTCCCTTAATCGCTGGATGTGCTGCAAGAGTTTCTTTTTCTGCAGCCAGCAAGCTCTCAATAAGTTGAGAAACAGGTGCTTGGTTAGCTCTTTCATGAGGTTTATTGTCTATGGGAACAGTCGCCTCAGGACTAAAATCTGGGGTGTTTTCTTTCACACCAAAGAAACTTGCTTCATATGCTGTTTTCAAAGCTAACTCAAGTCCTTTAGTGTCTACATCAGTTGTACTGGTGACACCCATTGTATTATTTTCATTCCAAACACGAACTGTGACACCAGAAAGATTCGAGGCTTTAACTTGTTTGGGTTCACCTCGATCTACTTGAACACCAGTTTGATCTACTGTTGAACCATAAATGTCAAACTTTTTAATGCCAAGTTTACTGGCACTTTCCTTAGCATAATTTGCAATCTCGTTGATATTCGCCATAACCTAATTCTAGATTTTGAATTTTTGAAAAAGTTAATCCCCACAGAAGCTTAAGATTGCCTAATCTTCTCTATTCCTCCCTTGGCGCTCTTGGCGTCTTCTGGAGCGAGACGCTGCGCGTTCGTCAAGAGACGTGGCGTCAGCCAAGGCGGTTGATCATCTTAAGTAATCTTCCTAAGCAATTAGGAGTAACTAACGTCCACCGACAGTAATCGAATCAACTTTAATATGAGGTTGTCCGACAGTAGTATAGATACTGCCACTAACAGAACCGCAAAAACCAGGTGCCAGAGACAAATCTTGAGAACACATAGAAATCTTATTCATAATTTCCTTTGCCTCACCAATTAGGATGGCTCCCTTAAGTGGCTTGGTAACTTTGCCATTTTCAATTAAATAAGCTTCGTCTACACCAAAGTTAAATTGTCCTGTAGCGCCAACACTACCACCACCCATCTTTCTACAGTAAATACCTTTATCAATGGATGCAAATAGATTATCAACACTGTATTCACCAGGAGCAATGTAAGTGTTACGCATCCTGCTAGCAGCAGCATAGTTATAATTCTGCCGACGCCCACTACCGGTTCTGGGGTGCCCGGTACGCCAAGAACCTGCTCTGTCTGCAAGGAAATTTTTCAAAACACCTTTTTCAATTAACAGCGTTCTTTGAGCTGGCATACCCTCGTCATCCATATCGATAGTACCGAAAGCCTTTTCCTCTCTTCCTTCATCCCATGCCGTGAGACTTTCGTGGGCAATCTTTTCGCCTTTTTTGTCAGAGAAGGGAGTGGTATCGCGTTCAATTTGAGTGGTTTCTAACAAATGTCCGCAGGCTTCGTGGAAAATAACTCCACCAAAGTGATTTGCCATGATAATCGGGTAAGTGCCTGATTCCACATAATCTGCGTAAAGCATTTTCCCAGCTGACTCGGCAATTTGTACTGCTGAGTCTTGATAATTCCAAGTTCTTAAAAAGTTAGGATCGCTGGTATTACCCGCACGTTCGGCGATGGAAGTCCGATTTGCACCATCCGCACACAGAAGGTTGAATCCTACTGACTGGGTGAGGCGAATATCGCGAGCAAAAGTGCCATCACTGCCGGCGATTAAGACTTCTTGCCAGTCACGGAAATAAGTAGCACGACGCGATTGGACATGACTCGCTTTCTGCTTTAGCGTCGAAGTTCCTTCGAGAAGTGTTTCTCCCATTTCCTGCATAGAACTACACAAAGGTAACCAACCATCTTTACCTCTTTTTGTGGCATAATCTCTCAGGAGTTCTAGGTTAATTTCTGGAATGAATGCGTTAGGAGCGGGGAGCTGCAATCCTAAAATAGAAAGACCCTTTTCCAATGCCGCTTTCAAACCAGAAAATGATAAATCGTTGGTACTGACGAAGCAGTCTCCATGTCCTTTAAACACTCTTACTCCAGCACCTGTAGAAAGACGTGGTGTAATGCTGGTAATGCTGTCGTCTTCTGCAAGGCTGCTAATATAGTTAACGCGCTCGAGGAAGAATTCGATGAAGTCAGCGCCTGCAGCACGTCCCAGCCCTAAGAGGGTTGCAAGAGGTGCCTCCCAGGTGTCATCAAATCGCTCTGTTGTCGAGGAGTAATTTAAAGTGGGGAGTTGTTTAGAGAGAAGTAAAGTACTTGTTAACATGGATAGCCTCATCTGAGCAGCGTTGTTTTGGAGATTGAACTGAATAATCCCAGTGTGTTCAGTCTAACAAATCGGTAAAAGTCTTAATGGATGTGGAATCCGTACTTGAATCGTGTTAATTTAAGTACGTGAATGACGACACTAATATATGTCTCAGTCTGCTATTACCGTCACCGTTAAATTATTCGCTGCTTATCAAGAAGCTTATGGAGTCCCAGAACTCGTGCTGGAATTTCCTCAACAGACACCAGTTGCCGCAGTGCGCGATCGCCTGCTTGCCCTACATCCTGAACTCAGTCAATTGCGAGACGTAACCCGTTTTGGAGTGAACCTGCAATTTGTGGAACCAGAGAGCATCCTCCAAGATGGTGATGAAGTGGTGTTGATTCCCCCTGTAAGTGGCGGGTAAGAAGCCGTTCGCGCAGCGTGTCCGTCAGGACAAGGGTAGGGCTTTAGCCACTAGTACAACAAGGCAAAAGTAAAAAGTAAAAAGTAAAAAGAAAGAACCTTATTTTGTAAGGGTTTTAACTATTTCAGATGGGTGGTTTATTTCCGCCGTGCGGTACTAGTACAGCACGGCGTTCGTCAAAAGTCAAAAGTATTATGGAATATGCTTTTTAGGTATTTTAAATGGTTGCTCTATATACGCCGTGACGTACTAGCTTTACATGATGACGCCATTTATTGTCAATGTTTTATAGCAGTCGCCACTACTTCAGATATATTATTAGCCTCCTTTCCATTTTTATCCTGATTTCGTTGTTTAAACTCATTCAAAAAATTAAAGAACTTTTCAAAACCAGCCTTTTCATCGTGACAGTAAAGCATAATCATTTTTGACCAAGAGCTTACCGTAGTGATTCCTAGCTTTTTCTGTAACCAAGGCTGAAATTCTCCATAAAAATCCTCTTCCTCTTCAGTATTTTCAATTTCCAATTCACTCCTCGAACATCCATATCCAACCAAAAACATAAATAAATCGCTCACAGAAGGACGACCAATATACATACCTGGTTTTGCTTGAATTTTTGCTAAAATTTCATACAATCCACTCATAATATTTTCGCTTTATAATCTAGCTTCCTATTTTATAAATTATCTAACTCTTCTAAATCAAATTTACCACTTCGACAGGAAAAATCATTTATCCACTCACCACGAGGTAATCCTATTCCTTGACGTGAAAAATTGTCAAAAACTAGTCCTAAGACTTCTACACCGTAATGAATGCCATTATCAGTAATTGACTCACTATCACTGTAACGATTGCTAATTATAAAGAAATCATTTCGCTTTTTAGTTCTGAGCTTTATAATTTTTCCCTCAATTCCATTAGCATCGATCCATGACTTCAAAGCTATAGCACATTTGTCACATTCAAGATTTTCAAATTGAGAGGAAATATTGCCTAGAGCTTGATAAATTTCTTCAGTCGATAATCGGCTCAATCATACATCCTAAAATTTGCTGATTTTTACTTACTAAACATAGATTAATTATACATTCTTTATAGAAATTCATCTAATTTAGTTTTTGTGTGTCAATCTACTTAGTAGCTATAGTATTGGTTAACCTTTATCTGCCCTGTATATGATTAGCGATCGCACTTTTAGAAAAAGTTTGTGATCTTGCTGAATTTTCAGACTTATGTATTACATTACAGCCAGCCAAAGTTTTGGTGTGAGAATACCTACTTTGCTTACCTCTGTTTAAATAGTGTTGTCTTCTGCCATTGGAAAGGTTTACGTTACAAATTATATTAAGAATAACTAACTTGAGCAGTCAGAGTTTTAAAGTAATAACACTTATGTATTATTACGTAGAGTACTTATGCAACCGATTTCTCGCCGGAGATTTGTCCAATTCGCAGGCTCTACTTTAGCAACCTTGGGGTTGAGCCAGTCTAACTTTCTACAACAGGCAGAAAGCCACTCCAAGGTTCTTGCAAAAAGCACTTCACGCAAAGTTGCCTTGCTTGTCGGTATTAATGACTATAAATCCAGTCCGTTGCAGGGATGTCTGAGTGATGTAGAGTTGCAGCACCATCTCCTACAGTATGGCTTTGGTTTTAATAAAGCAGATATTCACACTCTTACTAACTCACAAGCGACTCGGGAAAATATATTACAAGCATTTGACGAGTACTTAATTAAACAAGCCAAGCCTGATGATGTGGTGATGTTCCACTTCTCGGGACATGGTTCCCGCATTGCCGATCCAGATCCTGTTTTTATAAGTTTATTTGACAGCACAAACTTAAATGGAACTTTAGTGCCAATTGATGCTTTGCTACCGCCTGGATATCCACAACAAGGTGGACAAGTTAAGGACATTATGGGACATACTTTATTTCTGTTGATGGCATCTGTGAAAAGTGAAAATTTTACTGCCGTTTTAGATAGCTGTTTTTCTGGTGGTGCAACCAGAGAATTTCGCGTTCGTTCTCGTGAAGGCGGTAGGAATATCCAGGTTTTACCAGCAGAAAAAGCATACCAAGAAAATTTGCTATCCAAACTCAACCTCAAACGTCAAGATTTTATTAAACGGTATCGTAAAGGAGTTGCCAAAGGAGTTGTTCTGGCGGCAACAAATCCCAATCAATTAGCAGCAGATGCACAGCTTAATGGTTTCTACGCAGGTGCTTTTACATACTTATTAACTCAGTATCTTTGGCAAAAAACCAACACGCCAGAAACTGCTATTTCTTATCTTAGGCAACAGATTCCTGAGAAATATAATCAAACACCCATATTTGAAGCGAAAGCAGGCAGTGGGAATGAAAAACAGCCAATATATTTCATCAGTAACCCATCTGTGAGTGCTGATGCAGTCATTACCGCAGTGACAGGAAATCAAGCGACACTATGGTTGGGTGGAGTAGATGTGGGAAATGTTGATACTGGTACGGTGTTTACTGTGGTGAATGGCTCAGGCAAGGTAATATGCCAAAGCCGTGAAGGCTTAGAAGGGAAAGGGATAGTACAGGGAGTGTTGAAAGAAGGAGCGTTGTTGCGAAAGGTTGGGTGAAATTGCATAACCTCTGCCGCCGCAGAGATATAGCAACAGTACAGACCAGGGCAAACAGCTAAACAATATAAATGTAGTATGAATAATCAAAACAAATTGTTGATCGTACTCAAGCTAGTGTTGCGATCGCCTGTTAAGGAGCTGCACTCCGGGCGATCGCGCTCATTGTTATCTTCTCCGGTATCTGCCTTATTCATCAGTATTTTCTTGCTGTCATCAGTAGTTGCTATACCAGAGCGTATGGCGATCGGCATTGCCCAGCAGGCGGAAGCGACTTCACAACAAGCAACTCGCGCTACGGCGACAAGCCTCTTGGATGAGGGATTTAAACTGTTTAAGCAAGGCACAGCAGAATCACTGCGCCAGGCAATTGAGAAATGGAAACAAGCACTTTCCTTGTGGCGGCAAGTGCCCGATAAGGAAGGGGAAGCTATAACTCTCACGCGTATTGGCTCAGTCTACGACAAATTAGGCGACAATCAAAAAGCCCTCAACTACTACAAAGAGTCACTTCCCTTGTGGCGGCAAGTGCGCGATAAAGCGGGGGAAGCTATAACTCTCTATAATATTGGCAAAGTCTACAACGATTTAGACGACAATCAACAAGCCCTCAACTACTACAAAGAGTCACTTCCCTTGTGGCAGCAAGTGAGCAATAAGGAGGGGAAGGTGGGCAAAGCTAACACTCTCAACAATATTGGCGGAGTCTACAATAATTTAGGCGACAAGCAACAAGCTCTCAAATACTACAATCAATCATTAGAGTTATCGCGGCAAGTAGACGATAACGTGGGAGAGGCTATTACCCTCAACAATATTGGCAATGTCAACCAATCCTCAGGTGACTATCAAGAAGCTCTCGAAAACTACCATAAGTCAATAGATTTATCGCAAAAACAACACGAGGAAACACAGTTAGCTATCACCTTCAACGATATTGGCGGCGTCTACTTAGATTTAGGTAGCTACGAACTAGCTTTCAAATACTTCCAAGAATCACTAAAGTTGAAGCGGAAACTCGGCAATAATAAAGCGGGAGAAGCTAAAACTCTCAATAATATTGGCTTAGTTTACCACAATTTAGGCTACGAGCAATCAGACAAGAAGCAAAATGCTATCCACAACCACTCCCAAGCTATGGATTGCTACAATTTAAGCTACGATAGCAGCAAGCAAAATGCTATCCACAACGACTACGACTACCAAGCTATCCGCTGCTACGAGCAGTCACTACCGTTATCGCAGCAAGCGGGCGATAAGGCACAGTCAGCTATCACTCTCAGCAATCTTGGCGCAGTCCACTTAGATTTAGGTAACAAGCAACTAGCCCTCGAGAAGTACAATCAGTCACTACCGTTATCGCAAAAAGCGGGTGACAAAATACAAGAAGCTGCCACTCTTAACAATATTGGCAAAGTCTACGACAATTTAGGTGACAAGCAACAAGCCCTCAAATACTACAATCAGTCATTACAGTTATGGCAAAAAATCGGCTATAAAAGCGGAGAAGTTAGGACGCTTTATAATATCGCTGTTGTGGAACGCGACAGAGGTAACGTACAGCAAGCTCTGACTCAAATCATAGATGCTATTAAGATTGTTGAAGGTATACGCAGTCCAGTCACCAGTCAAAATCTGCGAACATCTTATTTTGCATCAGTGCAGAGTTATTACAAATTCTACATCGATTTGTTGATGCAACTGCACAAAAAAGACCCATCAAAAGGATATAACGCCGAAGCACTGCATATCAGCGAACGTGTACGGGCACGCAACCTCTTGGAACTGCTTACCGAGGCTAATGTTGACATTCGTCAGGGTGTAGATTCCAAGTTAGTCGCACTTGAACGCAACTTGCTTCAACAACTGAACGCAGCAGAATTTCAGAAGGTTAAATTGCTTCAAGGTCAGTATGCAAATAAAAAATTAGATAATCTCAAACAACTTATTGAATCTCTTGAGTCTCAGCTTGATGAGGTACAAGCACAAATTCGTGTCCAAAGTCCTGAATATGCAACCTTAACGCAAAGTAAGAAATTTGACAAGCTTATACTCACTCTGCCACAAATTCAACAACTTGTACTCGATGACAATACCCTGCTTTTAGAATATTCCCTTGGAGAGGAGCATAGTTTTCTCTGGGCAGTCAGCAAGAAAAGTATTACCAGTTACAAACTTTCCAAAGGCGCTGATATTGAAGCTGCGGCGCAGGCTTTTAAAAAAGAATTGTTAGACAAAAAAGATTCTACAGGTATCCCATTCGTGGGAATGAAATTGAGCCAAATGGTACTCGCACCCGTGGCTAGTCAACTAGGACAAAAACGCTTGCTTGTCGTTGGTGATGGTGCTTTGCAGACGATTCCGTTTACTGCATTGCCTATGCCTCAAGGAAGTCAAAATTCAGCACTCAGCAGTAAAGGAAATTCCCTAACTCCCCTGCTTGTGCAACACGAAATTGTGACTCTACCTTCTGCCTCTAGTATTGGAGTATTGCGGAATAAATTCATGGGACGCAAACAAGCTCCCAAAACTATCGCTGTGCTTGCCGATCCAGTGTTTAGCAAAGACGATGAGCGTCTGACAAATATCCCACATGCACGCAACGCTCAATCCAGAGGTTCTGAATTTGACAATCAAATAGACGAATGTCTCAACCTTAACCGTCTTGATTATAGCAAAAAGGAAGCCGAGGATATTCTTTCTCTGGAGCCGAATCCAACAAAAAGTTTCTCTGCCTTAGGTTTTGCGGCATCTGTTACGACTGCTGTCAAACCAGATTTGTCGCAGTATCAGATAGTTCATTTTGCTACTCATGGTTGTGTTTCAGAAAAGAATCCCCAATTATCAAAATTAGTGCTTTCTCAGTTCGGTGAAAAAGGTGACAATATTGACGGGAACCTGAATCTCAACAAAATCTACAACCTCAAATTACCTGTTGAACTCGTTACCCTCAGCGCCTGCAAAACCGGATTGGGGAAAAATGTCCAGGGAGAAGGCTTGGTAGGCTTGACAAGAGGCTTTATGTATGCAGGGGCAAAACGTGTTGTTGTAAGTTTATGGAGTGTGAATGATTTGACAACAGCCTCTCTCATGCATATATTTTATCAAAAAATGCTACAAGAACATCAAAATCCAGTAGCGGCAATGAGAGCAGCACAGTTAGAAATGTGGAACTATGGGATTGGGAAAGCACCCTATTACTGGGCGGCTTTTACTATCCAAGGTGAATGGCAATGAAGTTAACACAATTACTAAACAATCACAAGTAACGAATTAAGCAGTTGGCGTTTTCAAGTAATAACACGTATAGAGTTATTATGCGCCCCATTTCTCACCGGAGATTTTTCCAATTCACTGGCTCGACTTTAGCAACCTTGGGGTTTAGCTAAAGGTGGGATAGGCATAACCTCTCCCATCTCAGAAATATAGCAATAGTACAGACTCGACAAACCGCCTGACAATACAAGTGTAGTATGAAGAATCAAAACGAATCTTTGGTCATACTCAAGCTAGTGTTGCGATCGCTCGTTAAGGCACTGCATTCCAAGCGATCGCACTCATTGTTATCTTCTCCCATATCTGCCTTATTCATCAGTATTCTCTTGCTATCATCAGTAGTTATCATATCGGGACGTCTGGCGATCAGTATTGCCCAGCAACCGGAAACTGCTTCGACTCAAGCAACTATCGCTACGGTAAAACGCCTTTTTTCTGAGGCAGATAGATTATACAAGCAAGGTACAGCAGAATCACAGCAACAGGCAATTGAGAAATTTAAACAAGCACTACCGTTGTTGCAGCAACTAGGCTATAAGGTAGAGGAAATTGGTACCCTCAATAATATTGGCTTAATCTACTCAAATTTAGGTGACAAGCAACAAGCCCTCAAATACTTGAATCAGGCACTTCCCTTGTGGCGGTTACTAGGCGACAATCAGGCGAAGGCGGGGGAAGCTAAAACTCTCAACAATATTGGTTTAGTCTACGACGATTTAGGTGATAAGGATCAAGCCCTCAAATACTTCAATCAATCACTACCTTTGTCGCGGCAAGTAGGCGATAAGGCGGGGGAAGCGACTACTCTCAACAATATTGGCAAAGTCTACAACGATTTAAGCGATAACCAACAAGCCCTTAACAACTTGCATTCCTCATTATCCTTGTTTCAGCAGATAGGCAATAATGAGGCGAAGGCGGGGGAAGCTGGCACTCTCAACAATATTGCCAAAGTTTACAACGATTTAGGCGACAAGCAACAAGCCCTCAAATACTTTAATCAATCACTACCTTTGTTTCGGCAAG
>CALMVQ010000044.1 GCA_937873135.1 uncultured Scytonema sp. | reverse complement strand
GGGGTGGGGTTCATGAAAAAAAGGTTTACATCGATTAGATATTTTAATAAAATGGCTTAACAAAAAAATTCGCAGAAATATCAATGGACTGGATTACCCTACTGCGATCGCTACAGTCGGATTTTATCAAAAGGTTAACATCTGGTTGTCTGCTTCATTGTGAAACAGAGGGTCAATATAGCGAATTAACAGTCATCTCTGGGGAAAGGTTAAAAGCACTACGAGACTTTTGCTGGCAGATGGCTGAGAAATATAAGCGCATGTCACCAGTCCGTGACGTTTTTATCAACAATTTGAAAGGAAAATTAGGTGAGGAAGTTGTCAAAGAACGTCTAGCGGATTTTGTGACTGAAATAGATTATGAAAAACGATTTGGCGGTGATGGCAAAGTTGATTTTACCTTATCTGCCGATCCATCAGTTGGCATCGAAGTAAAATCCCGTCACGGTAGTATTGATAAAGTAAGATGGTCTGTGAGTTCAGAACAAGTGGAAAAAAATGCAGCTGTGGTATGCATTTTGATTCAAGAAGAAGTTAACGAGGCACAACCCGAGTATCATCTCTTTTTAGCTGGCTTTCTCCCCACCCAAATGATTAAGCTGAGAACTGGTAAAATTTCATTTGGGATAGAACAACTGCTGTATGGAGGGGGCTTACAGTGCTATCTGGAAGAGTTTCTATCTTCTACTGATGATCAGCAAAAATCTCAATACAAAAACGATTCCAAGCTGGAATCGTCCGCTCGACAACATAATCATCTCCGCAAAGCCTACTTATACCCAAAACAAAATGATTATTTGCTTTATGTAAAATTAGGTGATGAATGCCTTGACAAAGGGCAGTACAACCCGGCAATTACAGCCTACAACGAAGCATTGCTACTAAACCCTAAAGATCTGACTGTTTATTATAAACGTGGTTTGGCTCGTTCTCACTTAGAAGATTACGAGGGTGCAATTAAAGATTATGCTCAGGTATTAAATATTAATCCTTATGATGGCAAAGCTTACCAAAAAATGGGCTTAGCCCGTTACCACATAGGAGATTACGAGGGTGCTATTGCAGATTACACTCAAGCAATCAGAATTAATCCCAATGATGCCGTTGCTTATAGAAACCGTGCTGATGTTCGTTCTCACTTAAGAGATTATCAGGGAGCAATTGAAGACTACACTCAAGCAATAAAAATTAATCCTCATGATGAACATTTTTATTCCATAAGTAGAAATCCTCATTTGAATTTAGGAGATTTCCAGAAAGCGATTCTGGCGATTAAAATGAATCCCCATGATGCGACTGGTTATAAAAACCGTGGTAATGCTCGTTATGACTTGGAAGATTGCGAAGGAGCAATTGAAGACTACACTCAGGCGATCGCAATTAATCCCAATGATGCTACTGCTTATTATAACCGTGCCAATACCCGTTATGAATTAGCTGATTACGAGGGCGCAATTGAGGATTACAGTCAAGTTATTAGGATAAATCTTAATGATGCCGATGCCTATTATCACCGAGGAAATGCTCGTTATCACCAAGGAGACAAACAGGAAATCATTGATGACTTTCAGAAAGCAGCTGACCTTTATCGAAAAGAAGGTAAGCTAGAGGAACATAAAAAGGCACGGGAAAGAATTTTAGAGTTAGAGATAGAAGAATCCTTAGATATTTTGAATTTTTGACGAGTCGTGCAGAGGCAAGGGCGTGGGTGATAACACGACTCCCTTGCTCCTGCATGAGTTCCTCTTAATATCCCCCTTCCTCTTCGTACTCTGGCTGTTTTTCCTTCACCCTCTTGGGAATATTGACTGGCTTGGGTGACTCATCAGCCCAAGCATCACTCTGTAAGTCGTCATCATAATCGTCTTCATCGTATTGCTTGTTGTTATAAGGAGCAGGTTCATATTTAGGCGATTTTTGATATCTATCCTTACCTGTTGCCTCACTCCAGTTATCTTCTTCCTCGTCGTCTTCGTATTGAACAGGCTCATACTGCTGCGCCTTCATCACTTTACGTTCTTGACGTTCTTGACGCTCTTCAATGTAGTCATCGTCCCATTCTTCTTCGCGTGCTATGGGTTCTGCTCTGCGAATGGTTTTCGGTTTTGGTGACTCCAATGGTACTCCAGGAGGCAGTTGTTGTGATACTGGCATGGTGCGGGGAGTATAACTGCCGTATTCTTCGCTATCCTCGCGATCCCAGGGCGCTCTCCCAATACCCAAGCGTTCCAATATACCAACTGTTAATTGGTTCACGCGCTCTTCAGCTCCTTCAAACACAATTAATCTATTGGGACCGGTGCTGACAATTTCTTCTACTGACAACTCGTAGGTACTGAGAATTTGGTCGGGGATCTGCGGCAATCCAAAAGAAGCGATCGTTATGGAAGTAATTTTACCTGTTTCTCCATGAAACTTGAAGCCCCGCACTTTGCCTAAAACTTCCCCAGTTTCTGTAATCACTTCCCAGTTAGTGAGGTTGCTGAAAGCTTCAACCTCTATATCATCAATGGCATCCTCGTTATTCACAAGGATGACGTCACCCATTTGATTGATACTGTTGAGATACATGTAGCGTGGCACACCAGATACAGAGATCAGGTTGTCTCGCAAACTAAGAGCTACAACCTCTCTTTGGTCAACATCAACCCATATCTGACTTACGATTCCCAACCGTTTGCCATTATCACGAGTGATGACCTGGGTGTTTAAAATATCGGAACGTCTAATTATTTGTTCAGAGGTCATTCTATATTGAGTCCTGATCTCTAATCCGGTTAATCTATACACTATTATTAACAAAAACTCAAGTAGACTTATGGTCTGATGGCAACTTTATTCCCAAAACTTGAGTATAAGCTCCACGGGCTTGAGTTACGCCAATTGTGCGTTCGGCTGATTCTATCATCGGGCGACGCAAACTCACAACTATAAATTGTGCTTGTTGCGCCTGTTGTTTAATCATTTTAGCTAATCGTTCCACGTTTGCCCCATCTAAAAACATATCAACTTCGTCAAAGGCGTAAAATGGCGATGGTCGATAGCGTTGCAGGGCAAAAATAAAACTTAATGCTGTGAGAGATTTTTCTCCTCCAGACATAGAAGCTAATCGCTGCACTGGTTTACCTTTAGGGTGTGCAACTAAATTCAATCCACTATTGAACGGATCTTCAGGGTTGTCAAGCTGTAGGTAGCCATCACCCTCAGAAAGGATAGCAAAAATTGATTGAAAGTTTTGATTGACGGCATCGAAGGCTTCTTGAAAAGCGCGTTGTCTCAATGTGGTGAAATTTTCAATCCGCAAGAGTAATTCGGTGCGTTCTGCTTCTAATGTCTCTAATTTTTGCGTGAGTTGTTCCAGGCGGTTTTGCGTCCGTTCATACTGTTCCAACGCTAGCATATTGACTGGTTCCATTGCTTGCAGGCGTTTGGAAAGCGATCGCAATTCTTTTTGCAGTTCTTCCAAATCTACTACTGCTGGTACTTCTGGCAGAGGATAAGGCAATTCTGCTGCCATATTTTGTAATTGAGTTTGCCAGTTTGCCAGTTCAACGCGTCGCGTCTGCTGAGTTTCTTGCAGTTTTTGCAGTTCCCACTCCCACTGTTGCTGACGCAGCAGATAAGAGCGCAATTCCTGTTCTGTGGCATCACGTTTGTTTTTTTCTTCTCCTAAACTCACCTCCATCTGACTTAAAGCAGCGCAAGTTTCAGCCACAGCAATCGTCAGGGCTGATTCTTGTTGTCTCCATTCCTCTAGTTGTAAACGCTGATTTCTTTGCTGTTGGAGGTATTCTTGAATACGTTCATTTCCTTCCTGAATTTTCTCTTGCAAACGCTGCTGCTGATTTTCCTGATTTTTTAATTTTTGCTCAGATCCCCTTAGTTCCGCTTCTCGTTGTTGCAATTGTTGCTCTTGAACCTTGATTGTTGCTTGAATTTGTTGCCATTCATAAGGAGTTTGTGACTCTTCCAACTCCGTCAAGGCTTGTCGCAATTGTTGTAGTTGCTGCTCAAGTTCTGGCAACTCCCGATCCAAAATTTCCAAGCGAGATCGGGCAATTACAAATTTTTCATTGTTTTGGGTAAGTTGCAACTGCGTTCCTTGTAATTGCGCTGTCGATCCCTTAATCTCTTTGAGCAACTGCTCTAACTGTAACTGTTGTTCTCGTCGTGCCTGTCTTGCTTCTGTCAGTTCTTGCGTCAGTTGTTTTGTTCTTGCAGACAGAGAACTTATTGCCTCACTACAACGATCTAAAACCCGCTCAATATCTACCAACCGTTTTTTCAACGCGACAACTTCTTCAGATTCTGCTGCTTCTCCTGTGCCAAACCGCAACGCCGAACGTTGAGTATTGCTGCCACCTGTCATGGCACCACTAGTTTCTAACAATTCGCCTTCCAAAGTCACAATGCGATATAGTCCCAACTGCTGCCGTGCTTGACTGATAGTTTCAAAGACGACTGTATTACCAAAAACGTAAGTGAATATATCTCGGTAACGGCGATCGCACTCGATTAAGTTCACAGCATAGTTGACAAAGCCGTTGGCGTATCGTAACGTGGCATCTTGAGTAAATTTGGCAGCATGAATTTTATTCAGCGGTAAAAAAGTTGCCCGCCCAGCACGTTTTTGTTTAAGCAATTCAATTCCGGCTGCGGCTATGCTGTCATCTTCCACAACAATATGCCCCAGACGCCCACCTGCAGCCGTTTCCAAAGCAAGTTGATGGCGGGGCTCCACACGTCCTAACTGCACAACTAACCCACAAACACCAGGTATTCCCGATTGCAGGATAACTTTGCTTGCTTGCGTTCCTTGCACTTCTTGTTGTGCTGCAAGTTGTGCCTCCAGTTTATCTAAAGAGCGTTGTTTCTCCCGTTGCTCGTTTAGTAAGCGCTTTTGAGTTTCCTGCTGGATTTGTAGTTCTTGTTCTGTCGCAGATAGGTTTTGGGCTAGGTTTTGGATGGGTTCATCAGCAGCGTTAAATTCTGTTTGTGTTTGACTGCACTCAACTTGTTTTTGGGCAAGTTGCGGCTCTAATGTTTGATTCAGCTGGGTTTGCTCTTCAATTTGCTGCTGTAGTTGGTTGTAACGTTCTCTCAGTTGTGCCTGTTCTGTACGTTGTGGTTCAACGGTTTGCAGTAAAGCTTCGATTTGACGGTTGAGAGCTGTTTGTTGCTGTACCCAAGCTTCCGAGGCAGAAGCAATTTCTGCGGCACTGGAGCGAGAATTTTCTAAAGCTTGTCGCGCTCCGTTACGTTCAAGCTGTAGAGATGCGCCATTTTGCGTCTCTACAACTTGTTGTTCTGCAAGTTGTTGTAGCGAATGCTGGTGTTGTTGAATTTCTTGCTCTTGTTGAACTAGACGCTTAAGTATATCTTGTGAAGCTGTTTCCAGTTCCTTCAATGATCGCTCTCGTTGTTTGCGTTCGGCTTCTTGAGTAGCAAGAGTAGATTGTAACGCCAAAAGTTCTTCTTCTCCCAATGCTTTCACATGGGCGTTGAGTTGTTCCAAATCAAATGTTTTTTGGGCGATTTCTGAGTTGAGGGTATTGAGTTGGGTTGTGAGTTCGCTACGTGAGAGATCGCCTTGTTGAATTTGTGTCGCTAATTTTTCTTGTTGTGCTTGTAGAGAACGCCATGATAAAACTGCTTCCCAAGATTGTTTTTGTTGAAACTCGCTCTTGAGCCTTTGGTATTTTTCTGCCTTAGCACGATCTTGAGAGAGGCGATCGCGTTGGGTGATTAATTCCGTCTCGACAATGCGACAGCTATCTTCCTTCTCTTTGACTTCATCTAAAGTTTTTTTAGCTTGGACAATTTTCCTGTCAAATGCTGCTACTCCTGCCAACTCATCGATTATTTCCCGCCTCTCGCGAGTGTTCATGGAAATAATACTGGTGACATCCCCTTGTAAGACAACGTTATAACCTTCCGGATAAATACGTAGAGTATTGAGTTCTTCGTGTAACTCCGTCAGCGTGGCTGCGATGCCGTTAATATAATAATTCGATGTGTAAGTTCCTTGTGAGGTTACTCGCAGTTTTCTCGTTACACTCCACTCTCCCCTTTTGGCAGCAGAGATAACAGTTAAATTCTCTGTCTGTTCCTCATTCGTATCATCGGTTACATTCGCACTTTCATTCGTTACCTCAGGCGGTACAAAATCTGACAAATCAAACGTGACTGTGACACTTGCTTCTATAGTGGAACGAGATTTGCCAATTTGGGTATTGTTGACTAAGTCCGGCAGACGATCAGCTCGCATTCCCTTGGAGCTGGCAAGCCCCAAGCAAAACAGCAGTGCGTCGAGGATGTTAGATTTACCGGAACCGTTTGGTCCAGAAATGACAGTAAAACCCTGTAGTAATGGTACTTTGGTTGTACCACCAAAGGATTTGAAGTTAGTGAGTTCCACGCGCTTCACATGAACCATAGGCGCTGGTTAAATGGCTTGACTGAAGTTCAAGTGTACCATTGAGTTCTCTGGTGGTTATGAGGATTTAACTAAATCGCCATAACTTTCCATTTGATACGGCACTGCCCACCAAGCTGAATGCTTACTAAAAGCATTTAAGTAAGTTGGTGATAAAAACCTAATTATGTAAAGAAAAGTAAAGTTAATAAAATTGGCTTGTAGTAAGCGCTTACTACAAACTTTCATTTATTTATGCCGACTTGCTTAGCAGACTATTTCGGAAAACGTCTTCTATTGTGGTTATTTTGATAAACATTAATGTATTCAACATTTTGCACCTCTAAATCTGACAGTAAATCCAACTTATCAAACTCACTTGGTGAATACCGCGAGGGGTGATACCACACCTGACTATTAAAGTACTTCTGTAGCTCAGGATTGTCAAAACGGCGACCGTGATGTGCAAAAATAGAATTGCGGATGATGTCTAGCTGTAAACCGTCTTTACCATCTAGATCTGCATCCGTAACTTTTCTTTGAGAAAGCCAAGAATAATTGTCTCCTGTCGTGGGGATTAATAGTTGTACTGAAGGTGAGACCTCTGTCTGTATACTCGATTGAGTCTGTGGCTTTAGCATACCTATGAGGACAAATATACTGATTAATCCACCTGCGATTAAACTACCGACAAGAATTTCTTTTTTTCCAAAACTTTGATGGGAAGCTAAAAAGGTAACAGGAACGGCTTGTTGAGGTTTTATAGAAGTTTGGTTCGTATCTCGTGTGTGCATCGTCGGTATTGCAGTAGATTGCAATCCGAATAACATTTCTTTTGCACTCGTAAAGCGATCGCGTGGATGGTAGGCAATTGCTTTGTCCAATACTGCAGCCAAATTTGGATTCACAGTATTTCGCTCCCAATTAATTTCACCAGTTTGAGAATCTGTCTCTAACGTTTGCGGTGATTTTCCTGTAAGTAGGTAAATAGCTGTTAATCCTAAACTATATAGATCGCTCGCATATACTGCTCTACCCATCGCTTGTTCGCTTGGCATATAACCGGGCGTCCCAATCACTATCGAAGTGGTAGGATTGCCTTGGGAATTAAGCTCTGTACCCATTGTTTCCCGCACTGCACCGAAATCTATCAGTACTGGTTTGCCATCTTTATACCGCATAATAATGTTATCTGGTTTAATATCACGATGGACAATGCCCTGACTGTGTATGTATTCCAGTATTGATAATAAATTTACTAATATTTCCTGCACCAAACTCTCACTGAATAACCCCTGCTGTCGCATTTTTGCCGTCAGCGTCTCACCCTCAACCCACTCCTGAACTAAATAAAATTGTCCATCTAATTGAAAATAGGCATACAGTGCGGGAATTTGGTTGCTGTTTCCACCCAATTCTTCTAAAATCGCTGCTTCTCTTTGAAAACGCTCTTGCACCAATTGGTAAATCTGAGGGTTATGGTGAATCGGTTTGAGTTGTTTAATCACACAACGACGGAGAGAAGGCATTTGGGTATCTTCTGCTAAGAACGTTTCACCAAATCCACCGCTTCCCAAAGTCTGAATAACTCGATAGCGATTATTTAGCAGCATTTCAATCAATTAGCATTAATCAAGACAAGGGTGGCTGTCAAACATTTTACTCGCTAGGAGGACTGAAAAACGTGATTCAATTTCAAAATTTACGTTTGTTTCGCGTTGATTTGGATTTAGATAGAAGCATTGCGACTTACAGTATTCTTGAGTCCCACGATAACGGTGTGGCATGTCTATATGGTTGCAAAAGGGCAAGGAGATTTTCTTAGATATAAGATTCCTAGAGCAGTTTAGAACTGTTAATTAAACATTGTTCTGCACAAGGGGAACCGTTGCCACCAAGGAAGTGCAAATTTTTCCATTTAGTTTGTGAAATCGACATCCTGATCACAAAAATTGGGATCGGCAAATGTGCTTGGGAAATGCGATCGCACTTCACTTATTGGCAGGTTAACCATTAAAGTAATCATCACGATTGCTTAGGAAGCCAAAATTTCATCATCAACTGAGAAATCTACCTCAACCTGATCTCTTCCAGAACTCAGATAATCATTCTCAAACGAATCCTGAAGCCCAGATATCAGATCGTACTCAGGCTGCCAACCTAATTCTGTAATAGCTTTATTCACTGAGGCAAAAAAGTGCTGCGTCCGCATGGGAAAAGCTTTGCGCTTGCCAAAATCAAATTTTTTCGGATCGTAATGGACGATTTTTACAGCGTCTGCTGATTTGCCGGTAGCGACAGCACAGGCACGGGCTAAGCCATCAAAAGTGACAAAGCGATCGCCTGACACGTTGTATATTTGCCTAACCGCGATTGAATTTCCCAAAACTTTGCACATTGCTCTTGCTAAGTCTTTCACATGACCTAACTGGGTAATATGCAACCCATTACCAGGGATGGGAATCGGGCGAGCGCGTACAATTCTATCAAAAAACCAAGCTTCCAAATCGTTATAGTTCTGGGGACCGTAAATATAGGTGGGGCGAATGGATGTAAAGGGCAAGTCCAATTGCGTAAGTCCAGCTTCCGTTTCCTGCTTACCCAAGTGGCGACTTTTTGGATCGACAGCATCGCCTTCAATATGGGGCATTTGGTCTGATTTAAGATAAACTCCTGCAGAACTCATGTAGACAAAATGTTGGACGCGGTTTTGAAAAATCTCTGCCAGTGGTTGCGTATCACTAAGTTCCCGCCCGTTATTGTCAAAAACGGCATCAAAATTTAAGTGTGATAATTTTTCTTTGAGCTGGTTTCCATCAGTGCGATCGCCTGTAATTTGCTCTACTTCCGCAACAGGTTTGGGACGATGACCGCGATTGAAAAGCACTACTTCATGTCCTTGGGCGACGAGTAGTTGACTCAAGTATACACCAATGAACCGTGTGCCACCCATGATCAGAATTCGCATAAAATCTTAGTTTCCTATTTTTGATTGCTTTAAGCCAAAGCTGTAAGCCATCAGCTTAATACTGAGGTTATCAGGTTGCGGCACCCCTCTGGAACCCGTTTTTGAGTAATTACGTCTACGAATTCAAGTTTGGGACGTTTCTGATTATATTATTGACATACCCATACTTAGGGCACTTAGGATTCTTGGTCAACGGAGCGCACTTACCATGATGCAGTTACCTACGCTACGCCAGAAGCGCATCTTTTATCTTTGGTTTCAACCAGAGGTAACCCATTGTACTTTAGGAACTCAAGAATTGGGTTTCTCCACTAGGCAAAGTGAATTTACCTCTGAAGAATTCAGGAGGATTCTGTGCGTAGGCGCGGATGAATCATGGTTTGAAGCTGAACGTAGTTTTTTATGCCACCCGAGTCACATGCAGCACTTTCGTTGTCATTTTTATTGTGGAAAAGGGGAAAATTTAACTAGAATAAAACCCTTGTTCCTTTAGGCATAGGTAGCAATTGAATTCTGACTCCTTCATGTAGTATTCTTGCTTCCTTGTCCAACTCCTAACTGTATGTATTCTCTAGCCATAAAAGTGAGTTGTGCCCTTGAAATTTGCTCTGGTGCATGAGTGGCTTACACCCAAAGCAACTGGCGGTTCAGAACTCGTTGTTCGGGAAATTCTGAATCAAATTGATGCCGATTTGTATGCCCTTATCGACTTTGAATCAAGTAATCCTGACAGTTATTTATACAAGCGTCAAATTGGCACGACGTTTCTTCAAAATTTTCCTTTTGCACGTAATGGTATACAAAGGTACTTACCATTCTTACCATTAGCAATTGAACAACTAGATTTACGACGGTATGACGTTATTCTTTCTTCATCCCACGTCGTTGCCAAGGGAGTCCTTACGACTGCCAATCAATTACATATTTGCTACTGCCACAGCCCCATGCGCTATGCCTGGGAATTAACTTTTGATTATCTACAGCAAAGTAAGCTGGGGAACGGTTTAATAGGATGGATAATTCGGTATTTACTACATCGTTTACGTCAGTGGGATGTATTGACAGCAAATCGTGTTGATTACTTTATTGCTAATTCGCACTATACAGCTCGTCGTATTTGGCGCTGCTATCGAAGGGAAGCAAAAGTCATTTACCCACCAGTTAATATCGAGAGTTTTCCATTTTTACCTCATAAAGAGGATTTTTATTTAACTGTTTCCCGGTTAGTGAGTTATAAGCAAGTATCCTTAATTATCAGGGCTTTCAATGAATTGCAAAAACCTTTAGTAGTCATTGGCACAGGAGAGGAAATGAAACAATTAATGAAAATAGCAAAGTCGAATATACAACTTATGGGGCGGCAACCTGATGAGGTGGTAAAAAAATATATGGCAAATGCTAAAGCATTTGTTTATGCAGCTTATGAAGATTTCGGCATTGCTTTAGTAGAGGCGCAAGCTTGTGGTACTCCAGTCATCGCCTATGGCGCGGGTGGTGCTTTGGAAACTGTGCGGGATGTTCGGCAACATAAGGAGACAGGAACAGGTATATTTTTTAACGAGCAGACTCCAGCCGCTTTGATAGAAGCCGTGGAAACTTTTGAAGTTTACCAAGGAAAGATTAGTGCAGAGTACGTGCGATCGCACTCTGCCCAGTTTTCCTCACAAATCTTTGCCCAGCAGTACCTAGACTTTATAAAAACGTGCCTGGGAAGACCATCTCAAGGGTTGATGGTCTTGTTTTGTACGCTTGTTTCATGGGCTTTTATAAATTTGCCCCCAAGCGCACCTGTCTAGCTTTAAGATTGGGACTATGTGTGGTGTGGATAATTAAGGAGTATGATGACTGCCCAGAGCTCACTCCTCTCCGGCAAGCGATACCTACGGCAAGCTGCTTGCGCGTCAACACGTACTTTCTTAAAACGTGGTCAACAAAAAAAGACGCCTAGAGTTAAACCCAAAGGTAGGTCTATTCAGGGTTTAAACGGAGAGATTGCCAAGCGACTGTTTGACATTGTGTTTTCGTTATTGGTACTGATCTTATTTTCCCCGGTGTATTTAATTTTGGTCTTGCTGATTGCTTTAAGCTCAGAGGGTCCAATTTTTTATATTCAGGAGCGTGTAGGAAAAAATTACAAACTTTTTAATTGTATTAAATTCCGAACAATGGTAAGTAATGCTGACGAAGTTCTTGTGCAAATAATGGAAACATCCCCTCATTTGCGCCTAGAGTTTGAAAGTAATTTTAAACTCAAGCAAGACCCCAGAATTACAAAAATTGGTCGGTTTTTACGAATGACTAGCTTGGATGAATTTCCTCAATTTTGGAATGTTTTAAAAGGGGATATGAGTGTTGTTGGTCCCCGACCTTTAGTAGTAGAAGAACTACCAAAGTACGGTTACCATATCGCTCAAATTTTAACTATTCGTCCCGGCATCACTGGATTGTGGCAAGTTTCAGGACGCAATGACATTCCATATCCTCGGCGGGTTCAAATAGACCTGCATTATGTCAAATTTAGAACTTTTTGGCTGGATTTATGGATCATTGTGAAAACAATTGGTGTTGTCGTTATCCCCAAAAATAATGGCGCATATTGAATAGTTGTCGGTCAGTTGTGTGTTTTGAAGACAAACTACTGACCAAAATAATGCGTAATTCGTTCTTGCTATTTAGAACCCAACGGATGAATTCGGGGGCTTGGAATCGTCGGATACTCTTCTAGTGGTTCTCCATAGATGAATTGTCGTGCTATACACAAGCCTCACCGTGAAAGGGTTGAGAGGAACTAGGACAAAACGCGACAACCTCCCACCAAAATCTGCTGGTAAAACCGAAGATCTAGGTGTATTTTTGTGGCTAAACCCAAGATATTGGGTGAAAATAAGTTAATATTAGCCTTAAAAATATAAAGGTTGTCCTGTTTTGTCTAGTGAAAAATGTAGTAGCTATAGCAGTCGCCAAAACTGTTAGGACAAGTTGATTATAGAAGGCTAGCAACAGCATGATTTGTATATTGATAATTGTCCTAAGCATCAATCCCTTGCTATAACTCCTAAGTCTATATAACAGGCTGGTTGCTGGATTATACTCTCACCACAACAGTGCTGAGTAAAAAGTAAAAAGTAAAAATAATTGCAGCACACTCATGTCTTACGCCGAACCTTACAGGTATGGAAGAAAAAAAGATTTATTTTCTTGGAGAGTGCCACAAGAAATAATGCGTCCTTACTTCAATCCCCCCGTTTCTAGCTTGGGGTTACGAGCGCACAAAAGCCGAAGCATCAAGCACTCCTGAACTAGTCAACTTTTGGAAATCTTCCCCTGTAAACGTGTTGAGAAAAACGAAGAAAGTTTGTAGTGTAGGCTGATAAATTATGAATGAGAACACAGCTTGATTCAGTCCTTAAAAAAAGTCAATTATATAAAGTTTTTGTAAAGATCTAAAATTTATACAGTAAAGGTGAAAAATCCTTAGTAAAGAGGGTAGGAGCTTACAAAAAAAATCCTCTGAATTCAGCATATTCACTGATAACAATTAGCTGATATCCAACTGAAACTCGTAGGTTTCCCATTGGGCAAATGAGTAATTAGCTGCTAGTTTGTACCAAGTCGCCTGTATACATTTAATTCAGAAACGACAAGGGATAATTGAGCATGACACAAAAAAAGCGAGCGCTGATTACTGGTATTACTGGTCAAGATGGTTCATATCTGAGTGAGTTTTTGCTAGAGCAAGGTTATGAGGTTCATGGTGTTATTCGTAGGACTTCCACTTTTAACACAGACCGTATTGATCATATCTACGAAGACCCTCACAAAGATGGGGTGCGGTTGTTTCTTCATTATGGTGACTTAACAGATGGAACAACACTGCGCCGTATATTAGAAGAAATTCAGCCTGAAGAGATTTACAACCTAGGTGCTCAATCCCATGTACGGGTAAGCTTCGATGCTCCTGAATACACGGTAGATACAGTAGGAATGGGAACCCTACGTCTGTTGGAAGCAATCCGCGACTACGAGCATCGTACTGGCGTTCAAGTACGCTTTTACCAAGCAGGTTCTTCAGAAATGTATGGTTTGGTGCAACAAGTCCCACAGAAGGAGACAACACCGTTTTATCCCCGCAGTCCTTATGCGTGTGCTAAAGTTTACGCACATTGGCAAACGGTGAATTATCGCGAATCTTACGGTATGTTTGCGTGTAATGGGATACTTTTTAACCATGAATCGCCCCGTCGTGGTGAAACATTTGTAACACGCAAAATTACAATGGCGGTTGCCCGAATCTTTGCTGGTAAACAGAAAAAACTTTACATGGGCAATCTAGATTCCAAGCGAGATTGGGGATACGCCAAGGATTACGTCAGGGCGATGTGGAAAATGCTACAGCAATCTACACCAGACGATTATGTGATCGCGACTGGCGAAACCCATTCCGTGCGCGAGTTCTTGGAAATAGCTTTTAACTATGTGAATCTCGATTGGCAAAATTATGTGGAGTTTGATGAGCGTTATATCCGTCCATCTGAGGTGGACTTATTGATTGGCGATCCTACCAAGGCGCAGAAAACATTGGATTGGAAACCATCGGTAACATTTGAGCAATTGGTCGCCCTAATGGTAGAAGCCGACTTGCAGGCAGTGGGTTTAACTTCGCCAAATGGCACAGTGGCAAAGGTGATTAAGGATAATGCCATGATTCGGCAAGAACTGGGGGTGCTCCACTTTTAACAAAGCACTTAGCTATCAGCAAGGGATCTCTTTAACGAAAGCAGAGCGCTGAGTGCTTTTTATACCAAAGAAAGATAAGAACACGCTCGATAATTCCTTGATGATGCAAATACAAACCTCTGTCATCTATGGAATAAATACAAAATCTCAAACCCCCGGTACAAACCGTGGGATCGATCCAAAATCCAAAATTCAAAATCCAAAATCGAATGACCGTTTTAGAACTAAAAAACAAACGGATTCTCGTCACTGGTGGAGCCGGTTTCCTAGGGCGTCAGGTTATAGACCAGTTGTGCAAAGCTGGAGCAGATCGGGAGAAAATTACAGTTACGCGATCGCATGACTGTGATTTGCGCGTTCTGGAAAATTGCCACCGTGCCGTCGATCAGCAAGACATTGTCATTCATCTAGCAGCTCATGTCGGTGGTATCGGTCTCAATCGTGAAAAACCTGGTGAGTTATTCTACGACAACTTGATGATGGGAACTCAGTTAATTCACGCAGCTTATCAAGCGGTCGTAGAAAAATTTGTTTGCGTCGGCACCATCTGCGCCTATCCCAAATTTACTCCAGTCCCATTTAAAGAAGATGACTTGTGGAATGGCTACCCAGAGGAAACTAACGCTCCTTATGGAATAGCAAAAAAAGCTCTTTTAGTTCAACTACAAGCTTACCGTCAGCAGTACGGCTTTAATGGCATTTACTTGTTACCAGTGAATTTGTACGGGCCAGAAGACAATTTTGACCCCAAAAGTTCCCACGTCATCCCAGCTTTAATTCGCAAAGTCCAGGAAGCTCAGATAAAGGGAGAAAAGAAAATTCCAGTTTGGGGTGATGGCAGTCCCACTCGGGAGTTTTTGTATTCCGAAGACGCAGCAAGGGGTATTGTCATGGGTACTCAATTATACAATGACCTCGAACCCGTAAACTTGGGAACTGGCTCGGAAATTTCCATCCGCGACTTAATTAATCTCATTTGCGAACTGATGGAGTTTGACGGCGAAATTGTTTGGGAAACCAACCAGCCCAACGGCCAACCCCGGCGTTGTTTAGATACAGAGCGGGCAAAGCACACCTTTGGGTTCACTGCCCAAGTAGACTTCAAGCAAGGTTTGAAGAATACGATTGAGTGGTGGCGGAAAAACGCTGGGTAAATTAGAGGTAGGGCATATGCCCTACTTACTTATTAACAGGGGGTTGGGTGGCTTCAGGTAAACTACCCACACTCACCTTGCGGCAGAGTGTGGGCTTTCAGTAACCCTGAA
>CALMVQ010000043.1 GCA_937873135.1 uncultured Scytonema sp. | reverse complement strand
TCGCACAGATGATGGATAAATTCGCTACGAATTAATGCAACGCTGTACTTAGTCTCTGCTTATATAGGTTTCCTAACATTTCCCCTGTTTCCGGAATTCCTGATAAATCTATGAAAAAAATAAATTAACCATTTCTCCAATGGTAATTTTTCTTCTATTTTTGACCTAACAGTAGATAGCAGATGCGATGTGGTAGATGGCGTGAGGTATGGAGTTTTACTTATGACTCAGGAACAACCCATTGCCGAAAAGCGCTGGCTTCTCTGTACAACTGAATGGGTTTCCCTCTTCCTACTACATACCAGTCCTTGCTCTTTTTAAGTATTTTCTTTACTGTGTTTTATAACACAAAAGATCAAGCTAAGACAAGTCTTTAAATATTTGCCGATCTGATTAATAATAACAACGACCTTCTAGCCCATTGCTTCTAAGAATTGGTAAGCAGTTGCGGCAATTCTAGGAAGGCGATGTCTGACGACAAGCCCTTCGGGTGACGCTCGTGCCTCGCTACCGCGCTTCGCTTCGCTAACGCTGCGAAGATCGCAGTCGCCTAGCGAGGGCTAAGCCGTCATTCGCGCTGCCTCACCGCTAAAAGCGTCTGTGCAACGTCCCGCCATCCACTGTTAATTCGCTCTGTAAGGCGCGTTTATACTTATAGAGGATGTTCAGCAAACTAGAAGCGAAAAGCAGCAATCATGGGCTGTCTGCGAGTTCTGATTTCTCGGATTCAGGAATTGGAGCAGTAAACTCCTCAAATATGCTCATAATGACTGCTGCTGCTGGAACCGCTATAATCAAACCGATAAATCCTAGAAGTTTACCGAAAGATAGAAAGGCAAGGATAACTACTATTGGATGTAGATGTACTCGCTGACCCATGATTATAGGTTGGATGAAGTGAACATCGACTTGGTTTAAAATCAAGAAGAACACTACGACAAGTAGAGCTTTCAACGGGGAGATAGTCAGTGCTACTAGCGCTGGCAGAAGTGTACCTACAATTGAGCCAAAGTAAGGAATAACTTCTATAATTCCAGCGATGAGACCGAAAGAGATAGCCAAGGGAACTTTGAGAATCCAGAGTCCAATCATGGCTCCACCACCAATAATTAGCATTCCCAATCCCGTACCCAAAAGCCAGCCTTCAAGTCTCATCTCGATAGTTTTGAGTAATTTAATAATTCGAGGGTGTTCCCTACGCGGTGCCAAGCGCAGCATCCCTTGAATTAAGGAATTAGGGTTGTAAGCCATGTATAAGGCGAGGATCAAGGTAGCTACAGTATCAATCGACACATCCAAAGTACTTCGGAGGATGAGTGGAAAGAAAGAAACGACTCGGTTAAGTAAACCTTTTAACTGCTCCAAACCTTGAGATAAATCGGGAATAAAACTAGCTTGATTGTGAAGCCTGCGAGATAAATTAATCAGTTTGTTCAGGTAATCAGGTAATGATGTGCTTAATGTCAGAGCCTCTTCGTATATGCTAGGAGCTACCACGAAACCAAGGAATAAGAAAAAGGCGACAACCACCCCAAGAAGTATCATCACCGCTATCCAAGGCACTTTGACCAACTTCTCTAACCACTGCAAAGTAGTACGAAGAATTAAAGCAACAAGCGCGGCTAGAGCAACCAGTTCTAAGATCGGTAAAAGCTTAATAATAATATAAAGTGCGGCTACAACAAATACTGCTAAAGGAGCCCCATGAGTAAGCCGTCCCCATCCACTATCTCGATCTCTAGAGCCTGACATGGCACTCTTCTTTTATATAATTTACTATTTCCAACATCAATAAACTATCCACTAGGAACACCGTTGATTAACGCTTATGGCAATTTTACAGGAATTCTAGAGAAAGCCCATATCTAAGGCCGCTAAAACTTCTGTATGAGTGCGATGCCCTTGGCAACGGCGCACATCCGTATCGCAATTTGGCAAGTCTGAGAAGATGATTGGATTTCGCACAACACATCAAGGGGAGCTAAAATATTTCGGCGAAGAAACAGGATTTTTCAAATCTGCTCTAAATCTCAGACAACTTAGCCGCTATCAAAACCTAATGATTTATAACTTACGGAGCATAATAAAGACTACAGATGAAAAGACCAAAAAATAAAAAACAAACTATCAATCTTATATAAATCCTGTCTTATTTATGAAAATCTAAAGCTTTATAAACTTCCTTTTCCAACTTTCACAAATTATGACAATTATAAAAATAATTGTCAATTTTTTTTAATGTTCGTAGTTGCGCTTCAGCGCTAAAGCGCAACTACGAACTATCTAGCAATTCTTTTATGCTGACTTACTTATTTTTTACCTTGAAGCACTTCTTTAGCCTGTTCAATGATATTTGGCTTAGGATGCTTGCTTTCTTCAACCTTTTCTTCGTATTCGTAAGCCTTCTCCATACTTTGAGGGCTGTCACCTTCTTTTATTGCTTGTTCATAAGCATCCACTCGCTGTTGTTCTGTCAGGCCTGCAGCTTCATTCATGTCAAAAGCCCGGTCAAGTTTTTCACCTGGGGTCAGTTGGTTAGCGGCTCCTGACACAGCATAGCTGGGCTGTTGAGCCAAACATAAACTCATTAGGCTGATGAAAAGCATCAAACCTAAAACAAAAATGGTTTGGGAAAATGCTTGTTTTACATTTGATAAAATGAGTCGCATGGAAATACCCTCTTTACTTCGTTTGATCAGCTTTTGCCAGATGTAAAAAAAACTGACTCAACACAAACACGCACATAAATGCTATCTGCGTGTTTGAGTACAATGCTGTCTTATGCCAGAGTATACAGAAATTTGACGACTACAACCAATTGTGATTAATCTTCATACCTCGGCTTTGGATTGCCTGTTCAAATAAGTTTGTCGGCAGTGCTTGTTCAACAGTCCAAACTCCAGGTTTCTTAAATTTGCCTTCTAGCAATAATTGGGCAATGCTACCAGTGCCACAGCCAGAAGCCACCGCCGTATTCTCATGTACTAAAGTGGAACAATAAACGGCTTGTTGACCGTCTTTTTGCCCGGAAATTTCTGAGCGAACTGCTACTCCTATACCACTGAAGCGATTGGTGACATCGGTCATAAAATGGCTGACATGAGCCAAAAATTCAATAGCACTTCGCTGCTGCATCAACCACTTAGGAAAAACGTGGGCAGCTATCCAAGTTAAGTGGTTGTAAAAATCGGGAACCGAACCAAACTTGGTGATTACGGTTTTGAGTTCTGGAAAAGCCTCAGGCAGTGTGAAGGTTTCTGGCATATCAAACCAGTAAACTCCAGTTTGTCCGTAAGGTTGGGGAAAGTCAAGAGTCTCACGTTGGCTGTAGGGCAACATAACCTGCCACTTACCATCTATCCAAGCTTCAAAAGGATATTGCAACCCTAGAAAGGTTGTCCGCATTACAGTGACACCAGCACCACCAGATCCAGAAACCAAATAACTTAAATGAACTTTTTCTGCTACATCAAATTGCTCAACTCCCTGACGTACCATGCTGTTAGAGATGCCAGGAAAGATACCAGTGTTAACAATGGCTGTGACACCAGCAGCAGCAGCATCATCATGATAAATGAGCGCCTTACTGGTAAAAGAGCGGTGGTCGCTAACATCTAAATAATTGACGCCTTCTTCGATGCATGTTTTGAGAACATTGGCGTCTCGGTAGTGAAACGGCCCAGCACAATGAATGACTAAGTTGGCTTGGGCGATCGCCTCGCGGAGTTTGTCAACGTTTGCTAAGTCTAACACTAAAAACGAAAATCGCGACTCGGCTGTTCCGCTCTGTGGGGTGCGCCCAGTAATGGTTATTTGCGCCTGTGTATGGGTGACAAGATCCTGGGCAACGCTACTGCCGATCCGCCCTCTCCCTCCAAGAATCAAAACCCTTTCTGTCATTAATCTAAACATTGGCAACAGCATCTTTATTACATCAACTTTTAGTCATCTTTGGCATCGGCAATGAGTATGACGTTTTGAACAGCGATCGTGGTGTTGCTGATTAAGGGGATGAATTTTGGCTCACGCAAAGACGCAAAGGCGAGGCAGCGCTGCAGGCGGGTTTCCCGCCGTAGGCGACTGCCGTCGCAAAGGGTTTCTTTTTTATGTCTGCACTAATTCAGATCATTTACCCATTTATGCAAAAACTTGCAGCCCAAAAATTAAACATCAACCCGGAGTCTGCCGCACAAGCTTACGAACAAATTCAGAGCATTTTTGAGAAAGTCAGCGAATTGCTAGCTGATGGACGAAACTACTTGGTTGGAGATAAATTTTCTGCTGCTGACTTGACTTTTGCTGCACTCGCGGCTGCGACTGTCTCACCTCCAGAACACCCAATGAAGAAGCCTGTCAGCTTGGAGGCATTGCCAACCAAAATGGCATCTGAGATTAAGCAATTTCAAGAAACTCCCGCTGGTGCTTATGTGCTGCGCCTCTATCGCGAGCTACGGAGGGAGAATTATTAAGCATAAGTATGAATGGCATCATAGCCAGCCAGTTTTAGCAGCTTCACCAATCGAGTTGGTAACTGAGCATCAACTAAAAACTTCACTGTACTACCTTGTAAATACTTTTAACTTGAGTTAACCGAGTTGCAAATGCCAAAGCAGCAAAAATATCTGCTCATTCTAAATCCTCATAATCTGCCAAAATTTCATCAGCAGTCATCCCAGAACTGAGCAATTCCAGAATTAACTCCACTGGATAACGGAGTCCGCGAATACATGGCTTCCCATGACAAATTTCTGAATTAATGGTTATGCGTTGCAGCAAATTATTTTCCATGTTTTACTTTCTGGCTTTTGTTTAGAACTGTGAACTGGTTATTCGGTCTGTTTCAATCAAGGGCACGATTTGCTGAGATGTCTTGTTCTATCTTTACGATACCGCGAATTGTGGCAATCATCTGGTCAAAGAGGTTTTGACCGGGGGTAAACCGATTTAATGCCATCCTAAGCAACATGACTCACTTTTCTCCTAGCCAAGAACAACAATTTCGCTTGATTACTATTTCTATCAGTCATTTTTGCGAAAAAGGACAATGGGCATTGACCAAACTGTAACCGTTCAGGGGGGAGCGCCCTTGAAGATACCCATTGCTTGATTAATC
>CALMVQ010000042.1 GCA_937873135.1 uncultured Scytonema sp. | reverse complement strand
TTTACTTTTTACTTTTTACTTTTTACTTTTTACTTTTTACTTTTTACTTTTTAATGTGTGAGTTCCTCAATCGTCATTTTCAAAATTTCTATCCGTTTAGGGGGGGTAATCGTCAGAAAAACCCCCCGTCTTCTTAAGGCGGGGTAGTTCACCACACCATCTATATTGAGGAGGGGGAAGCGGATACACAAGAGGAGTCGGGGACATTCTTTACCTCTTCCACGCCAGAACCCAAATCGAACTCATAGGACTCATTGCGCCACTTCAAGCGGAACTTCAAGCGAGTCCAGTTGGGGGGGAAATTTGGACAAGCGACAGGACCAAATTGAGTCATCCGAACGCCACCAAAACCGAAGACAACAGCTTGCCACACTCCACCAGCACTTGCGGCGTGAATTCCTTCAGCCGCGTTACGCCGCACATCTTCCAAATCCACCAACGCCGCTCGCATGAAATGGGTATACGCTTCTGCTGGTTGATTCAAGTCACATGCTAAAATAGCGCTGATTGCCGGACCTAGAGAGGAACCATAAGTATGGTCAGTGCGGGAATCGTAGTAGTCCCAGTTAGTTTGGAGAGTTTTCCTGTCGTAAACATCGCGTAACAAGTAAAGCAGCATCAACACATCAGGCTGTTTGAGAATCTGCTTTGCGCTTGTTGATTCAATTCCCAACAAACCTTGCATCGATTTGGTACGAGGTTCGTAATCTTCTAAATTGACATGTTCTAGATCAAAGAAACCTTCAAACTGTTCAATCAAACCCGATTCCTGATGAATATAGAGATGATTGCTAATGAACGCCCAACGTTCTAACCGTTCCTGCACCAAGTCAAGCTGTTCCAACAGTTGTGCTGTCTTTTCAGGATATGCTTGCTTCAGCCAGTTCCAAAGTGCCAAAGCTGACTGCAAGTGCCACTGCACCATGCTATTAGTAAAGGCATTATTATCTACGCGATCGTGATTTTCATCTGGTCCAATCACATCACGGATATCGTAACATTGGCGTGCTGCGTTCCATTCCACTCGACTTTCCCAGAAAACAGCCGTATCCAGGATCATTTCAGCACCATAATCACACATCCACTCATCATCGCCTGTATGATGCCAGTAGTGCCAAGCAGCGTAAGCGATATCAGTGTTGATATGCACTTCGATATCACCGCACCAGATGCGAACTAACTCACCATTCGGCCCTGTTACCCACCGAGGAGTCACCTCATCACCAGTCGCAGCACTTTCCCAAGCATACATTGCGCCAGAGTACCCTGCTTCTTGCGCTTTGCGTCGTGCTCCGCCTAAAGTTTTGTAGCGGTATGTGAGTAAATTCCGCGCCAGTGTTGGTTGGTTGAGAGTCAAAAACGGCAGGACAAAAACTTCCGTGTCCCAGAAGATGTGTCCCCGATAAGCAAAACCTGAGAGCATTTTGGGAGGGATACTTACAGAATCGTCGTGACGAGGTGCGACTGCAAGCATTTGAAAGATATTGTAGCGAACACTCAGTTGTGCTTGAGGATCGCCCTCAATCAGAATATCACTCTCAAGCCACAGTTGCTCCCAGGCGGAAATGTGCGCAGCAAGTAGCGTTGTGTATCCGGGTGCAGCTACAAGACGAATTAGCGCAAGTTCAGCTGGAGTTTCGGTTTCCCGTGAGGTGAATACTGTGACAATCTTTTCTATCGTCACCGCTCGTCCTGGTTCAATTTTAAAGGTTGTTTGCAGTTTTGGGCTACCGTCAGCTTGGTGTATGCACACAGGTACAGCATCTTCTACCACCAGCTTAGCTGCCATTCCAAGCTGGATTCCCGTTTTGAGCGTTTGGCTGTGCAGCCAAATGATATTATCTACACCACGATGCTTCAGGGTTTTCCAATGTTCAACACCTTCGGTATCTTGTTCGGCGTTCAACCCAACTTCTACGGAAACTTCACCTTCAAAGTCTATTGAAGTAATTTGACAGCGAATTGCTAAAACATGTTGATCTGCTATACTCGTAAAGCGCTGAAAATGGAACTCCAGTGTGTGACCTTTCGGAGAACGCCACCGGACATCACGACTGACTAAACCTAGACGCAAATCAAGACGACGTTCATAGTTGAGAATCTCGCCACTGTCGAACCGAAAGCTTTCTCCTGCAACTTTCACGATGAGTGGCAGCCAGTTAGGACAATTGACAAGCTCGGTGGTGAAGATCGCCACATCGTCATAGATCCCGTGAATTAAAGTTGCCGCGTTATCACCTGGATACCCTTCCTCAAACGCGCCTCGCGTTCCTAAATAACCGTTACCGAGAGTAAAGACAGTTTCTTTATGATGTAGTTTATTGGGGTCAAACTCCGTTTCAATAACGTTCCAGCCAGTCGAGTCAATGAGTTGCTGAGTTACTATGTCTAGCATAATTTAAACAAAACCTATGTATTGTGGTGTTCTACTGTGATTAGCATGAAATAAAATATTTAGGGGCAAAGCGAAATTAAGTATTTCACTCCCTTTTTCCCCTCTGCCTTGATTTTTAACCTAAACAGGCAAAAGTGACGTTCCTTATACAAACAGCGTTCCCGATTTTCATCCATCTTTCGAGGGAACTTTACTTATTCTCTCACCGAACAATTACAAAAGAAAAATAAATATACAAATACTCACATTCACCAACAAACTGTATCGTCTATGGTACATATAATTCATAAGCTCTCACACCCTTGATACGTCAAAATAACAGCTAATTCTGCAAAAATCCGCAAAAACTTTCCAAAAGTCGTGATTTATTCGATCTTAGACGTTGCTGATTAGCAAAACAAAATTTCTTGTCTTTTGTAAGATTAATATAATTTATAAGAATGCCCGTTGAAAACCCTGTCTTTAGGACAGGGGTAAAGTCTTCCTTCCTTAAAATTCTGATGAATCATCAATGCGAATGACGAAAGTTATGATAGAATACAAGTGTCAGACAAGACATAAAAACCTACTTCCGGACTGGAAGAAAGTCACGGCTGGAAAACCCGCCACAGAGATATCAGTACGCCTTTTACTGGCATTCGTATTGAGCCAGCGCAACCCGATTTTCGGGATATTAAGGCTGAAAAGTCGCGCATAATCTCCGTCTCTTTAGAGCGGAGAGTGTCAAATAAGCAAAGCGTAATAGATAGCTTTTAAGGGTCTTATGTATAGCAGTCCTAAATCAGTTGTCTACTCTTCTGTTAGCGCGCGAGGTGAAAACTGTAGGGAAACCCTTTCACTCCTTGCCTAGGTTTGTAAATCCCCCTGTAGGACTAGTTCATCAACTTACTGCCTTGCGTTGACGGTTCATTAAAAAAAACTATAGCCGTTCTCAGTCAAATCCCATACACTCTCGCCCTCACCCAAGCTTGGGTGAGGGGCTTTCTTGAGAGGGCGTTTTGTCTGTGACGAAAACGAGAACCGCTATAATCTTTACAACTTAAAGTTTTTTTGTAAGTAATGCTATCAGTACCAGGTTGATCTCAAGTTGAGAAAATTGCTCTAGTCGTTGAATTTTTTCAAGACTCGTACCGACGCAAGTGCAAATTAATATTGTCCGGCTTAAAGTTTGTAGTTGCGCTTCAGCACAGCATGGCTATGAGAGCGCTGAAGCGCAACTACGAGCCTTTCTTTCATTTACAAGTAATTATCCGGACTTGATACTAGATTAAATAGCGCGGGAGAATTTCTGCGCTCCCTTTCTTGCGTATGTATCAAAGACAACAGCAATATTTCTCACCAGTAATCTACCAATTTCCGTGATGCTGATGTGGTTGGTTGATAACTGGACTAATCCATCTTTTTCAAGAAGCCTCAACTGTTCTAGTTCTTGGAAGAAATAGTTATCAAAACTAATGTGATACTTATCTTCAATGTCTTGTTTGTGCAACACGGGGTGAGACATGAGACGCATGATCGCATCTCGTCTGATGATGTCATCTTGAGTCAGTTGAATGCCTTTGGCGATAGGTAAAACACCCTCGTCGATCGCTCGATAATAATCCCTTAATTGCTTGTGGTTTTGCGTATAGGCATCTTCGAGCATACTGATAGATGTGGCACCAAAACCAAACAGTTCTGTTTGTGGCTGGGTTGTGTAGCCTTGGAAGTTACGCTTTAAGTTGCTGCTGCGTTGAGCGATCGCTAGTTCGTCATGAGGCTTGGCAAAATGATCCATCCCAATAAATAGATATTGGTTCCGAGTCAGTTCCTCAATCGTCATCTTCAAAATCTCTAACTTTTCCTGCGGGAGTGGCAGAGCCTCCTCAGGTATATTTTTTTGCACTGCTTTTACCCAAGGTACATAGGCAAAGTTAAAGACAGCAATTCTGTCAGGATCTAATTCAATTGTTTTGGCGATCGTTTCCCTAAATGTGTGGACAGTTTGGTAAGGTAGACCGTAAATTAAGTCTACATTCACACTCTCAAATTGAGCTTGTTTAATCCAACTCATGACATCAATCAGCATTTCATCTGGTTGAACGCGATTCACCGCAACTTGAACTTGGCGATTAAAATCCTGAATGCCAAAACTAATCCGGTTGAACCCTATCTCCCTGAGAAAGAAAATGTATTTTTTATCGATGTAGCGGGGATTAATCTCAATAGAGATTTCTGCAGTGGGATTGATAGTGAAATGTCTGGTTATATTTTTCCACAACAGTTCTACTTGTTCAAAACTCAAGTAGTTCGGCGTTCCACCACCCCAGTGAATCTGATCCACTCCGCGCGAGCGATCAATTAAAGATGCTGTTGTCTTAATCTCTCGAACCAAATACTCCAGGTAAGGTTGGGCGACACTCTTGTTGTTGGAAATCACCACATTACAACCGCAAAAGTAGCAGGCACTTTGACAAAAAGGTATGTGGAAATACAAAGAAAGCGGGGATTTCCTTTGGTTTGAGGCAGCGATCGCATTGTGGAAATCTGTTTTTGAAAACGCTTCCGTCAACTCAGTAGCTGGTGGGTAGCTGGTGTATCTGGGTGTCGGAGTGTTGTACTTGACGATCATGTCCAAATCGAATTTAACACCAGGTAATTGAAAAACCATTGAGTTCTTTCCAATGAGTGTATCAAAGATTGCAACGTATAAAGTAACAAATATCACATTTTTTGTATAGTATTAAAGAATACATAAAAAAAGTTGCTACATTATTCGTTGCCGCATTCGCTGACTTTTACATTAGGTTCGTTTCATGAGATCCGTATCAGACAAAATCAAAATATACGGTATTACTTAGCCGCAGCAGCTTCATTGCTACCATTTTGAGATTGAGTCAGAGTATTAAACATAACTTGACCGATCACCGCAATTAAGTTTCCTTCTAACTCTTGTGCCACATGCAGATTTAACCGGAATGCATGATTAGCTTCTGCGACAATCTTTTCTACTGTTACATCATCGATAGGTAATGCATTCAACGCTTGACGGTACTTGTCCTTGAATGCTTTCTTATCGGGAATTTGCTCAAAATTGTAAAAAGATGTACCCTCATAGTCTGAAAGCTTCAAGGCTGACTGGGCAACTTTTTGGAACATTTGACCCCCAGAAAGATCGCCCATGTATCGAGTATAAGCATGTCCCAGTAACAACAAGGGTTCGGTAGCAGTCACTTCGCGAATACGAGCAATGTAAGTTTGGGTAGCTTTTGAGGATGTAACTTGCGATCGCCAGTTTTTTCCGTAATAAAACTCTAGGTCTTTTTCCAAAGAAGCTTTACGATTGAGTTCGGGGAAGTAAAGCGGATGAATCAAGGGATGATTTTGCTGACTCTGTATTGCTGCTTCTAGTTCGCTGTAGACGTAATACAAGTTGCCTAAAAGTTTAGCAAAGCAGTCTCTATCCACAACCCCTTTCAGAAAACATTTTACAAATCCTACATTTTCAGCGGCAGAGTGAGATTGTTCTGTTCCCGAACGAAGCTTAACCGCTAGATTGCTACTCATGATCAGTTCCTTGTCGAGAGGACGTGGAGAGGCAGGGAGAGTTTTCCCTACTTCCTCTTCTTTTGCTTACTTCTAGCAAAATTATTTAACTATTTATAATTTTATAACTATAAATTAATTTGCTTTTTTAAACGGTATATCAGTACTCAGTTGAAGTTTAAAAGCTCGCTTACAGCAGATTTCACATTCATGGACTACATGTTAGAGTGTGGGGAAGGTTCACGTGAGTATTCTCTCTTAAGCAGTACTCCAATATATACAAAATCTTTACCGGACAATCCGAATTCTCACTATACTGTCCGTCAGATTGACGAGTGGATAATAGTACACAGTATGGTAGATAGGGAGCATCAAAGTGAAAGATAGTATACCAGACATCACGGAGTAAGGTAAAACCATACTATGAGAGAATATCTCGGTAGCTTACTCTTAGCAGGGGGATTACTGCTGGTAGTATTTGGCGAATCGGTGGCTCACCCACAAACACAGTTGCCGGGTTTGGAATCACAGCCCGACAGTACCGTTCGGTTAAGGAATTTATTTGTTGAGGCAGGCAGGGGGAGTAGAGAGGCTGGGGGATCTCTTGAAATAAATTCTTCTCCTACCTCCTCTACCTCTTTTGTCTCCCCTGCCCAACCAAGTCGTATGGATCGCCCACTCAGGCTTTCTGTAACTGTTGACGATGAGTCGTTTCTTCGGGTAAAAGAAGGTGAGAGAATTAAAGAAGGAGATGTGATTACAGATAATCGACGGGAACGCGCTCGCCTTACCCAACAACGAAAATCTCTTAGTCTGCGTATTCAAAGTCTAAAGGATAAGGCTATTTACAAGCCTTTTGAACCAAGAGCACCCATTCCATCAAAGCCACTCCCGCCAGCAATCTTTTCAGAGGAAGAAGCGGCGATATCACATGCTCAACTACGACTCATCCATGCACAAACAGTCTTAGAAGCACATACAGCCTTATTGAAAGGCGAAAATCCTGAAAAAAAGGCTCTTGTTAATAAGGCTGATAAAGGACTCTCTAGCGCTCAACAGAAGATCGAAAGACAAGAGCAGACGATTAAGTCAATGAAGGAGATGAAGCTACAAGAAGAAATTCTTCAGCATGAGTCTGCGAAACTTAAGCAACTAAACGAGGAACTCGAAGTTGCTCAGTCGGAACTGGAGTCTGCAAAGGCTCAACTGCAAGCGTCTTCCATTGAGCAGCAACAGCAGCTGCAACAGTTACAAATTGCTGTGCAAATCGCCCAGTCTGAGTTAAATGGTGCTAAGTCTAAGTTGACAGCAGCGCAGTCGCGGCGTCGTTTGTTGGAGTATGATGCCAGCATTGAGCAGGCGAAGAAAGTACAAATTGAGAATCAAACTCAGCAGGAGTACTCGCGCCAACAGCAGCAGTATGGGCAAGCTATGCGCGAGCATGATTATCAGCTAGCACAGTTAAACATTTCTTTATCAACAATTGACGATAAGCTCAGTCAAATTCCCGTGGTGAGAAGCCCTCGTAGCGGTTATATCAGAAGGATTAAGCCTTGGGTCGGTAATAATGGGAAGTATACTACTACGATTACTATTAGTTTTACTCCTGGTGGCTAAACCAGGCAGGGGAGCAGGGAGCTTGCTTTAGGAAATCCCAGTGGTGCGACAACGAGTGTTAGCAAGGAGCGATAACTATTTGATGATAAAGCCTCAGTATGCACTTTCTTACAACCGCAGTAAGGGGACTGCCAATTGGGTAAGTTAAGTCCGGGTTGTACGTTTTCTATTGATTAATGCGTAGTCTTTAAACGGACATTGGGTCTGTACCAATACCAAGTTCAAGAAGTTTGGCTTTGACATCTGACCACTCAGTACCACAATAATAATATTTTTTATCTAGGATATTAGCAAGATAAAAACCTTGCTTACCCCCATTTATTCGTCTCAGTTCGCTGGCAATTTCTGTTATGGTTACGCCAAAGACAGCAAATAAATCCTTTTGTGCAATAATTGGGACATTAAACAAATTGACAAATACATCTGTGTAGGATACGGCTATTCGCGTTGAGGAAGCGGCTACTTGACAAGTGATTTTCGCTCATTGTTTTAAATATTTTAACCAAAGATGGCTCTTTAATAAGCTTTGTGCTTATATAGCTTTAAAGAGATAAATTAAGAGTTGGATTCTCATGGTGAAGTCAGTTCAAACCTCAGAGACGGAGTTGCCGTCTGGTGTGAAGGCACCAGTACAGGAAACATTGTTGACACCCCGGTTTTACACCACAGATTTTGAGGCAATGGCGCAGACGGATGTTTCAGCCCAAAATCCTGAGTTGCAAGCAATTGTAGAAGAACTCAGAGCTGATTATAACCGCCATCACTTTGTGCGCGATCGCGCACAAAGTGATGAGTGTTGGGATAGTATTGATGGAGAAACGCGCCTCAGTTTCATTGACTTTCTGGAACGATCCTGCACTTCTGAGTTCTCTGGGTTTCTGCTGTTCAAGGAATTATCGCGACGACTCAAAAACCAAAACCCGATTTTAGCCGAAGCTTTTCAATATATGGCACGAGACGAAGCACGCCATGCTGGTTTTTTAAATAAAGCAATGGCAGATTTTAATCTCTCTCTGGACTTGGGATCTCTAACTAAAAACCGTACCTATACTTTCTTTCCGCCTGAGTGGATTATTTACGCGGTCTACCTGTCAGAGAAAATCGGATATTGGCGCTATATTATCATGTATCGTCACCTAGAGTCAAATCCACAACACCAAATTTATCCTTTATTCCGCTACTTTGAGAGTTGGTGTCAGGATGAGAATCGACATGGAGACTTCTTCAAAGCACTCCTGCGATCACAACCCCAGATGTGGAACAACTGGAAAGCGCGTTTGTGGGTACGTTTCTTTCTCCTAGCGGTGTTTGCTACCCACACTCTCACTGTATTTGAACGGGCAACGTTTTATCAATCGATTGGCTTAGATCCCCGCGAGTACAATACTAAAGTCATTCAGGAGACAAACAAAACTGCTGCCAGAGCATTTCCCCTGATTTTAAATGCAAATCATCCCAAGTTCTTCTATCGGTTAGAGCAGTGTTCAGACAATAACATTAGAAGCGCGGAGATTGAAAAGAGTCACCGCCCTCGAATTTTCAAGTTTTGCCAAAAATTACCCCTGATACTCTCAACAATAGGTCATCTATTGCAGATTTACCTAATGAAACCTATAGATGCTGAATCATTGCGAGGAACAGTCCATTGATTCGTCAGAAATTCCCGACTGAGTGTAAGGAGTCAGAAATTTTCTTTGACGAACTGCACAGGTAAAGGAGTTCATAGAGGGAATTGCGTAAGTCCTCATATTGAAATTTTTAACTGAATACAGTACAATGGGGAAAATACTGACTGATTTTCGCTTCTGGCAAGCAACGCTTCAATAAATTGCCAGTTGGTATCATGTCTGTTTAATCACTTGTAAATAAAAGAGAAGCTCTTAGTTGTGCCATCGAATAGGGGCGAACGGTTATTCGCCCCTACCAAGGATTTCAACACACGTATCATTGATTGTCACTTCAATGTCTAGTAAGAGAGCGCTGAAGCGCAACTACAAACTTTCTTGTAAGTGTTCAATCGGACATGAGAACACATTTAATTCGCTTTGGTTGTTCGCCAAGCTAATGTATGAATAGTTCTCAAGCCATTGTTATTGTCCCAGTCCTCATGAGTAGGTATAATAAATACAACTATGTTACGACTCGTAGATAGATCATAAATCCTTACTTATGAGCCATGACAAAGGACAAATAACAACTTTAACCAATCAGGTTTACTTGTGCCGCTCTACTTAATACCTGTATTCGTAATGTGCTTTAACATACGTCCGATGGTGATTCATATACACCCAATGTCCGGGAACGTATACACGACGCTTAGCTCGTGCAATGAATTCTGGTTTGGATGCAACTGAGTGAAAACCAGGGTGTACAATCACCTCTGATGCTGATGCTTTTGTGGCAAAACTCGTCATTAAAGGTATAGCAATGATCGCACCTGCAATAATTCTTTTCATACTTAACTTTCCTTGTAGAGATTGTTTTGTTGTGCTCTTAACACTCACTATCTTATGACTCACAATTCTAAGTAGGTAGTTAAAATTTTACTAACTTGTTTGTGACTACAGTAAGTAGAGAAATGTGAGTATTGTCATGGATGACTTTTGAAATAATGTGCGATCAGGTTTTTTAAATAAATCATCCAATGACCTCATCACCTGTATCACCACCCGATCTGATAAAATACTCAACGGCAAGGCGGATGCTGCCAGTTTGCACTCTTTTTCGCGTAGCAGAATAAAAAATGAAATATGTTGCATGTGAGCGATCGCTTTGTGTAGCTTTTCAGGCATTTCAGCTTTACTCCTCGTCCCTCGCATCAAGAACTTCCGCTGCACCAAGTTTACAAAGAAAGGCAGAGGGCAGGAGGCAGAAGGCAGAAGGCATTCTGCTTCCTGTCCTCTTAAAAAAAACTTTAGTTCTGGGTTTAAAGCCCAGTTTAAAAAAAGATGTTTTTCGAGACGCATAGCGCGAGGAAAAACGGCGTCCTTATTTCAATCTCACACTTTTAAGTGTGGGTTCCTTCTGCCCTCTGCCCTCTGCCTTCTGCCTTCTGAAGCGCTAGGGCAATCGCTTCTGGCGACATTTCGATGAGATCATGTTCGGTAAATTAACCTTAATTCAGTCTGAACCCCACCCCCAACCCCGAGAACGCAAGCGGGGAGGGGAGACAAAGCACCGCGAGGAGCGATCTTGGGGTTCTTTTCCGCAAGGGTGATTTGACGGACATCATATGAGTTCTCCGTTCAGCAGTTCGAGTTGTCAGTATGACAATTTTAGGTGGGTGTGAGTGGATTGTAGGATTATTCCCTTTTTTAGTACATTTGAACTATTAGGCGATTGAGCGCTGACTTTTAGTCTAGTGCAGGCTAGCTGAAATAACTTACCAGTAAATCTCAAACCAAAAGCTTGATATATAAGGATTTCATTATGAGTGCCTTTTTACTTTTTACTTTTGCCTTGTTGCACTAGTTAGCGGTGCGAAACTCAGAAGGCTCATTCGATAAAGCCTAAAAACCAAAGTTTTAGTTCCTGGAAACATCTTAAATCCGTATCCTTATTTTTTGGAAATTTGGTTTCGTATTCCTAACTAGTCTAAACTACAGTTAGTCATGGTTTTAGCCTTATTTACGAGTCAAAACATAGTTATAATATTTATTTGCGTTCACCTACTTAAAATCACAGGTTTCTGATAATTAGAAGTGTAACCCGGTAAAACTTTTACCCCTGGCTGAGTCAACCGCAGCGTTAAAGAAAGTCTGATTTTCCCACTATTATTACGCACTGAACGATGTACAAGATGATCAGTAAATAACACAAATTCCCCAGGACGTAACACTACAGGAATTGCTTTTTTTGTGATTTCATCTGGTATTTCAAGAAATTGATTACCACTAAAAGGATCAGTTCCTTTTATCTGATAATTTTTTAAATAAATATTAGGTATATACTCAAATCCGTTATGCTCATTAACTTCTGTTAAAGCTATATAAGCATGAATAGTTTTACCATTTCCTTTAAGCAATTTAGGATAAGAGTCTTGATGCCAAAAAGGAATTAATTGGTGTGCTGGAGAATTTACCCATAGTTCAGAACGCCATAACACTAAATTTTCCCCTAAATGTTCAGTTAGCTTTTCTAACAAAATTTTATCCTGACATAGCTGAAGAACAACGGGTGAATCTAAATGCCTCTCCATATAAAAAGATTTTTTAAGAATTTGAACTAATATTACAATTAATGAACCAAAATCCAATCTAAAGATTGATTTTAATGCATGATTTAATACTACTTTTTTAGGTACCTTAGTTAAGACTTCATTTAAAATGTGTTTTGTAATATCAGCTAGTTCATCACTATTTAACATCAGAGAGTTTGGTCCCCAAATGCTATCAGTGCCGTCATAATTAAGTCTTTGTGTATTCTGGTGTTGGCTGCAACCAGTCCATAGTAAACTATACTCCCATAATTGCTGTAATAATTCTTGATTTTTTGCTATTTTAGGTAAAGGAATTTCTTGGGCATATTGATCTAAAAATTTTCCGTTAATATTTTGAAAATCTGGGTAAGTAGCACAAAAAAGGGTGCTATATGCACCAACTTCTGGGGAAATACCTAAACATAAATATTTACTGATTTGATGCCATATAGTAATATTTGATTGCACAAATCCTGGATGTACTGCGTTAACAGTAACTTGAGAATCTTTGAATTTTTGAGAAAGCTCTTGTGTTAATAACAATAAACATAATTTGGAAACTGCATATAATTTGATAAAATTTACGGGTGTTCTTTTAACTAATAAATTCCAGTTAATACCGCTTGGATGTAACGCTAAATCTGATGCTACCATAACAACGCGACTGGGCGCAGATTTTTGTAATTTTTCTATTAATAAATAAGTGAGTAAAAAATGACCTAAATAGTTAGTTCCCCAAATTAATTCAAAACCTTCTTTCGTTGTACCTCTTTTGTTAAATATCCCTGCATTATTGACTAATATATGTAATGGTAAATTCTTGTCATTAAATAGGCGGACACAGCTACGAACTGAATCTAAAGAAGCTAGATCAAGGGGTAAAAACTCAACATTTGGATTTCCGGTAGTTTGGCGGATGTAGTCTATAGCTTTTGCGGCTTTATTTGCTGCTCGACAGGCAATAAATACATGATTGCCTAATTTTGCTAAACCGACAGCAGTCATTAAACCTACACCAGAGTTACCACCTGTAACTAGACAAATTTGCATAATTTACTATCTCTCAGTACGGACTTACAACCATTTGTCAGTAACTATTAATCTTAACTGATATTTTGCTACATTCTCAACAAGAAGAGAGAAACGGGGTTTCTCAACAAAAAATTAAGAGGATATTTTAAAAGTCAGGGGATATTGTAATACCAATGTCCAAAATGTTGGCAGGCTCTGAATCTCACGCAAATAGTCTGCGACATCACTACTTAAAGAAGCATGGGCAATCTCTTCTGGCAACATTTCGATGACTTCTCCGTTCAGCAGTTCGAGACTCAGTTCGTCAAAAACTCCCACCTCAACTACTTGGTGATAGCAGTTAACTGTCCATTTGTGAGTAGTTACAGTCATAGCGATCGCCTTGCTTAATTTTTAATTTTGCCAAAGCGCGCATCTCCTCTAAAAGCGTCAGCGTCTTTTACTTTAGCATGACTTATATAAGACCTTTAAAAACATAATCATTAAGCCTAGAAATATGAGGATATAGTAGTCTTAAATCATTTGCGCTCATCAAGATTCCCGACTTCTCCAAGAAATCGGGAATCTGATTTTTTGCAATTCTCACAAATCGGCGGGTGATGGTTATATGCAGGGCTATTTCATCCAATCAAATTGCCTGCATATCTTCATTCTCGCGTCATATCCCGAATAATTTATCCGGCTTCTCAATTAAATTAAATAGCGCGATTTGAGGGGGTGAATAGCCTTTCATCCCTAAAGTCTATTGCCCTCAAACGAGAAATGCTATAATTAGGGTGAAATATGTTTGAAAGATGAAACCTCGTTACTCAACTTTCCCAGTCTCATATAGAATTGCTATAGCTTGAGGGTATTATGAATACCTCAAGCTGAGTATTCGGTTCTCATCAGGAAGTGAATACAGTAATAGATTGGCTGCCTCCGCCATTAGTTACGAAGAGTGGAAGCCCACCCCATTTTCTAGTAATACAGTTTTGCTGTGGACCGACTTGCACACTTTCTTGTCCAGCTCCCACCTTAAGATCGATTCTGCCAGTATGACCATCATTTGTTTGGGCACACAGTCTTGTTTTACCAGCGAAAGCATTTGTTGGAAACTTCGCAGTAGCCCCAGGAGTGATAGTTTGTGGGGCTGCGGCTAATGCTGGGTTGATGACAGCAGCAGGGATTGTAGCGATTAGTAAAAGACTAAGTAGTTTTTTCATGGTTTGATGTGCGTTTTTTGCTTTGATTTTTAGTTTGTTTGGATGGACTTACAGATTGACATCCGTTTGATTGGAAAGCTTGAAGCCCATCCGTTCTTCAGGACTCTTTTACTTTATGGGTTAACAACATCTGCGTCGATGAGGATAAGTTAAGGAAAGTTAGGGAACTCTTTACAGCAATTGTTAAAAACCATCGTTTTGAATTGACTATTAATGTAGTTTATTTATATTACTTTTTGAAGTGCGGAATGTGGGCTAAATGAAGTAGGGGCACTGTCGTGCCCCTACCTAGGGATTCATTTGTAGCAATCATTTTTAGAGTTGGTATTAAAGCAACAATAAACCCAAAGGCAACGCAGCGAAAGCAGTCGGCAAACATCCCCTCTCTTCTCCCTGTCTCCCCATCTTCCCCTGTTGCCGCAACACCGACGCTTCCACTTCCCGGTTGCCGTTAAGTCGATGCGCGAGACATTCCCAACATCCCGTTTTCCCTGGATGAAAAATCGGACCCAGCCACAGGATACTACCCATCGGTTGGGAATTTTCATATATAGTCAGGACTTACGCAACTGTCACAAGCGATGCCCTTGGCCACGGCGGTATCGCCGTATCGCCAGCCAGTTCTACACCGAGAATATGGGGATTCGTTTCAGGATTGACATAAACGTTCAATTCGGACGGGGACGGTGACAGCTTCAAAGATGTTGAGGAAATTAGCTGGTGACGCCTGATAGGTTAAAACAGAAATGTGCGCAATTGCGCACAAATTTTTTCCCTCAATGAAGGTGCTCAACGCCTCACGGTTGGGCGACTGTCCGATGATGCTTTGCTGCTTGTCTATAGCTTTCACCAACAGCGCCGACTGCCATACCAAAAGCGCCGAAAACAAAAGGAAGTATAAAAACCATATCATTCCCTAGTGATGACTGTGCGTTCGCTTATTTTGAGATCGTCCGGGGAATTAAAGCCTTCATGCAAAAGGAAAAAGGAGATTTTTCAGTAACCCGTTATTTGTAAGTAAAATTTTTGACCATCACAGCTATGCTCCCAGAGGGGATTCTTTAAGGCACAGGGATACCATAAATCATAAAATGGCAAAAGCTCTGTGCGAGCCAAAAATGCCAGAATCGATTGCAGCACCTGGATTATAAGCCCTGCAAGGCTTAAATAAATCTGGCGGTTAAAAATGAGCGAACGTACAGTGATGAGGAGGAAGATGAGGCAGTTGAGAATCAGCAAGCAACTTACTATCTGCTGACGTTAATCCTAGAGATGAGCGCGATCGCCACTGATTCAAGGTATCGTTTCATTGCCCGTGCAACAGGTCGATTTTTAATCTCTTCAAAAGCGTCCTGTGTTTCCTCTAATTGACCCTCTTTATTAACTGAGAGTCGTTATTAAATTTCATCTCTAAGTGAAACGGCTCAACAAATAGCTGAACGAATCAGAGGATATTGGGGTGTTGAGAATAAAGTCCATTATGTTCGGGACGTTACCCAAGGTGAAGATGCATCCAGAGTTCGCACTACCCCCCTTCCTCAGATTTTTGCGATGCCCCAAGCAAGGGGGCTTGCCGCTTGCCTTTTATCCTTGCTATGGAATGGCGGAGACTACCCTGTTTGTTACAGGTGGGGACAAGAATCAAAAGCCAGTGATTCAGGGAGTTAAAACTCTTGAGCTAGCACAGAATTTGGTAGTAGAGAGTGAGATTTCATCGCCAGAAAGTCGAGTGTTTGTAGGATGTGGTCATTCTTACATGAACACAAGAGTTATTATCGTTAACCCAGAGTTGTTAACTCGTTGTCAACAAAGACAAGTAGGAGAAATTTGGGTTAGTGGTGGGAGTATAGCTTCTGGGTATTGGAATTGCTCAGAAGCTACACAAGAAGCCTTCCAATCTTATCTGAAAGATACAGGAGAAGGACCTTTTCTTCGCACAGGAGACTTGGGATTTTTGCTTGATGGCGAGTTATTTGTGACTGGACGACTCAAGGATGTGATAATTATCCGGGGTCGCAATTATTATCCCCAAGACATTGAACTGAGTGTCCAGAAGAGCCATCCAGTACTCCAAGCCAATGTTGGAGCCGCTTTCTCTATAGAAGTAGAAGCGGAAGAAAGGCTAGTAATTGTCCAGGAAGTAGAGCGTACCTATGTGTGGGAGAATATGTCGCCGCCACAGTAGCAGGAGTATTTAGTTTAGAAGATGGATTAAAACTGATTGCCCATCGGGGAAGGTTAATGCAGCAGTTACCTGGTGGGGGTGAGATGTTAGCAGTGATGGCATCATTCCAGAAAGTCAATGAACTAATTGCCCCATACAAGGAAAAAGTAGCAATAGCTGCCATCAACGGACCTGAAAGCGTAGTTATTTCTGGGGAATCAGAAGCTATTGGGAAGCTGAAAAACAGCTTAGAAGCACAAGGAATCAAGACAAAACAACTACAAGTATCCCATGCCTTCCACTCAGCAATGATGGAACCGATGTTGGCGGAGTTTGAAGCAGTAGCTAATCAAATAACCTACAATCAACTTAGTATTTCACTGATATCAAATATCACAGGAAGCCTCGCAGACAATCGGATTGCGACAGCGAACTATTGGGTAAATCATGTCTGTCAACCAGTGAAGTTTGCCCAAAGTATGGAGACGTTGCACCTTGAAGGTTATGAAGTGTTCCTCGAAATCGGATCCAAACCAATATTGTTAGGTATGGGAAGGCAGTGTTTGCCAGAAGGAGTAGGAGTTTGGTTGCCTTCTCTGCGTTTTGGTCAAGAAGACTGGCAACTTTTGCTACATAGTTTGGGAGAATTATATGTTGCAGGAGTCAAAGTTGATTGGTTAGGGTTTGACCGGGATTATTCCCGTAGGAAAGTGGTATTACCCACCTATCCCTTTCAAAGACAACGCTATTGGCTGTACGTTCGCTCATTTTTAACCGCCAGATTTATTTAAGCCTTGCAGGGCTTATAATCCAGGTGCTGCAATCGATTCTGGCATTTTTGGCTCGCACAGAGCTTTTGCCATTTTATGATTTATGGTATCCCTGTGCCTTAAAGAATCCCCTCTGGGAGCATAGCTGTGATGGTCAAAAATTTTACTTACAAATAACGGGTTACTGAAAAATCTCCTTTTTCCTTTTGCATGAAGGCTTTAATTCCCCGGACGATCTCAAAATAAGCGAACGCACAGTATTGGATCGACACTGTGGAAAAGGAAAGCCAAAAAGCTGATCATCGCTCTAAAGAAAGTCAGACCACGACCATTGTCGATTGGCTGAACAATGGGAATACTCAACAGTTAGGTCAACAATTAGAGAAAGTTGGCAAATTTTCCCCAGAACAAGTCAAGTTATTGCCAGGATTGTTGGAAATATTGGTTAAACAGCACCAAGAACAACTCACAGCAGCAACTATCAAAGATTGGATCTATCAGGTACAGTGGAAACCTTTACTTGATAGTCAACCCAAGACAATTATTCAACTGGGTTATTGGTTAATTTTTGCGGACACCACAGTCGTTGGGGAAAATTTAGCCCAACAACTGCGACAGCAAGGCTGTGAATGTAGTTTAGTGTATCGAGGCGATCGCTATCAAAAATTAGAGCAAGATTCTTATCAAATAAACCCCTCTGAACCTCAACAGTTTGAACAACTCATTCAAGCTATCCAGACAAAGAGTAAATTACCCTTACAAAAAGTGGTTCATTTGTGGAGTTTAGATATTTCAGGTAGACAAGAGTTAACAATTACGAGCTTAAGCTCCTTCCAAGTTTGGGGATGTGGCTCAGTGTTACACCTAGTGAAAGCATTAATCAAAACCAAAAGTGTAGCCAAATTGTGGTTAGTCACCCGAGGAACTCAATCGGTCCTATCCAACGCAGAAGAAGTCTCTGTGGCTGCATCACCCTTGTGGGGTATGGGGCGAGTAGTATCACTAGAGCATCCACAAATATGGGGCGGTTTAGTAGATTTAGACCCACAAACTCCAGAATCTCAAACAGAAAAACTACTCCAATTTCTCACCGAGAATAATCAACGAGAAGACCATCTAGCCTTCCGGGGAGAGCCTACATACATAGCTCGTTTAGTCAAGCTATCTCTCAAACCAACTCAATCCCTGTCATTGGAGTCAAATGCTACCTATCTAATTACAGGAGGGTTGGGAGCTTTAGGATTACAGTCAGCTCAGTGGATGGTTGAGAAAGGAGCAAAAAATTTAGTACTTACCGGACGTAAGCAGCCATCAGCACATGCCCAACTAACCATTGAACAATTGCAAAAGGCAGGGGCCCAAGTATTAGTTCTGTGTGGGGATATCTCCATTGAAGAAGATGCTACTAAAATTCTAGAGGAAATCAAAGCATCTTTACCGACCTTACGAGGTGTAATTCATGCGGCTGGGTTATTGGATGATTCTTTGCTGCGACAGATGAGTTGGGAGCAATTTACACAAGTGATGGCACCGAAAGTACAAGGGGCTTGGCATTTACACTCTTTAACTCAGAATCTACCTTTGGACTTCTTTGTTTGTTTTTCCTCTATGGCTTCACTACTGGGTTCACCAGGTCAAGGAAATTATGCAGCAGCCAATGCTTTTATGGATGCTTTAGTCCACCATCGACGGGCTATGGGTTTGCCAGGGTTGAGTATTAACTGGGGACCTTGGGCTGAAGGAGGGATGGTAGGTTACTTAGATAGTCGTCACCAAAGTCGAATGACGGCTATGGGAATCAGTCCTTTGGTTTCAGAACAGGGATTGCAGCTTCTAGGACAACTGCTAGGACAATCCTTACCACAGGTAGGAGTTTTACCAGTGGAATGGTCAGTGTTCCAGCAGCAATTCACTGCTGGTAATCAAATGCCATTGCTTTCAGAATTGAGAAGAAAAACCGAATCTATTGAAGAAGCCAAGCCCACAAATACAAAGAAGAATGAGCTTTTAAAACTATTGGAATCTGCGCCTAAGAGCGATAAACAAAATATTTTGATTGCTCATATTCAAATTGAAGTAACTCAGATATTAAGACTGGATTCATCTGAGTTACTAGATCTAGATGGGGGTTTTGTTGATATGGGTATGGATTCACTGATGGCAGTGGAACTCAAAAACCAACTCCAAAATAATCTTGGCACTCCCCTTCCAGCAACATTAGCAATTGAGTATCCAACTATTAGAAAACTGTCTAATTATTTGGCTGAGGAAGTAATGGGATGGGAATTAATTGAGAAGAACACCCTTGATTTTCCCAAAATTAAAGATAAAAAAGCCAATGTTTTGTCAGAAATAGAACAGCTTGAAGAAGATGATATTGAAGCTTCAATAACCGAAAAACTCGCAAAGCTAGAAATCTTGTTAAGGAAGAACTGAAATGAGCAATCTTGACAAAACAGTCAAACAAGAATCTTCCTCAAAACGACTGCTTTTTGCCTTAGACGAAGCAGTAGCTAAACTGGAAGCTGTTGAGCGTTCAAAAAGCGAGCCAATTGCCATCATTGGTATGGGCTGCCGATTTCCTGGAGGAGCAAATGACCCAGAAACATTCTGGCGACTTTTGTGCGATGGTATAGATGCCATTACGGAAATTCCTCCCCAGCGGTGGGATATTGATGCTTATTACGATTCCAATCCTGATACTCAGGGAAAGATGTACATTCGCCAAGCTGGATTATTATCCCAGGTAGACCAATTCGACTCTCAGTTTTTCGGCATTTCCCCTAGAGAAGCCATTAGCCTTGACCCCCAGCAACGTTTAATGTTGGAAGTTAGCTGGGAAGCTCTAGAGAAAGCAGGACAACCACCCAACCAGTTAATGGATAGTCAAACAGGTGTTTTCCTGGGAATTGGTCAAAATGACTATGCACAATTGCAGCTGAACTCTGGTGATATCAAGGGCATTAACTCCTTTGATGGAACAGGAAACGGCTTTTGCTTTGCTTCTGGTCGATTGTCATACTTTTTAGGTTTGCAAGGTCCTTGTTTAGCAGTAGATACCGCTTGTTCTTCTTCTTTGGTAACAGTACATTTGGCTTGTCAGAGTTTGCGTGCAGGTGAGTGTAATCTAGCCCTCGCGGGTGGAGTACAACTGATTCTGTCCCCTGTGGTGACTACAGTTTTATGCAAGATGAAAGCCCTATCACCGGATGGTCGTTGTAAGACCTTTGATGCAGCCGCTGATGGTTACGGAAGAGGTGAGGGATGTGGGGTTATAGTCCTCAAGCGTCTTTCAGATGCCATCAGTGATGGCGATAAGATTTTGGCAACGATTCGAGGCTCTGCCATTAATCATGATGGAGCAAGTAGTGGTCTGACGGTGCCGAGCAAACTGGCACAGGAAAAACTAATTAAGCAGACCCTAGCAGCAGCTAAGATAGAGCCATTCCAGGTGAGTTATGTGGAGGCACATGGCACAGGAACCTTCTTGGGAGATCCGATAGAAATCAGAGCCTTAGCTGCTGTTTTAGGACAAGGGCGTTCTTCAGAAAATCCTTTAATGATTGGTTCGGTAAAAACTAATATTGGTCACCTAGAAGCAGCAGGTATTGCTGGTTTGATCAAGGTGGTTTTACAACTGCAACACCAAGAAATCGCCCCTCATCTACACTTCAAACAACCCAATCCCTATATCAACTGGGAAGAACTTCCAGTGGTAGTGCCAACCCAACAAACCCAGTGGCCATCTAATTCAAAGGGACGACTAGCAGGGGTGAGTTCCTTTGGTATCAGTGGCACCAATGCCCATGTAATTCTGGAGGAAGCACCAAATCAAGCCAAAAGTGAAGAATCAACAGAGCGATCGCACCATATATTAACTTTATCTGCTAAATGTGAAAAAGCGCTGCAAGCGCTACCACAACGTTATCAAGAATTTTTAGGAAATAATTCCACAGCAGCGATCGCAGATGTTTGTGGCAGTGCCAATACGGGGCGATCGCACTTTAACCATCGTCTAGCGATTATCACCTCTGACAAACAAGAATTAGCTGATAAATTAGCAAAAATTACTGCTGGAGAAGAACCTTCAGGTGTATTTTCCGGAAAACTCGCTAGTCATAGTAAATCACCTAAAATTGCCTTCCTCTTTACCGGACAAGGCTCTCAGTATGTCAACATGGGAAGACAACTCTATGAAACGCAACCAGTCTTCCGTCGAACCTTAGACCAGTGCGAGCAAATTCTACAATCTTATTTAGAAAAATCTCTTTTAGACATTATTTATCCGGAAAATACTCAAGAATTAAATAGTTCTGTTATTGACCAAACAATTTATGCCCAACCTGCGATATTTGCCATTGAATATGCGCTTTTTAAGTTATGGCAATCCTGGGGAATAAAACCCGATGTAGTCATGGGTCATAGTGTGGGAGAATATGTCGCCGCCACAGTAGCAGGAGTATTTAGTTTAGAAGATGGATTAAAACTGATTGCCCATCGGGGAAGGTTAATGCAGCAGTTACCTGGTGGGGGTGAGATGTTAGCAGTGATGGCATCATTCCAGAAAGTCAATGAACTAATTGCCCCATACAAGGAAAAAGTAGCAATAGCTGCCATCAACGGACCTGAAAGCGTAGTTATTTCTGGGGAATCAGAAGCTATTGGGAAGCTGAAAAACAGCTTAGAAGCACAAGGAATCAAGACAAAACAACTACAAGTATCCCATGCCTTCCACTCAGCAATGATGGAACCGATGTTGGCGGAGTTTGAAGCAGTAGCTAATCAAATAACCTACAATCAACTTAGTATTTCACTGATATCAAATATCACAGGAAGCCTCGCAGACAATCGGATTGCGACAGCGAACTATTGGGTAAATCATGTCTGTCAACCAGTGAAGTTTGCCCAAAGTATGGAGACGTTGCACCTTGAAGGTTATGAAGTGTTCCTCGAAATCGGATCCAAACCAATATTGTTAGGTATGGGAAGGCAGTGTTTGCCAGAAGGAGTAGGAGTTTGGTTGCCTTCTCTGCGTTTTGGTCAAGAAGACTGGCAACTTTTGCTACATAGTTTGGGAGAATTATATGTTGCAGGAGTCAAAGTTGATTGGTTAGGGTTTGACCGGGATTATTCCCGTAGGAAAGTGGTATTACCCACCTATCCCTTTCAAAGACAACGCTATTGGATAGAAACCAATTATATAACTGCCAACCAACAACTAAGTTGGCAACGACAAAATCAGATTAAACAACATCCTCTTTTAGGTTATAGATTAAAAGACTTAGCCTCTTTACCAAATACAAGTATTTGGGAAACAGAGATTGATGAACAATATCTTTTGAATTTCCAAGATTATCAGGTTTGGGACAACGTGGTTATGCTCCACACGGCTTATATAGAAATTGCTTTGGCTGCCACAGAAGAAGCCTTGGCCGTTAAGTGCAACCATCTGACTAATTTGAAGATACATCAACCTCTATTTCTATCTCAAAAAGGAAACCAGAAAATCCAATTTTTCCTACAATATGATGCTGAACAGAAATGACTTTGGACCAAGTAAAAATCTCATTTTGTCACATCTACCTAATCTCAATCAACTGCGAGAACGTTATCACAATCGGGAGCATCCCAATTTGGAGAAAACACATTATTCGCGAGGCTATCTCGCGAAT
>CALMVQ010000041.1 GCA_937873135.1 uncultured Scytonema sp. | reverse complement strand
GCCCCCTGCCCCCTGCACCTCTGCATGATTTGGTCATAGTCCCAAAACCACCCCCACAGCAACCAATACAAGCCTAAATACCAGCATTCCCCTAACTTCCTCCATCTCTAACAGATGCCATATAGTTAGTGTGCCAACTATTAGTACCCCAATCACTCCCCAACGAATAAACAAGGGTAGGGGGAGATGACTCCAAGCACTGCTCACTAAAGCTGGAATTGTCAGTGTGAGGCAGAGATCGTAAATCAAGTCACTGAGATTACCTGGGAGTGCTAGAGCGTTCATCCAACCGCGTCTAAAATCCTCCATCCTGGACTCTTGGGGAGTGTGGGGAAGTTGGGTGTAGTTGTTTGTAGTGGCGGGAACTTCAATTGTGATTGGTGGCTGATCTGTCATAATGTTTAAGTCCTTATATGAGCGCGGTGGGGACATGTCCTTTGGTGGGTGATCGCTCTTGCTTTGGTCGGCTGGGCGATCTCCTCAACAATTCTTAAAAATCCGGCTTGCTTGGACTAGCATCCAAATGAATTTTGTAAGCTTGCCCAAAACTCGTGGGTAAAGTCCGTTGCGTCTTCACATCCAGCGACTTGCTACGACTGACTTTCATCATTAAGCGACTGCCATCCGCAGAAGGGCTGTAAAAGTCGTAGTTCTCAATGCGTTCCCACGGAGTAGGGTCTTTCTCGATCTTTCCGGCATACATTGCCGGAGTCATGGTAGATAATGCTCCTACAGTGGGGATGCCTACCGTTTTTCGGACTCGTTTAGGCTTGCTTTGGGCTGGTTTCTCGCCACTACTACCATTGTTTGATAGTGGTGTAGAAATTGGCTCGAAAACTTGTACTTCTTGCATAGTCACTTCATAGCTTGTTTGTAGACGCACAACTCCGGCACGACGACTTGGCTAAATGTCGCGTGGGGTATGGGGTTTAGCGTTTTTTGCCTTATATTTGTATTATAACACTATAGAGTTAAAACATTAAAATGTATTTAATGTTTTATTGCTTTAACACTTTACCTCTGTAGCATCTTGTGCCTAGAAGTGTCAATCTAGAGTTAAAGTGCTATGGAGGCTTAACACTTGAGTGAGGAAGAGAAAACAGTGAGAGTTTCGATTTATCTACCAGAAGACACAAGAGCGCAATTTAAATCAGCTTGCGCTTTGCACAAAAAGAGCATGAATGAAGTCTTGGTAGAGTTTATTGAAGATTTTTTAAATCAAAATGAATCCTCTTTACCTAAAGAGGGTAAAGGTGCAGCATGACTGGGACGCCCAACGACGACCCGGAAAAATATGGGGAGGAATGGGACCCAGTAACAGAGACAAGGGAATGGTCATCATCGGGTTCAGAATTAGCTTGTTTCGCCCTTGCCAGAAGTAAAGGCAAGCGATTAATCCAAATCATCAACACTAAACGTGAGCCTTTCCCAATCATTTGTATTTTTGAGGATTACCCAGAATGACTGAAGTACAGACAACAACTACCCAAATCCCAGTAAGCGAATTAATTACCATGCTGACTGCCATCAGCGAGCGGAACTACACCCAGTTCCAACAACTGGAAAGCACTTTTGTCTCTCGGTATGGAGTTGAAGTATGGCAAGAATTTTTTAACTTTCGCTTACTGCCTGGGCTAGACAAACCTTCTAGTAACTGGTTATTGGTTCAGTTTTGCAGCGCGGGTATAGTGTCCGTCAAGACAGTCGCAGGGTAGCGATTACACTTCACTCCTTTACGCGTCGCACTCAAAACCCTTGCATACTAAGGGAATAATTGCTAGAAACATTATGTAAATTATTTACATAATGCTTACTGAAAATAATTATAGGTTGACAGGTTTTATTTTTGACAGGATTCCCTAGGTCAAGGTATTGTATTCTTTCATAAAAAAAAGCAGCCCTTGCAAGCTTTCTCTTACCGCACAAGAGCCATGTCCATCTATTTCAATAAAAAACTTATCCTCATCATACCATACTTGGCAATTGACATCCAACGGCAAGGGGAAGTAAAAAAGGGTTGCTGCATATATTCGGAGGTTTATGCAGCGAATTATAGTAGGTTACACCCATAGCGACAAAGCAATAGCAATAGTCCAGAAAATCAGACGATGCGTCTCGCGTCTAAGACTTTGCAAAGCTATTAGAAACCACAGTTTCACAACAGCAATAGAAATCCTTGAAGTAGAAGGATTTTACAATGACGTGGCACTCATGATGTTGGCTTACAAGTTTGTGGGAGGTGCAGCATGATGAACTCCACAAGTAAGCAAGCAACTCCTCAACGTAACAAATTTGAGAGTTTTGAAGAATTTCAGTCATTTGTACGCGAAGCATTTATTAAAGATAGCGCCATTGATCCAGAATTGTTTGAGGCCTGCTCCGGGTTCCACCAAGATCTTGAATTTGACTACGGACACGAAGTAAGCACTCCGATACACGACGCTTTAGGATGGGACTTTAAGCGATTCGGGCATTCCGCGAATGAAAACTTGTATGCAGCATTCCTCAAAAATGAAGATGGCAGCATATGGCAAGCCGTGGTTAGTTTGTGGGATGAGGAAAAGCAACGTCCTTATAGGTATCTAGCACCTAAAGGTAATGGAGATCGCGTGTTTCTCCCACCAGTACCACCATTCGTGAGAAAACGGATAGGCGATAGGTATGGGGTTGAAATTCCAGCAGAGGGAAGTTTTTGGGAATGGCTAGAAAATATTGATATCCCGCGAATCCCAACTGAGGGTGGAAAAAAGGGCTTGTGTATCTTGTCCCTTGGCTACGTTCCACTCACACTATATGGGTGCTTTTGTGGTGCCAAAGCTAAAGATGAGTTAGGTAACGAAGTAAACCCCTACCTAACCAGCGATTTAGAACGATTTGCTAGTCCGGATAGTAAATGGCTGTTTGCCTTTGACCGGGATGAGAAGCACAAAGCCAAGCTGGATGTAGCACATGGTAAGAAAAAATTACGGCTTGCACTAGGTGCAGCAGGAGGTTTCACGGAAGATATTATATGGAAGAGTGAGCATGGTAAGGGGGCTGATGATTTGGTTGTAAATGGTGGTAGTGGGGCTTTTGATGCAGCTTACCACTCGGCGATTGCAAAACTAGAGAGAGCATTACAGGCTGACACAGCACCCGATCCAAAACAGGCAAAAAGCAGACAGAAGCAGCACATGAATTTACTTTCAGCTCGTTGGGGTAAGAAATTGCGGTTCAACGAGATGACTCTTAAGCCAGAACTGGACGGTCAACCCATCCATCTAGACACACTGTTTATCCGAATTGCTGAAGAATTTGACATAGACATTGGCTCAAGGACTGCATGTCAAACAATAATGCACCTTGCCTTGAAACAACCTTACCATCCAGTACGAGAATATCTGGAGTCGGTAGCAGCTTTGTACCCGGAAGAAACACTTGACAGCTTAATGCTTAACTCCTTAGCCTATCGCTACCTTGGCAGTGACGAACCACTACATAACGTCTTCATGCGTAAGCACATGATTGGGCAGGTGCGGCGGATATTTGATCCTGGTTCTCAACACGACACAGCTGTAGTCCTGCAAGGAAAACAAGGAATACAAAAGTCAAAATTCTGGCAAACGTTAGCTGTGAACCCAGATTGGTTTGACGATACGGTGACATCTGGCAACAATGATAAAGATGATCGGATGAAACTCCGTAGATTTTGGTTTTTGGAGTTAGCTGAGATTGATTCAGTTTTCAAGCGCAAGGAAGTGGCATCGCTCCGAGCATTTTTCACGACAAAGGCAGATAATTTGCGGGTTCCCTATGGTTCATCGATTGAACAATTTCCCCGTACATCCTGTTTTGTAGGGAGCGTGAACCCAGAACAATTTCTCTGTGATCCGGAAGGACACAGGCGATATTGGGTGATCCCTACCAAAGTAGATCGTATCCCGGTAGAAATACTGCTTCAGGAGAGGGACAGACTATGGGCAGCAGCTGTACATGCATACCGTAGAGGGGAGAAGAACTGGTTAACACCCTCTGAGGAAAAGCGCAATGCGTTACTAAATAAACGCTACGAGATAGAAGAAGATAGCTGGGTTGAAGTTATTGCACACTATCTTGAAACTAAAGACGAGACAACTGTTGGGACTATTCTCGGTGACTGCTTGAAAATTGAACTAGGCAGACATGATCGCTCATCCCAAATGCGTGTTGCTGAGGTGCTGAAGAAATTGGGGTGGGAGAAATCGGGGCAGAAGAAAAGACTTGGCAGCAGTAACCCTACCCCAACATGGAAAAAGGTATCTACAGGAGATCTAAAAGGGATCACAAAAGTATCTACATTGGTGTCACAACCTTCAAATATAGATATATCAAGCATTTCAGATATTTATGTAGACACCTTTGATAGTTCTAAAGACTTTTCACTTGAAGTTGATATATCAAGATCAAATACAACTCTCAACCAAAATACAGAAAAAAGTGTCTATACCAAAAGAGTCACGTTGGATAAAACGACGACAAACCAAAGCTCGGAGGGATGTGACACCCTCCCCTCACACGACCTAGCTGTGGGAGATGAAGTAGAAGTGGATGAACTGCAGGCTCTCAACCACCCCGATTTACCTAAAGTGAAGGGTAAACGTCTCATCGTCTCCACAATTGATAAAGAGGGGATATGGGTGAGGAAACAGAAAAAAGAACCAGGAAACCCACCTTACCTATTCCAAGCTCATCAATTGAAAAAATGCTAAAGAAGCGGGTAAATGCCAGTCCCGACAAACGGCACAGCTTTCACCGTAAAACTGTGACAGAACTGTGCCATAATACAGAGTCAGCAATGGAAACTTTCGGAGCCAAATTGTGCCGAACCAGTGCCACTTTTCAATCGCTTGTGAGAGCCGCCCTTACACCCCAAAGCCATTCATAGCCTGCGATTGAGCCATACATAATCCTTGGTTTGGCGCACGGGGGTGACTACCCCAAAGGGGTTTTCGGGTAGTGCAACCACGTTGGTGGTGTACTCACTACACTTCTGTGCCCTGCGGGTGCCTGCGGCATCCCTCGCTGTCGCTCGTGACACAGAAGTTGCGTTCGCCCCCAAGGGGGGGTTGATTCCGTCAGTTATCTGGTGTGGTGCCCCTTGAAAGTTGTGGTGTTGGCTGCAGCGAATTCATCACTTGCTGCCCTTTTGAATCAGTGAAACTGATCGGGGGTTGCGGGTTTTTTGATGAACAGTACCGCTCTGCGGCACGTCATCAAAAAACCCGCTTGAAAATGAGGGTAGAACTGACTATGGGTGGGAGCCCTTCATATTTTATTTTCTGGAAGTCCCTTAACTGTGTTGCACAGAGGGCTTTTTGGGTTTCCCTTCAGGTCTATTGAAGCTGACTGTCGGTTCGCACGGTGCTGGTAGTGATCGCCCCAGAAGATTTGAACCAGCCTTTTGACAGATTCGCTAAAAATTGTTGATGTGGTTTGATGCAATTAAGTCAAGTAACATATCACCCTTTATATATAAGTGAAGTAGAGTAATGGTATTGATGAGAAGTCAAGCCAAACTCCATTCCGTTGATACGAACAGCTTTATTCGTCCCCTGCGAGAGTTATGTGGACTAACTCAAGAACAATTTGCTGCCAAGCTGGGTGTGACAGTTGTGACGGTCAACCGATGGGAAAATTATCGTGCTAAACCGATGCCTTTAGCCTTGCGACAACTCAAAGCCCTATTGAAAGAAATCAGTCAGTCTGAAATTGAGGCTGACCAAGCGATGGCTGAGTGTTTGCTAAAGAAATATTTTTCTAAAGAGTATTGAACTTATATTAATTACGTGTAATCCGCTCCTCATCCTATGACTTCTACCCCACCTACTCCAGAGGATTCATCTGACTTAACCGCTTCTGTTGCACTCAACCCATATCAGTTAGCCAAAACCGATGCGCCCTTTCCGGTTGTAGGAATTGCCGCTTCAGCGGGTGGGCTAGAGGCATTTACGGAACTCATCCGCTACTTGCCGAACAATACGAACATGGCGTTTGTGCTGATTCAGCATTTGTCCCCCGATCACGAAAGTTTACTCAGCGAAATTCTGAGCAGAGTAACCGAAATGCCTGTGTATCAAGTGCAAGACCGGATGATGGTCTCGCCAAACGAGATCTATGTCATTCCGCCCAACACCCAAATGACGCTGGTGGATGGAATGTTACATCTAGCTCCACGTCAGAAAAGCTACGGCAAATATATGCCAGGAGATGCGTTTTTTGAGTCCTTAGCAGCAGATCGAGGCAATAAAGCGATCGCCGTCGTTCTATCGGGCGCTGATGGAGACGGCTCACTGGGGTTGAAATCCATCAAAGTAGCTGGCGGTGTGACGTTTGCTCAATGTGAAGCCACGGCAAGATTCGACAGTATGCCAAATACCGCCGTTGCCACCGGAAATGTCGATTTTGTGCTGCCGCCTCAAGCCATTGCCGCAGAACTGACAAATTTCGGTCGCAGTTCCTTTCTGTTTGACTTAAAACCGCTTCCAGTGGGGAAGGAGTTGACCGAACCAAGTGATGCTTTGACCACCATTTTTGCACTTTTGCGGACGACCATCGGCGTTGACTTCACTCTCTACAAACCAACTACGCTGAATCGCCGAATGCAGCGGCGGATGCTATTATATAAGCTCGAAAGCCTAGAAGAGTACGCTCAGTATTTGCTTGAACATCCGGCTGAAGTTCAAGCGCTGTATGAAGAAATTCTCATCCACGTCACCAGTTTCTTTCGTGAGCCGGAAACCTTTGAACAATTGAAGGTGAAGGTTTTTCCCACCATTAGTCAAAACAAATCGACCGATAAGCCGATTCGGATTTGGGTGGCAGGCTGTTCCACCGGGGAAGAAGTCTACTCCATCGCCATCTGCTTATTAGAGTTTTTCAGCGATCATGCCACCGTCCCACCGATTCAGATTTTTGCAACCGACATCAGCGAAGCGGCAATCAGCAGAGCCAGGTCAGGCTTCTACTTAGAAGGTCAGATGGAAGCAGTTTCCACGGAGCGCCGCAACCGCTTCTTTATTCCTTTGGTAAGCGGCAGTTATCAAATTACCAGCTCTGTCCGTGAACTGTGTGTCTTTGCGCGACACAACTTAGGAGGCGACCCGCCGTTCTCGAATCTCGATCTAATTAGTTGTCGCAACCTGCTGATTTATTTATCAGATTCGTTGCAGTCACGCATTATGTCTCTGTTTCATTACAGTCTCAACTTAACGGGCTTTCTGATGCTGGGGACTTCAGAAAGCGTCAAAACCGCCTCAGACTTATTTACATCAGTCGATGAACCCGCCAAAATTTATCAGAGAAAGTTGACCTTGACTCGCCCTCTGTTTTCGTTCACTGCGACCAATCCTTACCCCATTGCCAGCGTTGATAGTCAGCAGCGCGTGACTGAAAATATCGCCAATAATTTTGATTTAGCGCGAGAAGTTGAGCAACTAATCTCAAATCACTACGCGCCTATATCTGTCGTCATCAACGACCAGATGCAAATTCTACACCTGCGAGGAGACACCGATCTCTACCTGAAGCTGCCAAGCGGAAGCACTGAACTAAACTTGCTGCTGATGGCACGGTCAGGCTTGACGAGCGCGCTTCGCACGGCAATTTATCAAGCTCAAACCCAAAACATTTCGATCCGACTTGAACAAATTCAGATTGAATCGGGTGAGCAATCAATTTTCCTCAATCTGGAAGTGATTCCATTCCAGCCTGCGCTCGCACACGTGTTCTATTTTCTAGTGATTTTTGAAGCGGTTTCTCCTCAGAGCGTTCACCTTAGCTCCACTACTGCTGAGAGTCAGGAGCCAGGAGTTCAGGAGCGTAAAATTATGCAGCTACGTCAAGCACTAGCAGCCGCAACCCAAAGAGAACTCTCAGCTCAAGCGCATCTGCAAGCGGTGATTCAGGAACAAAATCACCTCAACCAAAACCTGCGAGTGGCGAACGAAGAAATCCTATCGAGCAACGAGGAATTGCAAAGCACCAATGAAGAACTCCAAACGGCTAAAGAAGAGATCCAAGCGACCAATGAGGAACTCTCCACGACCAACGACGAACTTCGCAGCCGAAATCTGCAACAAAACCGAGACAACAGCGACATAAATAATTTTGTTGACAGCATCAGTGTTCCGATTCTCATGCTGACCAATGATTTAAGAATTCGCCGCTTTACACCCGCAGCACAGCGCCTGTTCAACTTCATTCCCACCGATGTCGGGCGACCGTTTAACCACCTCCGTACCAATTTTGACGTTCCCAACTTAGAATCGATAATTTTGGAGGTGTTGGAAACGCTCAATACCAAAGAAGAGGAAGTGCAAACGCAGGCAGGCTATTGGTATGCTCTCCGCATTCGTCCTTATCGCACGACAGAAAACCAAATTGATGGGGCGACAATGGTTTTCCATGATATTGATGCGCTCAAACGCAATGCCGCCAACTTAAAGTTAGCTCGCAACTATGCAGAAGCGATCGTCGAAACGGTGCAAATCCCTCTAGTTGTGCTAGATACTGAGATGCGGGTGAATACTGCCAATCAATCCTTCTACGAAACATTTCATGTTTCTGTTGCTGAAACCTCTCAAGTTTCCTTCTTTGAGTTAGGCAATAAGCAGTGGAATCTCCCTCAACTGCGATCGCTCTTAGAAGAAATCCTGGTGAATGATGTTCAGTTTCAAAACTTTGAGATCGAGCATGTATTTGAGCGCATTGGACAAAAAACAGTGCTGCTCAATGCTTGCAAGCTGCGACAACAAGACAACACCGCCATGATTTTGCTGGTGTTCGAAGACATTACCGAGCGCAAGCAGTTTGAAACTGAGCGAGCACAACTACTGGCACAAGAGCAGTCAGCCCGTCAAGAGGCGGTTGAGGCCAACCAAGCTAAAGATCAATTCCTATCGAACCTCTCTCATGAACTTCGTAACCCGCTCAATGCTATACTGGGCTGGGCGCAACTGGCAAGTAAGAGCAATCTAGATTCTTCAACACTCACTCGTGCCTGGGAAACGGTGTACAGGAATGCAAGAGTGCAAACTCAGTTAATCGATGATCTGCTGGATATTTCACGGATTACGAATGGAAAGTTTCATTTAAACACTTATTTGCTGGATCTGGTCTCGGTAGTGGATGCCGCAATTGAATCTATCCAATTATCCGCAGAGGCGAAAAGCATTCAAATTGTTTCGCACTCCTCCTCGGCGACGGTTCTCGGAGATGAGGATCGCTTACAGCAAGTTATGTGGAATTTATTATCTAACGCCATTAAGTTCACGGAATCCGGTGGCAGAGTGGAAATCACGCTCCTCCCTGTATCGAATGACGCTCAGATTCGAGTCAGTGACACAGGAATAGGTATCAGGGCAGACTTGCTACCACATGTGTTTGATCGCTTCCGCCAAGGAGATTCTAGCAGCACTAAAGCGACTCAAGGACTTGGATTAGGTTTGTCAATTGTTCGTCATATTGTAGAACTTCACGGTGGAACAGTTCAAGCACAGAGTTTAGGTGAGGGACTTGGAACCACGATCACCGTGAGGCTGCCTCTGCACTCAATGCCCCAGGAGATTACACAGACAAGTTCTTTAGAGCCGAGTGCCTTGAAAGAGCCTGTGGATACATTAAGTGGTGAGATTCCATCGCTTGAAGGCTTGTGCATCCTGGCTGTAGATGATGAAGCGGATAGCCGCGAGCTGATAAAGTCGATGTTAGAAAACTTCGGGGCTGAAGTGGTGATCGTTGCATCGGCAAGGGAAGCGATCGCCTCTCTCACTGAATCTCCTGACAGATATGATGTGCTTCTAGCAGATATTGGGATGCCAGAGTCGGATGGTTTCTCCCTGATTCGTCAGGTGAGAGCGCTTGACGCTCTTGCTGGGGGACAAATTCCGGCAGCGGCAATCACTGCCTATGTCAGCGATCTTGAGCGGCAAATGGCAATTTCTGCTGGGTTTCAAAAGCATATGGCTAAACCGATTGACCAGAATCAATTGGTGAGGATGATTGCGTCCTTGAGTAGACTCGAACACTGATAAATGATTTGTTAGCCAGGAGGTCGCCTCAGGAAGGCCAGCACAAATGATTTGCGACCAATGTGCTCGCCTTTTTTAGGTAATATTATATGCGCTCACTCTAGTTAAAGTCAAGCCAGAAAAAAGTCAATTAATTTACCGTCAGTGCCACTGCCAACCAAAAAACACATTCCTCTCAGTGGGTTCGGCTAGATGAAAGCTCCGGCGGGAGAAGTTTGGTTCTAATGACAGTGATGTTGTTTACAGAGTGGAAGTGGTCAATCCAGCATATCAGCGAGCGCATTGGTGACGTGTTTCTGCCTTTGGTGACGGTTGTCGTCGTAAATGCTGAGTGTACGAGCGTCCTTGTGTCTGCTAAATGCTTGCGCTCCTCGTATGTCGCCGTCGGAAGCGTCAAGATAGGCAGTGATAGCACTGTGACGGCAACGGTGCGGACTCATGGTCTTGGTAACACCTGCTTTTTGGCTGTACTTGACCACGATTCGCCTGATTGCCTCACCTGATAAGCGATCGCCAATGGAGTTTCTGTCAAGGGCGATAAAAACCGGAAAACTGCCCAGGTCGTCTTTACTTCTGGTCACGGCTTGGCTCAGGGTTAACCAGCTTTGCAGAATATCGCAGATCGCATCACTAATGTCAATCAGTACTCGTGTGTTGCCCTTGCCCTTGCCTCGAATAGATAGCTTGCGTTCTCCCAGAAACAAATGCTCAAAGTTGAGGCTGCACAGTTCGTCACGACGTAGGGCATTCTCCCACAACAACCGCAAGATAACGTAATCTCTTAGACCTTGTAATGTCGTGCGATCGCATTGATTGAGGATACGTTTGAAAGTGCTAACATCAACACCTGAAGTATCTCGGTACTTCTCTTGAGGATCGCACTTGATATCAGAGAGATGGTAAGAACACAGACCCTTGGCTCGTCCCTTTTCTACCAGTGCTTTGAGTGATGCCAATCTGCGATTAATCGTTGCCTCGCTCAGGGGTCTACCTTTGGGGCAGCCCTCACCCCGTCGCATTTTGGTTTTGTATTTGAGTACTACACTCACTGCTTGTTTTTCTTCCAGGTGGAGGAATTCAAGCACTGCGTCTGGGGTTGGTTGCAACCCTGTCATGGATCGAAAGAAGTCGGTTATATCTTTCAAATATGCCCGTTGGGTATTGGGCGATCGCTTTTCAGAGAGTAGTTCGGCTAGCACGTCTGGGTCATCATATAATGTAAAGTGACGGTTAATGGGTGCTGATAGACAACCATCTAGATGAACAATTGTACTATTACCCGTGTTAGTTGTGGTCATAATGTTTATCTAAATACAGTATACGGTGGTACGATAAGCTTTCTTTCCGCACCCATGAAAAGATTTTATAACCAGATGTACTGGTCTAATGAGGAGCAATCACCTTTAAGAGTGGTTTAAACCTGTAAAAAACGAGCTATGCCGATCTATCTATGTGTAGTCATAATTATTGCGACAGATATCGCCAAAATACTACCAGAGAAATGGCGGTATTTTGCGATGTCAGGGACAGGGATAAACGGTTAAGCGCAACTCAACCGTGCTAATCATACCATTAGTTCGCACTCAGAGGGGTTTCTGACTACGGGAGCGAGTCCAGTGAAACTGCACTCGCATAGCGATCGCTCTCAAGATTTCAGGTGTCTTCCTTCTGTGTCTTACATAAGCGAGATACGTAAGACTTAATTAAAAATAGGTCTTACATATCTCCACATTTTTGGTTTGGGGGCGATCGCTCTAAAGATTTCAGATGTCTTACCTTACTGTCTTACATAACCAGGCATTAGTCTTACAAAAAAGCAAAATATGTAAGACAGAATCATTTATCTGTCTTACTGCGTGTCATACAAATTCCTTATATGTCTTACACATGCTAGTTTTCGTAAGACGCAAATGCTAATATAGTCTTACATGTAAGACAAAAGGTAGGACGCTATGACGGCTGATAAAACAATGCTTAATTTCCGTTGCCCCAATGACCTAATAGAGGCGATAGACCAGGTTGGACGGCAACGCTACCCAGCAGACAACAAAAATGGGTGTGACCGCAGTAAGACACTGATGGACATCATCTCTGCTGGAATTCAAGCTTTATCCGATGGCAGTATTGAGATTCCTGTTGTTCAAATTAGTAAGACAGTTAGTAAGACAGATAGTAAGACGGACTGGGAACCTCAGGAACTAAAAGCGGCGCTAAGGTCTGAGTTAATGCCTGAGTTCAATGAGATGCTTGCCGTGGTGCGGCGTGAATTTGAGGAGAAGTTGCTTGTAACATTGGGGGAGTGACTCGCCTGAGAGAGCAGGCTAAATCTCCCAGGCAACAGGTAAAGCCAGATTACGAGGCAGTGCGCGATCTCGTCCTCAATAAATTGAAAATGGGTAGGCAGTCCGCATCGGGCAAAGCCATTGACGCATTCATCAAGGAATTACAAAAAAATTAAGCTGTAGACGCCCAATATCCTTTTTTTTCAGGGTTTTTGAGCAGTTTCCCCCCCCTCTCCAAATCGCCTACAATCGCCCACAACCAGCATAATACAAGGATTACAGCTACCTACACCCCCGAGGGAGTGGCTGAAAAATTGTAGATTCTGTAGGCGTAGTGTGTTATGTTTATAAGTGTCTTATCATGTCGGTATAATGTCACAAAAAGCACCCTCACTCGGGGCACTCAGTGAGCAGTGCAAGACAACTATCGGTTTGTTAACCCGTGGTAGACAGGTTTTTGACGTTATTCCTCAGGTTGCGCCCACATCCATCCCAGGCGATCTCCAGTCCCCACTACAGAACCCATCCCCCTATCTGCCATTGCTGCAAAGAGAATCCTGATGTCTTCTGGAGCCATCCCTTCAAACAACCGCGCTGATTGCTGTAATGTACGAGCTTTCAATACCTCCCCTGAATGCAGTTGCCCCCAGGTAGTGATGTATTGCTCAAACTCATTGAGTGCTGGCTGTGGCGGTTCTACCTCAATCTCCTCTATGGTAGCGGTGGGAGGAGTTAGGGGTTTTGTGGCGATTATCCCAGGATTCCAGATACTCAGATCCAGTTCACAAGGCAAGTCGTCCACCATAAACCGTTTCTTGCCGCCAGCTTTTAGCCATTGTTCTAGCTGAGTGTTTTTAAGTGAGGTACGGGCATAGTCCTGCGCTTTCTTGCCTAACCTGATACGCACAAAGCAAGTATCTAGAATATCGGCGTCACCTTCTAAGGCAAAGTTAGCCGCAGTGTCATTTTGAGCAAGTACCATGATGAACTGTTTACGCTTGCGTCCTACCTTTGCATGTTGCTTAATCCACTGTGGGGCATTGTCGCAATCAGCAAGCACCGGGAATTCTTCAGCAATGTAGAACCGGGAAAACTCTTGCGGGACATCCTTAGAAACTTCCTTCCGATACACCCGCATTTTTTCAAGATGTTCTAAAGCCTCACCCATTGCTGCGTTTACCTCTGGCAGGGAGCCGTCGCCAATCAGGCTTTCAGTTTCCACCCATGCCCAATCACCTTTACCACTGTCCACATCGTAGACAACGACCTTACCACCGATGCGGGTTGAGAAGTATTGAGCTTGCGTTGACTTACCGTCGCCAGTCCCACCAACCAGGGCAACGTGTTTTTGTACTCGGTTCACGTACTCCACTGGATCTGTGATAAGGTTATCTGGTTGCCAATCACCTCCTAGGGCAGGGACGTTAACTATTAAAGGTGCTGTAGCCTTGGTTTTTTCTCTTACCCAAAACTGGAAGTTTAGCCGCGACACTCGCTCGATGTCTCCTAGCACAGTAGCTAACTGCTTAACGGTTTTACGCTGACTACTTCCCACGGCTAAACTAGTAACGCTTGCACTCAGTACCCACGGCTTATACTGCCTTGCCTCTCCTCTCAACGATGCCCCAATAGATAGTAGTAGGATACTGGCAACCAAACAGCCCCACGATGCCAACTTCGCTCGTTGGGACATCTGCAAATAATGATGTAGTTGTGATGGGTGCAAGTTAGGCGTCATAGAAGAGGCGGGGGGCAGGGGGTAGGGA
>CALMVQ010000040.1 GCA_937873135.1 uncultured Scytonema sp. | reverse complement strand
ATTTTAATGATGGGGATTCTCTTTTTACTTTTTACTTTTTACTTTTTACTTTTTACCGAGGTTTTTATGCGGAAGATTGCTATTTATGGAAGAGGAGGAATTGGTAAGTCCACAACGACTCAAAATACAGTGGCTGGACTGAGTGATATGGGTCGTAAGGTGATGGTTGTGGGGTGTGACTCGAAGGCGGACTCTACCCGACTCCTTTTAGGCGGATTCCACCAAAAAATTGTACTCGATACGCTGCGTAAAGAAGAAGAAGAAGTGAATCTAGAAGACTTCCGCCAAGAAGGATGGGGGAAGATTTTGTGTGTGGAATCGGGTGGCCCGGAGCCTGGTGTGGGATGTACAGGTCGAGGCATCTTGACATCCATTGGGTTGCTGGAACAACTTGGTGCCTATGATGAATCAGTTAGACTTGATTACACATTCTATGATGGTCTAAATGATGTGGTGTGCGGTGGATTTGTGATGCCTATTCGCGAACGCAAAGCTCAAGAAATTTACATCGTCACTTCTGGGGAAATTATGGCAATGTATACCGTCAATAACATCTGCCGAAGCATTCAGAAATATGCTTCTATAAGCGGTATACGTCTGGGAGGATTGATCTGCAACTCTCGCAACGTCGATCAAGAAAACGATCTGCTCCAGGCTCTGGCAGAGAAATTAGGCACTCAAACTATCTACACCATACCCAGAGACAACATGGTGCAACGAGCAGAGTTCCACCGCAAGACGGTAATTGAGTATGCTCCTAATTGTGCCCAGGCGCTGCACTATCGCAACCTGGCAATGGCAATTGACGACAACACAGATTTTGTGATTCCGAAATCTATGTCTAATGATCAGCTAGAGGAACTGCTAGTGAAGTTTGGGTTGTTTGACTAGGACGATGCAGTAAGGATTATCCCTGATAACGAAGTGTCTGGAGCAATTGACAACCTCTTACTCAAGAAAGCAGGAAAAACTGCGTAAAATTCTTACTACTATTTGAGAAATCGGCCTTATGAACCACGCCACAATTTATCTACCTCATTGAAGGAGTAGAACTTATAATGCTGACCGAAGAGGTTTTAGTCCAAAAATTTATCACCGTAGCCAAGGGCCGCTGTCCCAAACTCGGTGAGTTGCTCCAGTACTGCCACGTCGAAATCGTAAACTTCTACTGGGGCTACCCACCAAAACTTTTTCAGCATTTTGCCGTATATTCGCCCAATGTGCTGTTTGTCTTAGTCAATGCCTACAAAGACATTCTCAAAGGTGTTGCCATAGATCTGGGAATATCGGACGCACTTTGCATGAACGCCACACGCATTATCCGCGATCCCGCTTCAAGATTAAAGGAAAAAAACCCCTCCTTATGGTTAGAACTCCAGTGGGTAGCGGTACCAACCAAAAAAAACCATGGACATCTAGATCGGGACTTACCTTACTCGGACTAAAAATCGCATTTTTTTCTGTTGTGCTGCCACAATCCCACGAGCTTTCCAAAGTGGGATTGTGGCAGCGCTATTAATGCTAGCTCCCTTGCAACTTTCCTTTCATCTAAAGTCGTATGATGAGCAATTTGGTTCGCATCTGATAAAAACGCGATCGCCAAATAGTATCCAAGACAGCAAGGATTTTGGCTGTGTGTATGTTATACTTGCGCTAGAGGAATCGAAATAAAGCATCAACATGTCTTCCAACAGAAACGATAAACACTCTTAAACCGCCGCGATGCCCGCAGGCTTCGGCGCACATCCGTATCGCCCCGACAGATTAAGTTTGTCCACAGCAGCTTTTTGTAACGGAGAGATGTAGCCTCATGAAGCTGGACGTGAACCTTTGTAATAACCTGAAGTCAATTAGAACTCACTTGGGCATGAGTCAGCAGGATTTAGCTAATATCGCTGGCATAAAGAGTCAGAGTATTGGTGGTGTAGAATCAGGACAATATGCTCCTTCTATTGCTATGTCACTGCGTTTAGCCAAAGCGCTTGGCTGCCAGGTTGAGAACTTATTCTGGTTTGAGGAAGATTTACCACAAGTTGAGGCAGTTCTAACCACAGTCGAAAGCGGACAGCAATCGCAAGAATTGCGAGTGAGTCTAGCACGGGTTGGGGGTCAATGGATGGTCTATCCTCTGATTGGGAACGGGATGCACCTGTACGATTCGCAAACTGGAGAACACAACATTCCCTTTGTGCGGAAAGCTTTAGGTGGTAGGAGTGGAGTTTTAATGACTCTTGGGGTTTGGGAGGAAGGACTCTTAGTCCCACTAGGAAACTCAAAGGGAATCAAAACAGTCACCGACTTGGTGAAATTAGAAATAACTATTATCAATCGTAAACCTGGTTCCGGTAGTCGTATGCTTGAAGAGCGTAAGTTCCAAGAGGAGCAAGTCGCATTGCACACGGTTATTGGATTTGACAATCTCGTCTACAGCCATCAAGATGTCGCTCTATCTGTAGTCTCAGGAATGAAGAATGCAGGTGTCAGTTTGGCATTCGTAGCTACTGAGTTTGGTTTGGGATTTATCCCTCTGCATCGATCACGAGCCGATGAGAGTGATTATCAAAGAATACTTGGAAGAAGTACCGATACAGCAGTTGCTCAGTACCTTGGGACATCGGCTAGTCCAATCGCAGTTAGAGGTTCTCGGTGGTTATGACATCAGCAATATTGGGGAAGTTGTCGCAAATATTCAAGGTGGAGTCTCAGTATGCCTCAAGCAAATGAAAATTACACAACAAATAAGTCGATGATGAATCATCACTTGATTATGAACAAACATCCCATTCAAATTAACGATACGACTTTGCGAGATGGCGAACAAGCAGCAGGCGTAGCTTTTAACGTTGAGGAAAAGATTGCGATCGCTACCTTTCTTGATGCCATTGGTGTTCCGGAACTAGAAATTGGCGTTCCGGCAATGGGGCTTGAAGAAGCAGAGTCAATCCGAATCATTGCTAGTTTAGGATTAAACGCTAAATTACTTGGCTGGAACCGTGCTAATTTATCTGATATTAAAGCCTCTATAGATTGTGGTTTGGAACGGGTGCATATTTCTATTCCCGTCTCGGAAATTCAGATTGCTGCAAAGTTTGGAGGCCAGCGACAGGTGATTCTGGATCGTCTACGGGATGCGATAAATTTCGCCTGCGATCATGGTTTAGCCGTCTCCGTTGGCGGAGAAGATTCCTCTAGAGCTGATGAATCTTTTCTATTAGATGTAGCGTTTTTTGCTCAAGAATGGGGAGCCTTCCGATTTCGTTTCTGTGACACTGTAGGAATTCTCGACCCTCTAACCACTTTCAGTAAAGTTCGCTCCCTTGTGCATCACCTATTCATTCCAATAGAAATGCACACGCACAATGACTTTGGATTGGCAATGGCGAACTCGCTAGCTGGGATTGAAGCAGGAGCGCTATCAGTCAACACCACAGTAAACGGGATTGGCGAAAGGGCAGGCAATGCGGCTTTGGAAGAAATCGTGATGGCACTGAAATGCATCTACAACATTCAAACGGGCATTGATACAAAAAGGTTGCTGGAACTGTCACGGTTAGTTGCTAAAGCTGCCAACTGGCCGGTTCCTCCTTGGAAGGCGATCGTCGGTGAAAATACTTTTGCACATGAATCGGGCATTCATGCTCACGGTGTATTGAAAAATCCGAGTACTTACGAACCGTTCGCGCCGGAAGATGTTGGTTGGGAACGTCGCTTAGTCCTAGGCAAACATTCCGGTCGGCACCTGGTACTCAGTGTACTACAAGAACATGGAATTACGCTCAGTCAGCCACAAATTCAATCAGTGCTGGATGCTGTAAAGCATCAGTCAGTACAATTTAAGCGCAGTCTCACGGTTGAAGAACTCCTAAATTTGGTTCCTCAAGGGTGAACACAAAACACCTACTAAATTTAGACCTGCCGCGCCGTGATTTTACTCATTAAAAGGAAAGTACATTACAGTCAGTTTGACCACAAAAGACTTGAATCAAAAGTGAAGTTGGTGAGGAAAGTATGACAATTATGTATCAGTTTGGCGATCGCTACTATACCAACTGCTGTTATATTTTTACTAAACTATAGTAGTCCTAAATTATTCGTGAAAAACGAGAATCCCGATAACTTCTGCGCTCACTGGGATTCTAAGACTTTCAATTTTCACAACTCATATAGGATTGCTATATTTGGTAAATAATCATGCCGAGAAAACAGCAAGGATGGATCACCTTTCAATCTTCTCCAGAAGAGATGCAATTGTTGGAGCAGTACTGCAAGCAGTCTCAACGCACTAAAACTGATGTGCTGCGCTCCCTGTTGCGTAGTCTCCAACCAAAATTGCTAAAACAGCAGGGGAAGCAGTTGGATTCTAGCGATGCCGAGCTCGACCTATTTTGAGCAGTGGAGAAGAATTGTGACTGATACGAGTTGTCTTGCACCCAAATAAATTTGCAACGGGGATGTTGATACTCTCTCTGAAACTGTAAAAAAGCATGGAGTTCAAAAGTAAACTATGACTATGACTAAGACTAATCCTACAGAATTACTGCAATCGCGCTATGGGGAGATTCCTTTCAATTGGGACATTGACTGGAATGACTCTCTAGAGACACTACTATCTCACCGTTCAGTGCGCTCTTATTTATCTAAACCTCTAGCGCCAGGAACTCTAGAGTGGTTGATTGCTGCTGCTCAATCTGCTGCTAGTTCAGCCAATATGCAAACCTGGAGTGTCGTAGCAGTTGAAGATCAAGAGCGCAAAGCCGAATTGTGTAGGCTGGCGAATAACCAAGTATTCATGAACCAGGCTCCTGTATTTTTGGTTTGGTTAGCAGATTTAGGTCGTCTGGCTTATATTGCTGAGAATAAGGGACTACCTCATGTTGCTCTAGATTACTTAGAATTGTTGATTAAAGGAGTCGTCGATGCTTCTGTAGCAGCACAAAATGCAGCTATAGCTGCAGAATCTATTGGTTTGGGAACTGTATATGTTGGCGCAATACGCAAAAACACGCAAGAGGTAGCAACACTATTAAATTTGCCACCTTTTGTCTTTCCTATATTTGGGTTGTCTGTGGGTTATCCAAATTCTGAGAGCAAAGCGGCGATTAAGCCACGGTTGCCCCAGTCGGCTGTACTGCATCGGGAAACCTATAAATTATCAGGACAAGCTGAAGCGATCGCTCATTACGACGATATCATGAAAGAATTCAATTCCAAACAAAACGTCAGTGCTACTAGTGATTGGTCTGAAAAATCAGCAGAGCGTATTGCCACTTTAGATTATTTAAAAGGATGCAAGGACTTGCGTGAAACACTGAATAACTTCGGCTTCAAGTTACTGTAATATGCCTTAAGTAGCGTAGTCAAAGACAAAAGACAGGAGAGAAGAATAGATATTGAAACTGTCTAGTTATTTTTACCACGCTGCACTAGGAATTGTCACCTCTCTCGGTTTGGCAGAATAAAGAACAGAGGTCTTAAAAATGTTTTTTTATACCTTCTGTTCTCTGCCTTAGCCTTAAAAAAGTGAGATGCGAGAACCGTCTCGTAATGAGAATTACTGACTAAAGATATAGAGTTCAACCGCACAATTGAAAGGAGCATAAAATGATGGAAGGTTTGTCCACTAAGGACCTTAACAAACTACGTTCGCAAAGCAAAATCATCATTAACCGAGTTGAGATTTTCGTAGAAACTTACTTATCAGAAACCACTCCTGATGAGAGTCTAAACAACAAAGCTTTAGACGAAATTCTTCAGGCTGTCAATGTCTTAGCAACTACAGCATCCAAGATGAAAACCACAAGTAGCGCTAGATAACCCGAAATCTGAAAGAGTTAGGGAGTAGGGAGATGGGAGTAGGGGATGCGCGAGAAGAGCGATTTTCAGATGTATAGACCACCGTTTTGCAGTAAGGGCAGGTTTTATCTAGATCTCTGGGTACATCCAATATCATCTAAAACCTGCCCCTACGCGCCTCCTGTAGTCTATCAATGTGAAAACTACTATAATATCAAGAATTCTCCTTCTTCTTCCCTTGCTACTCCCCCAATACGGTACGGAGCGTGCGAATTTATCTGTTGAGGCTTGCAGGGGGGGCAGG
>CALMVQ010000039.1 GCA_937873135.1 uncultured Scytonema sp. | reverse complement strand
TGCTTCCCCTGCTTCCCCTGCTTATCCGAACCGTACTGCAGCAGCCCCCAACTAAAATGCACCCCTGCAAGCTAAAAAGAGCAAATTTCTGATCCGAACCATATTGAAGTCTGGGGTCAAGCGAACAATTATTTTCTACTCTAATTTATTTTTCTATAAGTGTTCCTCTGTGTTTCTACTTGCTTTTTATGCATTTAGGATGAATAAAAACAGTGCGTTCGCTCCTGCATTTGATATCTGCTCGAACTTCCTAAAATCTATATTTAGTAAGGATTGCAGCTTTTTTCGGCAATTTTTCATCTCCCGTTTTCTTTGTCTAGGATAGTTCAAATGAACTATCGGACTGCTATTTGATTTTTGAACAGGTACATGGGGGTTGGAGCGTTACTGGTAATGCTCCAACCTCTTAATAATGCTGCGTTACAGACTTCTTCAAGAATGCGCCTTACAACACAATTGTAATTTTGGAAAAGCCTGAAACACCTATGCTGTCGTCAGTAAGACGAAATCTCAGATCACCCTGAAGTAAACGGATAGTATAAGAGCTATTTTTTATACTAACGAACAGCTACAAACCCCCTATCGGGGATATGAGTCATGAAAACTGAGCACTCGCTACATGCTCAAGATAGATCATAGGGATTTACACAATGAACGCTCAAGATTTCTTAACACTGCTATTTAACGCGATCGCAGTCTCGTTCATCTTCATCATCACATTTGACTTCATCACATTCGTATCCATTGCCATACAGCACCAGAAACCAAAAGCCGTCAGCCCAAGTCAGTTCTCAATCTTTGAGATCCTGCCAACTAAAGAGCCACTTTGTCCGATTGACATGGAACTAATACCCGATCCGTGGATGCTGTCAACTGTGGAGCATCGCCAAAACGAACCAAAAGAGGCTTGCAGGGGGAGTAGAGCAGCAGGGGGGGAAATAAATAATTCTTCACCAACTCTTTGCTCCCAAGCTTCCCCTGCCTCCCCTGCACAGACTTACCATATTGAATCCACCCCTGTCATTGCTACACTCGAATGGCTCACCGAAACCATCAGCCCTACAGAAGATGAAAACGAGCAACAACCTAACGTGATTGAAATGGCTCATTACAAAAATGCTTCCTTACCCATCCCAGAAACTATTGACATTGAAAAACTACAACTCCGCCCAGCACGCAAGATAGCCAAGGCGCTAAATATTGCTCAGAAAGTACGTGGCAAGGATGCACCCGTATCCTGGTTGCGATCACAGATTAAAGCACAACTGAAAGAGCAACCAACTCATACTGCCAAGGTGATTTCATCGGTGTTACAAAAAGCAGGTTAAGATAAAAGCACAAACAATCTACTTGTTAAGAAGAAGGTAGAAGTACGTTCAAAGTCAATACAGTTTGGATAAGCAGTTCTTGAGCAGGGGAGATAAAGAGTTGATGAAAAGCTGTTTTTATCCCCTGCAACTTTACAAAGAACTGCTCTTTGAACTGACGAAATAAACGAATAAATTCGCTTTGACGAACGGTATGTTTCAACACTGTCGAATTTATCCAGCTTAGCTATTGCTATAAATTGAAAATTCAAATTGCAGTGGAGAAGGTTAGAACAGCTAACGCTGTGTTTTTGATAAAAAACATAGTGGAAAAGCCGAAATGATTCAAACCATACAAACTGCTTCGTTTACTCTCACAACTCAACAAATTCAGGCTCTTGAGTTGATGAGTGAATTTCTGAGAAGCACTAAAAACCTTTTCCTTTTGCTTGGATATGCTGGAACTGGAAAATCAACTATCATTTTTCAATTAATCAAAATACTTATTGGTGAAGGAAAGAGAATTGCCCTGACTGCACCAACAAACAAAGCAGTTAGAGTGTTGCAACGTATGGCATCAAAAAATAATATTTACGGAGTAGATTTCTTCACAATTCATCAATTTTTGGGACTAGGATTGGTGAGAAGGGGAGGCGATAAGGTTTTAGAACAAACTGCGCCTTCCATGCTCAGTTTATTTGACCTCGTTTTCCTTGATGAATGCAGTATGGTCAATAAAGAGCTTTGGTATTGGATTACTGAAAGCATCAGTCGGTCATTAATTACGAATAAGCAACTAATTCTTATGGGCGATCCAGCCCAGTTGCCTCCAGTTAACGAAGTTAAATCGCTTTCCTTCAGTGTACCCAATAAAGCGATTTTAACTCAAGTTGTTCGCCAAGGGACTGATAGCCCATTATTGGAATTTGTCACAGCTTGTAGAAAAACAGTTAAAAGCCGAAACACTTTCAATCCTTTCTCAAGGTATTTGCCTGATAAGACTAATGGAGCATTCATGGTAAAAGAGAATACCTTGTTGAGATATGCGTTTAAAAAAGTGTTGAGAAATTTTGCTCAAAACCCAGATTGCTTTCGGATTTTGTGCTGGACTAACAAGAAAGTGGATTACTACAATGCAAAGATACGAGCGAAAATCTATGGAGAAAACGCCCCCAGATTTATTGTAGGTGAAAGGCTAATCACAAGAAATCCAGTTACGGCTCCTGATGGAAAAACTATCATTCTACCAACTTCAACAGAAATTGACATATTAGACTTTTGCGAAGACAAATATGCTGGTTACAAAGCTTGGCAATTGAAAATAGCGACGGATGAAGGAACAATTCGTCAAATATACATCTTACATGAAGATGATACCAAAAAGTATAAGAAAGATAATGCCAGGTTGTTGCGGAATGCTAAAAAGAATCCTTCACTATGGAAAGCCTACTATAACCATCTTGAAGTATTTGCTGATATCCGCAATTGTTATGCGCTTACCGTGCATAATAGTCAAGGCAGCACTTTTGATGAAGTGGGAATAGATGGACTTGACTTAAGCCTGAACAACAAAGTTCGAGAGTGCAATCAATTATGGTATGTTGCTTCTTCTCGCGCACGCAGTCGAGTTTTCGTTGTTCATTAACACCAATTAATTGAGATTTTGATGTGGCGATCGCTCTCGCTTCAACCTTGCCATAATTGGCAAGTGGGCATAGGACAAACGCTCCCGTGCGATGCCTGCGGCCACGGCGCACATCCGTATCGCCATTTCTTTTTTTTGCAAGCTGCTTACGCAGCATTATGTCAGCTATTCTGACATAAAAAAATGCCTACAACATTAAAAAAGCAACGTTCAAAAACCTCGAAGCAAGTTGAAACACCAATTCAGCCACAGACTGAAACTAATGAGCAACCATTAGTAAAAACACCAGGGATACAAATAATTTGCCGTCAAAATGACCTCAGTACAAATTTGTCTTTGGTCAGTCATCTCAGATCTTGCACCTTCTCAATAAGAGGTAGATGGGCATAGTCCAACTAACGACACCATAAGCTTTTTGGGCTTTGATTTTCGCAATAAGACCTTGGTGCAAGATCTGAGTCATGCCGTTCCGCAACGCCCAACACATCCAATACTAGCCAATGTTCTTCTGGTTGCTGATAAAAAATCCCAGCAAGTGCATCTAACCGTGTTTGACCTCAGCCTGGGAATTCAAACCAGCTTTGATGCCCAAGTCCGAAGAGAAGGAGAAATTACTATCCCAGTTGAAATTTTGAGTAATATTGTTGAACGCTTCCCTCAGGGCGATATCACCCTAAAGAACCAAGCAATAAAAGCAGACCAATCAGAAGAATCCGAAACATCTTTAATTGCCACACTAACTGCTGATTCAGGACGTTATCAAGTGAGGGGTCTTAGTGCGGAGGAATTTCCGCGCCTTCCTGTAATAACAGCACAACAAGCTATCTACCTACCAGCAGAAACTCTTAAAGAAGGATTGCGAGGATGCTTATTTGCTACTACCAGTGACGAAACCAAACTAATTTTAACAGGTGTCCATTTGAAACTAGACCAAGATACTTTAGAGTTTGCTGCTACAGATGGTCATCGGTTAGCAGTCCTACAAGCACCAACTCAAGGCATCGAGGGTAAGAAGAAACACTCCGACAAGACTGATGATACCTCACTATCATTCACTGTACCCGCCAAAGCCTTGCGGGAATTAGAACGTATTTTAGAAATGCGTACTTCTCCCGATCCTGTAGCTCTGTATTACAAGAAAGAAGAAGAAATCGTCGCTTTTCATTGGGGAAAACAACGTCTGGTCAGCCGTTGCCTAGAAGGGGAGTACCCAGCTTACCCCGAACTCTTGACACACGACTTTAAGCACCAAGTAACACTTGAAAAAGCACCCTTAGTAAAAGCTTTAGAACGGATTGCCGTACTCGCTGACAAGAAGGAAAAGACAGTCAAGCTCTACTTCAATAGTGAAGCTCAACAACTTTCGCTCTTCATGGCGCGAGATTTTGGCGAAGGAGAGGAGTTGATCCCAGCCTGTATTTCCGGAGAAAGTTTACACATCTGCTTCAATATAAAGTATCTGCTGGACGCAGTGAAAGCTTTGAGTTGCTCTAAAGTACAAATGCAACTGACTTCATCCGAGGGTGCAGCAATTTTGGTTCCCGAGGGCAATCGGGACAAGCCGCATGTGCTGATGGACGTGAAGTATTTATTAATGCCAGTCAACTACCTACACTTACAAGGGAGGGAAGTGTAGGCTTGCGGAAAACCTAGTTTAGGCTAGGCTCACGGTACGCAGCGTAAGAGTTGGTTAGGGCACTTGGGAGAGTCGCTGTACTCATTTACCAAGTTCTGAGATTTAGTAAGGTCACAATTCCGGATATTTCCCTAGTTCGGATCTCTGTGTTGCCCAGTCGTGAATGGGAGACAAGCTTGCTAAATTGCCCGAAGGGACGAACATTAGTTCAAGAACAAGCGATTGGATTATCTCCATGAACAAAACAACACGAGTACCAGTTTTAGACCCAGAGGGCAAGCCACTAATGCCCACTACACCAGCGCGTGCCCGTAAGTGGATGGCATCGGGTAAAGCAATTGGAAAACGCAACAAACTAGGTGTGTTCTACGTGCAGCTTACCCAAAAACCATCCGGCTACGAAACACAACCGATAGTTGCTGGGACAGACAGAGGAAAGGCGTTTACAGGTATCGCTTTTCAAACCAAACTAGCAAGCATCACCATATTTCATCTTGTGTTACCAGGATTCTACAAGTCCAAAAAGAAAAAACTAGACCGCCAATCGATAATAGGCAAGATGGACAAAAGAGCAGAGTTGCGGCGCACACGTCGAGGTCAAAGAATAAACCGTTCTAAACCATTTAAGGAACGGAACCATAGACAGAAGCGCTTTGCTAACCGTAGAGGAAACAAGGTTCCCCCTTCCATTAAAGCCAATCGACAGATGGAACTGCGAGTACTGGCTTTTATGGCGAAACTGCTGCCTATTACAGAAATCAGGGATGAATCTTGTGGTGGTAATAGCAAGTTTAACGGTCAAGGAATTTCGCCCGTTACAGTTGGTCAGGAATGGTTTAGAGCGCAAGCCTCAAAAATCGCCCCCATTACTGAGGTGGATTCAATGGATACAGGTAAGTATCGTGAGCGCTTAGGGTTGGTCAAAGACTGCAAAGATAAATCAAAGCAAACACCAGAGACTCATGCTAATGATGCCATTGCAATAGCGGCTCAGTCGTTCATAGAGTACAAGGCTTTTCGCACTGCAAACACCCACGGTCGTGAATGGATTGGGGAATGCAAGGTAACACCTGCACCATTTATTGTGTTAACCCGTCCTAAGTTATTCCGGCGCAAGTTGTACCAAGAGAACTATAGCAAGGGTGGCATTCTCAAGCGCTTTGGCGGAACGATTACACCGTTCAAGTTTCGTTCTGGTGATTATGTCGAAGCTTCTCAAAAAGGTGGTGTTATTCGTGGTTGGATTGGTGGCTTTACTAACACCACCAAAACCAAAAACGTTTCCATCTACGACCATAACTGGTCACGACTTGGGCAGTTCAATCCTAAAAATGTCCGTTTACTTCAAAGGAGTTCTAAATTATGTGTTTCCCGATAAGAGAAGGGAGATTGCGCCACTGTCCCCCTTCCTCCTCTGGCTACGCCAAAGATATGGTCGGCGGACGTGGCGCAATCTCCTCACCATTCCTCCCATCACTGAATTCGGTACTCCTAGCTGGTTTTGTTGAGCCTATCTCCGCTTGGGAATTGACTAGAAACAGGGTGTGGGGCAATACAGTTCGGTTAGGGAATTTATCCGTTGAGGCTTGCTGTTCTTGAGCAGGGGAAGTGGAGAGGCAGGGGGGGTTTGAACTAATTGTCCAATAACTCTTTCCTCCCCTGCTTCCCCTGCCTCCCCTGCTTATCCGAACCCCCCTATCTGGGGGGATAACCAGAAATTTCAACTATCACAAAAATGCATACAGCTTTGCACCTCAAGTACCGTCCACGTACCTTAAACGAGTTGACGGGTCAGGAGTATGTTCAGAAAACTCTCATCAACGCGCTTCAAGGGGACAAAATTGCCCCGGCTTACCTGTTCACAGGACCTAGAGGAACGGGTAAAACCTCGACAGCCCGAATGTTTGCGAAATCACTGAACTGTATCACAAGCTCTAAACCTACTGTCCATCCTTGCGGTAAGTGTCAGTCGTGCCGCTCGATTGATAAAAGTACAAGCTTGGATGTTGCTGAGATTGACGCAGCAAGCAATAACGGAGTTGATGATGCCCGCAGTCTGATTGAGCGCAGCAGCTTTGCCCCAGCGGTAGGGCGCTATCGGATTTTTATCCTTGATGAGTGTCATCAACTTACAGCCCAGTCCCAGAATGCGCTTCTCAAGTGCATTGAGGAACCACCTGCCCACGTAATATTCATTTTCTGCACAACGGAACCACACAAAGTCTTGCTGACGATTACAAGTCGATGCCAGGTGTTCAACTTCCGTGCTTTGTCTATTACCGCCATCGTGGAGCAACTTCGCTTTGTTGCCCAACTTGAATCTATTGCCATTACTGATGAAGCCCTAGTTGCTCTAGCACGCACCGCTGACGGTGGATTGAGAGATGCTTTGCAGCTATTGGATCAGTTGAGTCTCTTGGGAGTTGAAATTACTAAAAACCATGTTTTTGAACTTTCAGGAAATGTGGCCGAATCGGATTTGGTGGCTATCCTTCAGGCTATCGAAAAAGGCAATATATTTGGGCTGTTGCAATTATCTCGCTCGCTCCTAGACAACGGTAAAACACCCAAACTGATTTTGAGCAATTTGCTCACCATTTACCGTGACTTGCTTATTGTTATGGCTTCCCCAAAAAGCCAAGACTTAATTACCGGAGCGATCGCCTACTCCCAACTGAAACAGCTGGCGACTCCTTGGGACTATGAGGCAGTCAGTACAGGGCTGACTCAGTTACAAAGATCAGAAAACCAACTCCGTAATGCAGCCCAACCTCACCTTTGGCTGGAAGTCTGCTTGCTAGGACTGGTGACAACGCGCTCTGAGCATAGCCACAACTCAAACAACAGCAACGGCTCAATGACTGCATCGAATCCTTTGGGAAAATCTCAGCTGAAAGCTCCAAGGAGTAATCTTAGTGCCATTTGGAACAAAGTCTTAGAGTCGGCAACGCCTAATAATCGTTCCTTGCTAACGCACGCTGAACTTGTGGAATTGAAGAATGGATTTGCTGTCATAACAGTGGAAGCTAAATATTTCGACAAATTTAATTCCAACACTTTGAAGGTGGAGAGAATGTTCCAGAAAGCTACGGGAGCAAGAGTGACTGTATCCATTAAGGAGCGCAGGTGATAATTACATTGCTAATTGGCGATGATCGATACGCCATCCAGAAAAAACTTACGTCTTTCAAAAGCGCTCTCGATCCGGCGTGGACAACCTTTAACTACCACCGATTTCCTCAATCATCCCTCAGCGATGCTATTGACTGTGCTTTGACAACCGCATTTGGTACATTAAAAGCGAAGCTAATTGTCGTCGAGGATTGCAACTTCAAGCAATTTGACGACAAGATGCTGAAAACTTTAAGCCGTATCCCACAAATACCTACTAACTCCCACTTGGTGTTTGTTGCACCGTCATTAGACAAGCGGCTGAAGGTTGCCAAATTCTTGATTTCACAGGGTAAACTCTTGGAATTTATGCAGATTCCACCGTGGCGGACAGATCTCATTGTCCAGTCAATCTCGACACAAGCTAAGTCCATGAAGCTGCAGCTCAACAACAACACAATTGACTATTTGGCTTTAGCTATTGGTAATGATTCAGCCCGTGCAGAATCGGAATTGCAGAAGCTCGCTATCTATGGGTCAGATCGCCGTCTTACTAATACCGAAGTGCAGGCTCTGGTTCTGTCACAAACTCAAAACAGCCTTCAGTTAGCTCAAGCTATGCGAGAAAACAATCCCAGAAAGGCGATGACCCTGCTTGATGAACTTCTAAAAAATGCTGAGTTTCCACTTGTGATTTGTGCAACACTCTCCACCCAATTCCGAACATGGCTTTGGGTTAAAGCAGCGATCATAAACGGAGTTAAGCTTGACAATGAAATAGCCAAAGTTTGTCAAATTACCAATCCAAAGCGAGTTTACTTTCTCAAAAAAGAAGTAACTACGATATCTATTAAAGCTCTCGTTCAAGCTGTAACATTACTGCAAGAGTTGGAAGTGTCCCTCAAACGAGGAGCCGGAGCAGATTCTATGCTGCCTGCAATACTTGCAATTGCACGATTATTTAAACCAGTCTAACCAAGTGACGGCTTGAGCGAGTCACAGTAATTTAGAAGGCGGAAGCCCACCAGTTAAAGACAGAAAGGCGAAAAGCTTTCTGCCTTTAACGTCCTTCATGGGTGTCCGGAAGCCTTGTCAGTGTGTCGGGTAAGGAGTCATCTATGAGTCTTAAAGAAGGGACACCCCTATCCACCCAAGAGTTCAACCATTAGCCTTGTAGTTAGGCACAAGCCTTACGAAAGTTCTCGGTCACAACTACGAACTAATTGTAAAGTTTTGTTAAAAGCTATTTCCCCCCATCGCTCTAAAATTGTGTTAGACTTTAAAAAAGCAAGACAATTAAAGCATTACAGCCAAATTTAGATAACAAGTGGGGGCTATATATACCCCAAAGTATTTCTAAAATCACGTCAAAAAATAACTCCCAAATAGGGTATAAATGGGACACACTTAGGGTATATTAAATAAATTGTGTCTTGTACCCCACCTGACCCCCATGAGTTCTAAAAGTATTCATCCCAATCAAAAGATTTTCTGTGCTGGATTTGACAACGGATACGGCAGCGTCAAGCTGTTAGTAGATGGGTTCGATGTGGTGAGAATTCCAAGTTATATCTCACGAGAAGACATGGAAGATGTACCGGGGCGCGTGGTTTTTAACGGTAATGCCTACACTGTAGGTGAGTCTGCTTTTCGTACCGGGTACTACTTTGAGCGCAATACTGACAGCAACGTTAATAAAGTTAACAACGCCCTGATCACTTTATTGGGCGCGTTAGCCCATCTACCATATCGTAAAACTTGGCACTTAAAGCTAGTTGTCAGCTTGCATGATGTTGGTTTAGCACCAGACTTGTGTCAAGTACTTAATGGGGAATATAAACCAATGCTCGCTGGGAAGCTATCTGATGTGAAGGTAGAAGTCTTGAAAGTTGTACCTGAAGGTATGGGCGCTCTGTTTGGACAACAACTCCCGAAGAAGTTAACCGTGCTAGATTTTGGGAATGGTACAACGCTCTATTCTCGTTATAACTTAGGGAAAAGAGAAGTACACACCCCATACGCTTTTGGTGTGGAGGTACTCATTGGTGAGATTGCCAAGAAGATGAAACATCTTAACGGTGGGAAGCTTGGGGACTTATCAAAAATTCGGTTTTGCCTAGAGATGGGGCATACCAAATACAGCCGTGACATTGACATTAAAGATGTTTACACTGCTTGTCTCAAAGAGTGGTATGACGGCTATCTGAAAAAGCCTGTCAATCTTGCCCTAGATGCTAAACACCAAGGAGATGAAATCTGGGCTATTGGTGGCGGTTGCTTGCTACCTGGTTTTAAGAAGCTGCTAGAAAAAAACGATTTTCAAATTCTCTCTAACCCTGTAGAGGCTAATTCATCAGGACTATTGCAAATGGCTAAAACCCTGAATTCTGCTACCAATGTCAATGAAGTTCCTGTCGGGGTGTAGCATGGTTTCTCAGCAAGACAAAACCCCAGAAAAAATTCGGATCAAGGATAGCTACCGTGAGCGGATCTTTACCGAATCACAACAATTAGGTAAAAGCTACCTGGAGACACTTTATTTCATGATTGATTGCTACTTTGCTTTCAAACAAGGTACATTTCCGATGCAGCCTGCGGTCCAAATCAATCCCCAACCCCAACCC
>CALMVQ010000038.1 GCA_937873135.1 uncultured Scytonema sp. | reverse complement strand
GGGCTGTACACCACACTATTGACTACACTGCTATGCCCCTCCAATCGGTTGTGTTCAGTTAATCCATAAACTACCTGTCGTAAATCAGCAATTGCCTTTGTACGATTACCTGCATCTACAGCATCACCATATTTTTTCAAATTTTTCCCTGCTTTCAAGCCATATAATAAAGCATCTAGTTGTTGACCTGAGGTAAAAAGATTTTCTGTGGTGACACTTTGAGCTAAAATCTCTTCATTCCCTGCATGAACTTGCTGTTCTTCTGCTCGCCGCCATTGCCAGAAAGTAATTCCTAATAAAATTAGAACAATAACTAAACCGCTAATTAATCCATTTCTGATCCGTCGCTGCCTACGCTCTTGTTCCAACTGCTCTTTAGCCAGTTTCTCCTGCTCTCTGGAACGCTCTTGTACACTAGCACTAATAAAATCTCGCTCAGAGGGTGTCATTTCAAGCGATCGCTTGTGCAACCATTCTTCCGCTACACCCAATGGCACACCCCGTAACAATGCCCCAGAGTCATGCTTACTATTCCTCCACTCCAGCACTCTTACCTTCAACCCCTCTTGCCAAAGGCGAAACTGACGGTTAGCGTTCATCCACTCTCGCAAAGTCAGCCACTCGCGGATGAGGGCTTCATGGACAACTTCTACTGTATCTTCCCCAGATTTCTCATCACGCCCGGTAACAACCAAACGGGCTGGGTATCCTGCTAAATAACTCACTAATCCCCAGTTTTCTTCTCTAACTTCTGCACGGGTGGCGATGCGGCGAGTGTCTTCTGTGCCTTCTCCTGGGCGTACTAATTGTACAAAAATTCGTGGGACAAGTTTTTGTTGTGCTTCGCTCAGCTGCTGATAAACTTGCTCGGCGTGATTCGCTAAGGCTTTTTTCACACCTCCAATCTCGTCATAAGCTTGATGAGTTAATAAGCGCTTTTGCTGCTTCTCCCAAAGTCGGGTGAGGGCAAATTCTAGCAATGGGAGATTCCCTGGCTCATTGCCGACATCATCTAAGATTCGTTGTGTTAATTGTGCTTCTAAATAAACTTCTATTTTGTGGGCTGGTTGCTCAATTGCTCTCTTGCACTCGTCGCGATTCATTGAACTGAGGAGTTGAGGTGTAAACTGCTGCAAGGCATCACGGAATGGACGGTAGGCAAGGACAAAGTTGTAAAAGTCAGCCCTTAAAGTGAAGACGAGTGTGAAGTTGTTTAGGTTAATCGCTGCCAACAGGGCATCAACAAAACGCTCTATCACTTCTTTATTCTGACAGAGGGTGTAAAGTTCTTCAAACTGATCGGCAAATAGCAACAAATGTTTATTAGGGTGGCGTTCATGAAGCCGAGATATCACCTGCTCTAAAGTGATTCTCCCAAGTTCCATATCTGCTGCTAATCCCACAGTTTCTCGCAGTTGTGCCGTTTCTCCAACAACTGGTTCTAATAAACGCACTAAAACAGATGCTATCTGATAAAATGGTTTATTACCAGGACGAAATGATTCAATTAGCCAATTCCCAGTCATTCGTAGTTGGGGAAACAACCCGGCATACACTACAGAGGATTTCCCACTGCCACTAGGGCCAATGACTCCCACTAAGGGCTGTTTATTAACTGCTTCAACCAAACCATTGACAAAGATTTCTCGTCCAAAAAAGAATGCGGCATCAGCTTCGGTGAATGCAGCTAATCCAAGATATGGATTGGGAGGAATAACGTCAAATAATGGCTGGATGATACCAATTTGGTCTTTTTTTAACAGAATTGGAGTTTGCTGCTCTGAATAACTGATTAATTGCGAGCAAGCTAATTCATAAGCAAACTCCATCTGTTCTCCTGCGGCTAAGGCATCGTAAAATGCTACAGAAAATGCGATCGCTGCTTTATCCCCAATTGTTTGGTTCATGCCAATCACATAATTGACGTATTGGCTGATGGCTTTTGCTTGTACTTCACTATAACAAGCATTGAGAAGTACGCACTCAACTCCCTTGGTAGCAAATAATTTAAACAGACTTGCCAATGCATCTGCATTCACAAACGCTGGCTCATCCGCTTCGTTTTCTAAGATGATGCCATCAAGCCCTGTACCATGCCCACTGAAGTGAACAATCTGGGGTTGGTAATCTAAGATTGCTCGGTAGAAATCACGCTGACGTACTGCCCATTTCTGCTCTAACTTGAACTGCTCACGTTTAGAGGCTCTTCTCAACCCTTCATCAATTTCTCGGACTTCTTTGTCTAATTGTAATCTGGATGTGCTTTCTGGATTGGCTGCCAAGATTAAAATTGTTTTGACATGTGAGTTGTGATCATGAGTTGGTTGGGGAGAGTCCATAGAACCAGGGTAAAAGTAGGGGCAGGTTTTAGAGCATATTCGATGTAACCAGAGATCTAGGTAAAACCTGCCCCTAACCGAAAGGGGACTATGTAAGAAACGGTTGCATTTATTTAGTATAGGTGAAAGCGAATTTGACTTATGCACTAATGGGGTGAGTGTCTATATAGCAGTTTTCACATTGATGTGTAGGGGCAGGTTTTAGAGCATATTCGATGTAACCAGAGATCTAGGTAAAACCTGCCCCTACTTGGTGGCGATACGGATGTGTGCCCTTGCCTGCAGGCGATCGCCTGCGAAAACAAGAGTAGGGGCAGGTTTTAGAGCATATTCGATGTAACCAGAAATCTAGGTAAAACCTGCCCCTACTTGGTGGTGATATGGATGTGTGCCGTTGCCTGTAGGCGATCGCATCAATAAGGCAGGCGAAAACAAGAGCGAAAAATCCGGCAATAAATTTGACCGAAAATCATAAGGCGCATCCCATCACAAAAGTAGTCGAGAGGAACTAAAAGATTATTTTTTTGCCAAAATTCCAACGTTTTTCCAACGATTTGCATTAAGATTTAAAGTGGAGGTAATATATATGCCACTTTCAACAGAAGACTCGACATCACTTAATTTACAGAGCGGTCCTATTTGGTTATCATTTGAGAAATTCCGCACAGAAGGCGCAAAAGCTCTCTTGTCTCTCAAAGATGGTAAAGTTGCTATTCTGCAAACTAAAACTGGGCAGTATCGCATTCTTGAAGAACATGACTTCCAAGAGCTGCTTGGCTTGGCTCGTGATGTAGATCGCCTGCGTAGGGGATTACGTGTACTATTGCATACTGCTCGGGTTGTGCAGAAACATCCTGACGCCGACAGCCTCAACTTGCTGGTTGAGACTGTCACAATGTTGGGTAGCTTACCTGAGCTTCCCACTCGTGATAGCTTCGAGCCTCTGCTTCCCGAAGATATTGAGATAGATTCAGATGATGAAGTAGATATCGATCCACATCGGATTCATCGTCCGTTTGATGCTCACAACGCAACCTTGGGGGAGTAATGGCGATTGACTACAGCAAAAGAATCTAATGTACCTGGGAATTTAACGGAACTTGAGGCGCATTTACAGACTCTTTCTCACGATGACAATGCCCTCAAGATTATCCAAAAGTTTGCCATGAACCTTGGCAAAACAAATCAACGTCAACGTGTATTTAACGAGAAGGGGGCTATTGTACGTGAACCTATCATCTACCAAGACGTGCTTGCTAGAGGGCTGATCGCTCATAATGAAGATCCCTTCATCCTTTTACAAGGCGATATTGTCAGTACGGACACTGCTTACTTTTTAGGACATCGCATTACTGGAATCAAGTTTGCAGTAGTTACCTCTACATGCGACTTAGTCCCGAAACGTCGTGAATACGCAGCACTACTACGTGTACAACCAATTAAAAAGGATGATCACTATGCTAAACAAGTGCTTGGGGAACTACTGAAGTTTAGCTCTACGCAACGTATGTATCTTCCACCCCTCCCAAATGATCCATTAGATGTAATTGGGAATGCTTTAGTATTTGATGGAATTGTACAAGTGCGATTGGAAGACTTGCTAATGGCGACACGGCTCGCTAGCTTGAGCTTAGTAGGATGGCGCATTTTTGGCTCACTAGTTCGCACAATCATGGTTCGGGCTGGGGAGAGTGAGGTAAGGATGCGTTCCTAGCGTATAATGGGGGACAACGCTTGTAATGCGATCGCACTTCTACAAAACTTACCAAAGATCTAGCGCTCCAATGGAGGATTCGTGAAAACTATCAGTCTTATTTGATAATATTTATCATTAACAAATTCTTGGTAACTGTTCTCCGACAAGCATATCGATGATGCGTTCAGTACCGAAGGTCGTTTGTAAGAATACAATACCGGGAGGAGAGGGTATGACTTCGCCAACAAGACAAGCATCTTTACCTGCTGGGTGAGATTTCATGGCAGATAAAACAGTTTCAGCATTCTTGCTTTCTACGACGACGACTAATTTTCCTTCGTTTGCTAGATACAAGGGATCTAAACCGAGAATTTCGCAAACTCCTTTCACCTCTTGGCGAGTTGGGATAGATTGCTCATAAAGGCGAATTCCGACTTGAGCGCTCTGGGCAAATTCATTTAAAACTGTGGCTAAACCACCGCGTGTTGCATCCCGCATCGCATGCACTTGGGGACAAATATTGAGAATGGTATCAACTAAACCATTTAACGGTTGACAATCACTTTCAATATCTGTTTCTAATGCTAGTTCCCCACGGGCTATTAAAATTGCTGTGCCATGATTGCCTAATTCACCATTAATAATGATGGCATCTCCTGGTAGAATATTATGGGCGGAAATATTGACTCCTGTAGGAATTACGCCAATCCCAGTAGTATTAATAAATAGTTTATCGACGGCACCGCGATGTACAACTTTTGTGTCGCCTGTAACAATTTGTACACCTGCTTTTTTAGCAGCGCGTTGCATACTTTCCGCAACCCGCTGTAACGTCTCCACTGCTAGCCCTTCTTCTAAAATTACGCTACAACTAAGATACAATGGTTTGGCACCACTGACTGCTAAATCATTAACTGTGCCGTTGACGGCTAATTCTCCGATATCACCACCTGGAAAAAATAACGGATCGACAACATAAGAATCTGTACTAAAAGCCAGCCTATCTCCGTATTGTAACAATGTTGCTAAGTTGAAAGTTGCTTGGTCTTCCAATTGGGAAAGAATTGGATTATCAAAAGTATTGACAAAAATACTCTCAATTAAATCGCGCATCGCTTTACCACCACTTCCATGCGCGAGAGTAATGTGGGTATCTTGTATACTACGACGACGGCGAGTTTTTTGGAAGAAGGGATTTTGTACTGAGTCAGTCGAAAAAATGTTCATTTTGTATGCCGCTTCAGCTTCTACAAATTTGCAGGTTCATAGAATGTAATGCAAACACCTGCTGGATCGAGAATTTCAAATTCTTTCATCCCCCAAGGCTTTGTCTCAAGTTGACGATTGGGATGAATTATCTCTCCGCCTTTTGCCTGAAACTCCTCGTAAAGTTGCTCAATATGAGTAACGTGGATGCGAAGAGTCGTCCCTTCAGCAACGTGTTTATCATCATTTTTAAGTAGAAAGATTTCTGTGGAGTCGCGTTTGACAATTGCCATCTTCAGAGGATTGCCTTCCTTATGGATGGTTGTAAAGCCAAGCTGTTGTTCATAGAAGGCGATCGCTTTTTCTATATCATCACCAGCCGGAATAATTGGACTCACATTGCCTAACACGGGTTGTTCGTTCATGGTTTTACTACTGCAGTACTAAAGCCTTAGAAAGGCGACTGTACTTATAGTAAGCTGCACAAGCACCTTCGGAAGATACCATACAACTACCGATAGGTGATTCTGGGGTGCAAGCTGTACCAAAGACTTTGCATTGCCAAGGCTTTAAGACACCTTTGAGGATTTCACCACATTGACAAGCTTTATGATCAGCAACTTTGAGATTCGGAACGCTAAATTTTTGCTCGGCGTCAAATTGGGCATACTCAGGACGAATTTTTAACCCGGAATCGGGAATATCACCCAAGCCACGCCAATCAAAATTCTCTCGGATGGCAAAAACTTTGTTTATGGCTGCGATCGCCTGATAATTTCCCGTCTTCTCTACCAGTCTGCTGTACTGATTTTCGACTTCACAACGATTATCTACGAGTTGCTGCAATAACATCCAGATAGATTGGAAAATATCTATTGGTTCAAATCCGGAAACGACTATGGGTTTATGATACTGTTGGGAAATAAATTGATAAGGGTCAGTACCAATCACCATACTGACATGACCTGGACCAACAAAGCCATCCAGTTGTAAATCGGGATTATCTAGCAGTGCTTGAAGAGCGGGAATCACAAGAACGTGATTACAGAACATACTGAAATTGTTAATTTTTTCAGCCTCTGCTTGCAAAATAGTCAAAGCTGTGCTAGGTGCAGTTGTTTCAAAGCCCAACGCGAAAAAGACAACTTCTTTGTCAGGGTTTTCTCTAGCAATTTGCAGGCTATCTAAAGGAGAGTATACCATACGGATATCTGCACCTTTTGCTCGTGCTTGCAATAGGCTCCCTTGAGAACCGGGAACTCGCATCGCATCCCCAAAGGTAGCAAAGATGACGTTGGCATTTTGAGAGATGGCGATCGCATCATCTAACCTCCCCTTTGGCATCACACACACAGGGCAACCAGGGCCATGAATAAGTTCTATCACATCCGGCAAAACTTCTTCAATGCCATACTTGAAGATAGAATGAGTATGGCCGCCGCATACTTCCATTATTTTGATCGGCTTTTTTAGCTGTTGGCACAACTTTGAGATTTCGCGGAGTAAAGCTTGAGCTTTTTCAGGTTCGCGGAATTCATCAACGTATTTCATATATTATTAACTATTAACTATTTCCTGTAATATTTTTAAGGTTTCAAATGCTTCTTGTTCGTTAATTCGATTCATGGCAAAGCCGACGTGAACTAGTACCCAATCACCAACACAAGATTCGGCTGGATGCTCTTCGTTAACGATGCAAGCAATATTAATTTGACGCTTCACACCAGCAATATCAACAATAGCTAGTTTATGCTGAGCGTTTGTTATCTCTATAATTTTACCGGGAATTCCTAAACACATGTGTATTTTCCTTTTTTAATAAGAATGAAGCGCCTTCGCGTAGCGTC
>CALMVQ010000037.1 GCA_937873135.1 uncultured Scytonema sp. | reverse complement strand
CTACTCTTCAAATGTACGGAGCTTTTTCAGAAATCAAATATTAGTCCTATATCAGTCGAGGTGATACCCGTTCTCAATTGAGAGATTACGACGGAGCTATCGAAGATTACACAGAATGTTTGCGGATGAACCCTAACAACGTCAAAGCTTACATAAACAGAGGCTACGCTCGTTCTCAATTGAAAGATTACAACGGAGCCATCAAAGATTACACCGAATCTTTACGGCTTAATCCTAATGATATAGAAGCTTATGTTAGCCGAGGTGATGTTCGCGGTAAGCTAAAAGATTACGTTGGAGCAATTGAAGATTATACTGAATACCTACGAGTCAATCCTACCAATGCTAAAATTTATATCAGTCGAGCTATTGCCCGTTCTAAATTAAAAGATTACAACGGCGCAATGGAAGATTACAAAAGAGCGCGGCACGCTTCTACTGTCATGATTTCAGCCACAAAGTTATTGTGACACCCTACCGCGTTTTTCCCTTGCGTGGTAAGTTTCGAGGAGCAATTACTAGAAGTATAAAAACCAAGACATTTCCGGAATAATCCTGTCATCTTTTGTATAATAAGATGTAGATTAAAAATACGGAAATGTCAAAAGTTGTATTCAGTCTGTCCGAGGATATCTTAGATGTCCAAAGTTGTCTGGATTAAAAGTATCAGTCCCTCCGTACTATAGTTTCTATTACTTGAGAGGAGCAATCGCTCCTCGCACTGTTGGATCTTAAAAAAAATCTGGAAAGTTTGAAGGGCTCTGGTCAAGAAGTGCTTTCGTTAGATATGAAGGGACTAGTTGGTAGCTCATAGCTAACAACCAATAACTAACAATCCCAAGCAACTTAAGATGAATAAAAGCTTCCTTCCTCCAGATGATATGCCTCCAGTAAATGTAACACTACTTGATGAGTTACTACAGAGGCAATTAGCTGAAGCCATTGGTAAACGATTTTATCAAGCCTGTGGTCCTATTTCACGGGTTTTGTTATCGAATTGTCACTGGTATTTCAAAACGAATGCTAGCCCACTAACGCTGATGATTTTCTGCTATGACATAGAAAGTTACTGGCATATCGTCAATGTTACCACCCAGTTACTTAACAGGTTAAAACTATTTTCTCATAGTGCCAAAATTCGGCTTTTTCCCCCAACGGATAAAGGTGCGCCTTGGGAAATTGGATTAGAAGAAACATCAGATGATGAAGAATTGTAGATAACCACGTTGTCAAGACACCCAACAGCTTCAATCCCAATCCACGATCGCACTTTCTTTATTATACGCCTGGAACTTGCCCCAAAAGCATATTCCGGGCGTATTTGCTCATTCGTGTTTCATCCGGCCGATGTCTCTCATCAAAATCTAAAATCGGTATAGTCGTTGGTCTTTTGTTACAAAGGACTAATGACAATGATCAAGGACAACCCTCACGGATTGTGTATGCAATTTAAATGTGTGACAAACAGCTTAACAAAGAAAAACCGATTTCCAGGATGGCGCAGAATCTTCTTTGGCGTTCGCACACGCATCTTAGCTTGGTACGTCGTACTAATGGCTTGCTCCACATTAGTCTCTATTCTGACAATCCGTGAGGTTCTCCTTCTGCGACTAGAAACGCAAATTGAAAAATCTATCGCTCATGAGCTAGAAGAATTTAGACGATTAACCAAGGGAAGAAATCCCAATACAGCTGAACTCTTCGGGGATGATATCGGTGCCATCTTTGATGTATTTTTGTCTCGCAACATTCCCCACGAGGATACGTTTTTTGTTACACTATTAAATAACAAATTCTATAAATCCAGCCCTGAAGACCTTCCGCTTGCTCTACAGCCAAATTCTTCTATTTTTGAAAGCTGGCAGAAACTTGATCGCAAAGAGTCCGGCAAGACTTGGACTTCGGGTGAAATAATTCAATATCTAGCTGTACCACTGATTAAAGGCAAGACTAACGGTGTCTTAGTGATTGCTCACTCAAGTAGCAGCTCTCGTCAACAGGTCAACCAAGCGGTTATTGTGATTATCGAGGTGACAATAGCTGTTCTATCTGTAGCATCGGTGCTGGCGTGGATAGTCGCTGGACGATTATTGGCTCCCCTGCGCCTTCTGAGTGAAACAGCCCATTCGATTCGTGAGTCTGACTTATCTGGACGTATCCCCGTGCAGGGAGTAGACCAAATTGCCGAACTCACTATGACCTTCAACGATATGTTAGATCGTATTCAGACTGCCTTCGCCAGTCAACGAAACTTCATCAACGATGCCAGTCACGAACTGAGGACGCCAATCACAATTATTCGCGGTCATTTGGAACTGCTGGGTGACGATCCCCAAGACAGACGTGAAACAGTGGAATTAGTGACTGATGAGCTTGATCGCATGAGTCGCTTTGTCGATGACCTATTATTACTAGCTAAGGCAGAACAACCCAATTTTTTAACGCTAGAAACAGTGGATATAAGATCGCTGACTGAAGAACTGTATACCAAAGCCTTAGCCCTGGATGATCGAGACTGGCGTTTGGTAAATAAAGGTGCGGGGCGAATTGTTGCTGATCGCCATCGACTAACTCAAGCAATGATGAACTTGGCTCAGAACGCTACCCAGCACACGAGTCCTCAAGATATCATTGCTATAGGTTCAGATGTTAACAATAGTAACGCTTATTTTTGGGTATGTGACACAGGTGTTGGTATTGCCCTTGCTGACAGAAAGCGGATATTTGAGCGCTTTGCCCGTGGAACTCTCAGTCACCGTCGTTCCGAAGGAGCCGGGTTGGGATTGTCTATTGTACAAGCGATCGCGGCTGCCCATGGCGGTCGGGTAGAACTTGAAAGCAAACTGGGTAAAGGTTCTACATTTACGATTATCATTCCACTCGATCCACTGTAGTACATGAAAATAATGGATGTAGACCGACACCGTAATTGATTATAGCTGTCATGTTTCACTCGTCAAGGTTTCCGGCGTGTTTACGTTTCGTAACGCCTGTAATGTTGATTTCCACTCACCTAACTTATCAACTATAAGACCACAAAATTAATTTGGTAGACCACTAGTACTCCCAGACGGCAACGCCTGAGAGGTTTATGATGATTGATTCTTAGAGGAACTTTAGCTAGTACAGATCGGCGGAAATAAACCACCCATCTGAAATAGTTAAAACCCTTACAAAATAAGGTTCTTTCTTTTTACTTTTTACTTTTTACTTTTGCCTTGTTGTACTAGAGATGTTTTTGAGGTCTATAGCCCTGACTACAAACCGAGGCTTGTAAAATTTTCAATGTTAAATTTTTAGTTCTGCGAAACGGTACTTTGGAGGTTCTGTTTGACTGACCAGATTTTAATCGCCGAAGACGAACCGCGCATAGCCGCTTTCTTGGAAAAAGGGCTACGGGCGTCGGGGTTCACAACTACAATTGCCAAAGACGGTCATGAGGCGTTGCTCATGGCTCAAGGCGGTAATTTTGACCTCCTCATCTTAGACATCGGTCTCCCAGGCAAAGATGGTTGGATAGTTTTGGAAGAATTACGTGGTCAAGGAGAACAGTTGCCAATCATCATCCTGAGCGCTCGTGACGAGGTTCGTGATAAAGTTGCTGGATTAGAAGGTGGGGCTGATGACTACGTGACAAAGCCTTTTCGGTTTGAAGAACTACTGGCGCGGGTACGAGTGCAGTTGCGCGATCGCCGCTTGCCTAAACGACAGGAAGAAATGGTTCTCAGATCGGGTGATATTGTGCTTGACTTACTGACACGTCAAATTCGAGTCGGGGATCGCCCAGTCAAGTTATCAGCACGAGAATTTACCTTAGCCGAAACTTTTTTGCGTCATCGAGGGCAAGTGTTGAGCCGAGAACAGCTACTGAGTCAAGTTTGGGGCTACGACTACGATCCCGGCTCCAATGTGGTTGATGTCTGCGTGGGTTACCTGCGGAAGAAACTGGGTCAAAATTATATTGAAACAGTCCGAGGCATGGGCTATAAGTTGCGATCATGAAATTTTTCTCATCAAATCTTAATTTAAGATTCATGAAGATACTTGAACATAAAAATTAACCCAGGCAATCAGGATAATATCAATCTAAAAAGTGTTTGTAGTACATGAATAAATTATGGGAGGGGGATTTCCCCTTACATACACGAAAAAATGTAATATTTGTAGTATTCTTCTTTGAACTTTGAATAGTGGACGGCTAGAACTCTTAAGTTGACTAAAAAGTAGTTAATCGACAAACGACAACGCATTGAATCCCGGATGCGTTGCGGTAAATGCTGACGTTGGGAAAGAAGAAGAAAATGACAAGCAAATTTATTAAAGATAAAAGGTCTATTGTAAACGATTTAGTTGCTTCGGTAGTTGTGTTTCTCGTAGCGTTGCCATTATGTATGGGAATCGCGCTCGCTTCGGGAGTTCCTCCAGAACAGGGAATCATCACAGGAATAGTTGGCGGAATTATTGTTGGTCCTATTGCTGGCTCGCCATTACAGGTGAGTGGACCGGCGGCTGGGCTTGCCGTCGTAGTCTGGGAACTGGTACACGAGTATGGCATAGAAATTCTCGGACCAATTCTTCTGTTGGCGGGTTTGTTCCAGTTACTAGCAGGGGTGTTCAAGCTGGGACAGCTTTTCCGAGCAATATCTCCAGCAGTCATTTATGGAATGTTAGCAGGCATAGGCGTACTGATCTTTGCTTCTCAATTCCATGTCATGTTTGACAGCAAGCCCAAGGCACACGGAATCAATAACCTACTTTCTATTCCTAGCGAGTTCTACAACGTAATCTTTTCTCCTCAAGGCGGCAACCATCTCATTGCAGGCATTGTCGGTCTAATTACCATTGTCACGCTCCTCGTGTGGAATAAGTTCAAGCCAAAAAGATTAAGATTGCTCCCAGGCTCCCTTGTTGCTGTTGTGATCGTAACTGCGATCGCCACTGTGATGAAGTTGCCTGTTCAGTACGTCAATGTACCCGATAATCTTGTCAGTACGATTCACTTCCCAAAGCTAGAGAACTTGATCAGTCTCTTGAAGCCATCATTGCTCATGGAAGCGATGGCGATCGCCTTCATCGCCAGTGCAGAAAGCTTACTCTCAGCTGTAGCGGTGGATAGACTTCAGCACGATTCAAAAACTAATTTTGACCGCGAACTGGTAGCCCAAGGCGTTGGCAACATGATTTGTGGCTTGCTGGGAGCGCTACCGATGACAGGTGTGATTGCCCGTAGTTCTGTGAACTTGGAAGCAGGAGCTAAAACCCGAGTATCTGCGATTTTTCATGGCGTGTGGCTGTTAGCTTTTGTTGCCGTTGCGCCTTCGTTACTAAATTTAATTCCCACCTCCTGCCTCGCGGCAATTCTAGTCGTCACAGGCTATAAGCTAGTGAAAGTTGAGAATATCCGCAAGCTGCAACAATACGGGCGTATCCCCGTGTTCATCTACTTTGCTACTTTAGGTGGAATTCTTGCTGAAGACCTACTCTTTGGCGTGCTACTCGGTCTTGTGCTGTCAGCAATCAAGCTCATCTACAAAGTTTCCCACCTCTCTATCCATGTCCTTCCAGATGAAAACAACCAACGGATTAACGTGTATCTAGAGGGAGTGGCGACGTTTATTCGGCTACCTCAGCTTGCTAAAGTCCTTGAGCAAATTTCCCCAGGGAAAGAAATTCATCTTCATTTGCAGATGCTCAGATACATCGATCACACCTGCCTTGACTTTTTGTCAATCTGGGAAGAGCAACAGGAAAAGAAGGGAAGCACTATCGTCGTGCAGTGGAATGACTTAATCGAGCGTTACCGCAAACCGCTTGCCGAGCGGGAGAAGGTCATTATGTAGAAGTTATTGATGGAACACTTAAATGTGTAAACATGGAAACCGAAATTAAAAGCAACGTACCTTCAGCTACAAGAAACTCAAAATGTTGCTTTTAATCGGTTTGATGAATTTTTCCTCACTCAAAATTCTCAGTACAAATTAATCAAAGGGGAATTCTTTATGACTCTCATAGATGCAATGATATTAACATTAGTTAATATTATTTCTTGTGTTGTTGTGTGCAAACTTCTGTCTGTAATTATGGCTGTTAAAAACAAACGTCATACGTCCGCGGTCAATGCTAACTCATATAAAGTCAATCTAATTAGACATAATAAAAGCTCTCCAAGTCTCCCTTCTCAGTAGCGAAGAGGCTGCGAGCGTCGCTAACATTGCGCTTTTGCAACATAAATGAATTTTTGCGCTACATCTTTTGTGTTTGGTCATAGAAACATTTCTGCTCACATATTAGGACAATTCGGCAGATCTTGCCCAATTAGCAACCGTGCCAAACTTGGTAAAGCTTCACCATAAGTAGGATGGATATGAACGGACTGCTCTAACAATTGCCACGTAGCTCCTGCTTCCATCAAGGACAAAAACACGTGTACGATCTCAGCCGTTTCGTAACCTACCAGTGTTGCTCCCAAAATCTTATCAGTATCTTGGTCAACAACCAAGCGGTAAAAGCCAAGGTCGTGCCCCCACTCAATAGCGCGGGCAATAGAACTCATAGGTAGGATAACAGCACGGGCATTAATTCCCTTCTCTAATGCTTGTTCTAAAGTCATTCCGACTCGTCCGACTTGGGGTTCTGTATAAACGGCATAACCAAGTACCCGGTCGTTACGAGTCCGGTTTTCGCCGCACAAAATTGCCTTTAGGCGTCGATAGTCTTCCCAAGACACATGCGTAAATGCTGGTTGTTTGGCAACATCGCCAATGGCGTAGACTCCAGGATTGGTTGTTTGAAACTGCTCATTAATTTTGACGTAACCGTGTTGGTCTAACTCAACACCAGTGGCAGCACAGTTAAGATTACTGGTGTTAGGTTTGCGTCCGGTGGCAATTAGTAAGGCTTCACCTTGGAGTTCTTGACCATTGCTCAGTTTAACGGTGAATATCCCATCTTTGTGTATTACCTGCTCAACGTTGACGTGAAAATGAAGTTGAATACCGTCTTGCTGGAATGCTTCAAGCAGAGTGTCACTCACATCCGACTCTTCTTGACTCAAGATGCGATCGCCCCGCACAATTATCTGAGTTTGCATTCCCAAACGGGCAGCCCCCTGTCCCAATTCCAGCGCAATGTACCCACCTCCCACAACCAGCAGACGTTTGGGCAATTCTTGCAAATCAAAGAAGTTACGGTTAGTAAGATAAGGTGTCCCTGATAAACCGGGAATGTCAGGAATCAATGACGATGTACCAGTATTAATCACAACTAAGGGAGCCTGAACCGTAACCTCACCGCCCGTAATTGTGCGATCGCCACTAAATGAGGCGTCGGCACACACCACTTTCACACCTGCACTATCCAAACGCTTTGTGACACCTTGATTAAAGCTATGGCGAATCCCGCGCACTCGTTCCATGACTGCCGGGAAGTCAACCTCTACCTGTACGTGAATGCCTAAATTCTTGGCTTTGCGAGATCGACCTGCTGAATGGGCTGCAGCTAAGAATGCCTTAGAGGGGGTGCAGCCGTAATTGATACAACTCCCACCTAAAGCATCCCGTTCAAATAAAATGACTTTACGTCCTTGCTTTGCAAAATCAGCAGCCAAGGGAACACCACCTTGACCGCTCCCAATTACAATCACATCTGCGGTTTCCATAGACTTTATCTTTAAGTAAGAAAGCTCCAAATCAAGCCAAACTACCATCAACAGAAATATTCTGCCCTAACTAGTACTCTAGGGCGTAAATAGAGCAACCATTTAAAATCCCTAAAAAGCATATTCCATAATACTTTTGACTTTTGACGAACGCCTTGCGGTACTAGTTAGCTTTATTTGTACCTACATACTTAAATGTAACCGCTTGGAAACAAAAAACGACTATTATTCCTGACCGAAAATCATAGGGATCCGAATCCGCGTTTAGACATGCTGGAAGGGGATCGAGGTTTCAGGCTTGAGAGTGCGTGAGTCCTGGATAAAAAAGTGCCCCCCTTGCTTGAATGCAAAGAGAGCAGTTCCATGCCGTTTAACTAAATATGTTCTACACTTAGGATCTATGCGATTTCGCAAAGAGATGATCTCCCGTTTGGGTGAGGCATAACTTGACTTTTTTGATAAACTCTGCACTCAGCAATAGCGTATGAATTTCTCGTCAGCACGGCAACTTTTTTACCAAGAGATCCAGCAGCCTGATGAGTGTATCGATCTAGCAAAGGCGGCTTTGTACATTGCACAAGAAGAATATCCCGACTTAGAACCTGATGAATACCTTAACGCCTTAGAAACAATGGCAGTGGAAGCTGAAGAACGCTTGCCATCACATCGGTATCCTCTGCGTGTCATTCAGACTCTCAATCAGTATCTGTTCGATGACTTAGGATTTGCTGGCAATCAGAAAGGATACGACGATCCTCGTAACAGCTTTTTGAATGAAGTGATTGATCGCCGACTGGGGATACCCATTACCCTATCGCTGATTTACCTGGAAATTGCTCGTCGGATTAATTTTCCGATGGTGGGAGTTGGAATGCCAGGACATTTCTTGATCCGCCCTGACATTGAGGAAATGGATATTTTTGTTGACGCCTTCAATCGTGGCGAGATCTTGTTTGCACAAGATTGCCAGGAAAAGCTTAATCAAATTTATCAGCAACCAGTAACGCTACAACCAGAATTTTTAGCAACAGTGACTCATAGACAATTTTTGGCACGGATGCTAACTAATCTGAAGAGTAAATACCTTCAACGACAAAAATTAGAGAAAACACTAGCAGCAATTGAACGAATTTTACTGCTGTTTCCCAATGCGGAGTTAGAATTGCGCGATCGAGGTATTGTCTGTTACCAACTTGGTCGCTTTTCTCAAGCTGCAAACGACTTAGAAACTTATCTAGCAAAAGTGCCCAATGCTCGAGATGCGACAGTCATTCGGCAGTTGCTAACTCAGCTTGGAAGATAGATAGCCTTAAAAAGTAAAAAGTAAAAAGTAAAAAGTAAAAAGAGAATCCCCATCATTAAAATTAGGGGATCTTACGCTCACCTTTTTTGCTCGCACTATGTGTCCCCTTAAAAAAATATTTTTTGGTTTTCCATCGATTTGGGGGCTTGAAACCGTTTTTTCTTTTTCTTTATGAGTGCCTTTTAAACCCTCCGGGTTTAAAAGGCACTCATGGGGGAAACCCCCAAGATCGCGCTGGCTCACTTTTAATTTTTGCCAAGTTCTGTCAGTTGTCAGCAAAAAGCTGATAGTAGTTGAAGGGGTTTCTCCCAACCCCTAAAAAATCTGATTAGTATACCAGGCGCGGAAATAAACAAACCATTCTGAAATGCTTATTGCCTACAATCCAAGCATTTTTGACACTCCAGTAGCTAAATCAAGACTCACGCCCTGAGGCCCATTTATCTCGCCATTTCACTGTACCTTCATTAGCGATCACCCAACGACGTGCAACCAGATTTTCTCGCAACGGCGATTTACCTTCGCGCCACAGGGCATATTTGTAAGAAATTAGCTTGCCAACACTTTCATTAAAAGGAATTTCCCCAAACCAGGTACTGGTATTGATATATTCCAGTGGAAAAGCTTTAGCAATATCCCAGTTACCTAACTCCGGACAATCTCCCATAACGACAACGATTTCACCTGGCTTTGTCTCAACGCTATTAAGTTGCACCCGTACAATCGTTTGTCCTTTAACCCGTTCACCAACATGGCTGAGAACGATCGCATCCCTTGCCTCTAATTGTAAGTTTTGCAGTTTTCCATCTTGTACCTCAAACTTGCGTCGTGTTAAAATACAAGTGTGTTCTCCGTTAGGTAACTCTGTCTCAACCGTATCAAGTGTGACAGCCTCACCTCGATTCATAGCCACGAAACAGCATGATTCACGATAACGCCTGACATAGCAATAGATGTCCGGAGTGAGATACTTTTGCCACTGACTCCCCATTGATATGGATGGATTCAGTCGTCGCAAACCTGAGAGTAATCGAATATCCCGATAAAGAGGCGCGTGAGTATCCCATTTTTCCATCATTGGACGGTTATAGGGATCGTTGTTACCGTAGGGATTGTTATCCCAATTGGTATCGTTGTGCAAATACTGCTCAGTGCCGTAAAAAATACAGGGAATACCACGAGATGTCATAATAACGACAATCGCCAAACGCAACAGTTCTGGATTAGAGTTCAACGTTTGGAACCGATGCATATCATGATTATCAACAAACGTGATCAGCTCCGTTGCCCCGTAGTAGCGATGATCCAGGTTTAGGACATCCTGAACCAAATGAAATCCCTCCGGTGCGTATTGCCCTAACGCTAACCGAATTGCAGTTGCAAACCCAAAGTCGAGAATTGTCATGCCAGATTCATTGGCAAATTCAACCGAAAGATCATCTTGGGGATTGCTGTAAATCCACTCTCCCATGATAAAAACGTCAGGTTTATGCTTGATAATGTCAGCGTTGAATTCTTGCCAAAACCAAATAGGCATATGCTTAACGGTATCAACCCTTAACGCATCCACCCCTCGATCTAGCCATTGCTTGATAGCAGATTTAATATAATCTCGGTATTCGGGATTGTTTTCATTGAAAGTAGCTAAACCAGACAATTCACAATTTTGTACCTGCCACTCATCTTCCCAATTTGTGACTTGCCCATAGTGGTGATACCAGTCATTGACATCATTGTTGAAATCAGCAATTTTTACTCCGTCGTCGTACAGTTCACCCTTCTTGCCGCTAAAATCTGGGTTGCTGTGATTGCAGACAATATCTAGCACCAATTTCATCTGCCGTTTGTGCAATTCATCAATCAACCTATCAAAGGTTGTATTCCTGGTATCTTGAGTTTTGTTGAGAGAAGATTCTTCGTCTTTGCCAATCAACCGAGGATTAATTCTTTTAAAATCCTTTGTCCAGTAACCATGAATTGCCGCTTGTGAAACAAATAATGCCTCAACTTGCTCAAACAAGGGATTCAGCCAAACTGCTGTCACTCCCATGTTTTTTAAGTAGTCGAGTTTATCAATAACTCCCTGCAGATCCCCACCCCAATATCTTCCCCAATCCTTTTGTTCGGGATCGTAAAGTTCTGGGTTCGGACCTTCATTATTATCTTCTTCACCATCACAGAAACGGTCAACAATAATAAAATAAATAGTTTCTTGACGAAACTCGATATCTCTAGTATATAAAAACTCTAGATTTAGTTCACTATCCTCTTGTTTTGACTCAGCGACAACGAGTGACTCAACTTTATTTTGTGGATCAGCAACTTCATATTGACCTGATGAACCCTGAGAAGGAGGAGTAGATACCATAAAACGTCTTTAGTACTATGTAGTTGGCTCAAAATCTAGAGTAAGCGATGAAGTTAATTTTTATATGAAAAAATCTTTACGGTTTAATAAATTTAGTTAAGTTAAATGAGTTTTTGTGTAAATGTTATTTAAGTTAAACTACAGAGACTGCTAGTCTAAAACTTAGACGTAATTATTCAGCACTTTAGCAAATCAGGCGTTAACACAGAAAAAAACTTCTGTCAAACATCTGCTCTAAGCCTAATGCTGATAACTTAAGCCAGCTAAGTGCTTGAAACTACGGGCTAAATTCTTCCGATCCAACTGCTGTTTTTTTTAATCAGAGGACTATTGCATGGCAACTTATAAAGTTAGATTAATTAATGAAGAAGAAGGTTTAGACAAAACCATTGAGGTCGATGACGATGTGTATATTCTCGATGCCGCAGAAGAAGCAGAAATAGATCTACCCTATTCATGTCGTGCCGGATCTTGTTCAACATGCAATGGAACGCTTGTTGAGGGTAAAGTTGACCAGTCCGATCAAAATTTTTTAGATGACGAGCAGATTGCGGCAGGAAATGTACTCACTTGCTATGCCTATCCGGCATCTGACTGCACCATTCGCACCCATCAGGAGGATGCACTCTCGTAGTAATCACCTCAGATGCTAGTACTGCTACCTTGGAACTCAAAATTAAAAAAGCTTGAGTTGCAAGCGATAAGCAATTCCGTAGACAGAGCAGCGCTGTATGAGGGTTAGCCCGCTAGAGACGGCGACTGCGATCTTCTCCCAAAGGGAGACGCTGCCTTGAACGACGTACCCCTCCTCTCTAAGCAAGCTACACGTAGCGGACGCTCCAGTTGGAGCGTCACCCGATAGCGCAGCGTTAGCGTTAGCGTTAGCGTTAGCGTTAGCGAGTCTTCGAGCGTCAGCGGTAGCGAGTCTTCGAGCGTCAGCGGTAGCGAGTCTTCGAGCGTCAGGGCTTCGGTGCAGGGTATGGTAACTTTCTTTCCGTGTCCCGGTCACATGGGTAACGGAAAGAAAGAATAACAAGCAAGTACCCAATTACCAATCACCTTTTCCCTAATCACTAATTACTAATTACCAATTAGTCAGCACCCCGCTCGCTCATAGACGGGGCTTCTCCCCTTGGGAGACGACACAACCCAAAATATAAACGTTGGTAGTGTTCAAGATGTAATGATAGAGAAAAAGAGCTTGGGAAAAATCTGGATGGCAAAGCTATCTAAATGGATCGTAATAGCGCTCATCTTTGGTGTACTCGTTAGTAGTGTATATGTATTTGTTAATCAATCTAAGAGGCAACAGGATGTTGAATCGTTAATTGAGAAAGCCAGAGAGGCTTGGATTGCTCAAGACGCTGATGCACTCACACAACTGTTTACGCCTGACGGTGAACTCATGATACCTGGTCAAATGTGGCTTGGACAGGGGAGAATTCGAGAAGAAGTAACACATTTTGCTCAGCGGTATAAAGATGTGAAAATAGACATTCAGCGGATTATTGTTGATCATAATCAGGCTGCGGTACAGTGGCACTACGAAGATACTGAAAAAAACACAGGTCGTCGTAATCAAGCAGATGACGTCATCATCGTTGATTTTAAGGATGGTCGGATCAGCCGTTGGCGCGAGTATTTTGACACAAAAACGCCAGCTAGCAAGTAAATTGTCGTCATCTTTAATAAGGGTATTGGTAATATTTCCACCGCCAAAGTTAGCATCAATCTGTGAGAATGATGGCACTATTGTCCTGATACCGCCTGCAAGCTGAAACTGATGATCAAGTGCCGATTTCCTCTGCTACACGCTTGAGACGACGCAGTTGAGCTTGCATATCATCTTTTGTCCAAGCTTGAGCAAAGGTTTTAAAACCCCAACTGACTAGCGGGTTGGGAATCTCGAATTCAAAACGGTTCAGCAGGCAAGTTCCTTTATCTGCTGGTTGACATTCCCAGCGATCGCGTCCTCTAAAAAAACCTTCAAACTGCCATACGACCAAGCCTGGTTGTCTTTCCACAACTTTGTTATCTAATGTAGGTTTGATGACAGGTATTTGTACAACAAACCGACTTTGACTACCGACATCAGTACTCCAGTCGCCTACAGGTTCACAACGCAACACCGGATTGAGCCAGCGATGCATTAATACACGATCTGTAATACAACGCTCCACCACTGTAGCTGTGGCATTAATTTGAATTGATTGTTCAAAAGTTTGGAACATTGCACATCTTTTATGCTGCTGCTGCACTTAGAATAACCCAAAATGCTCAACAAAGAGTAGGGGGAGGGGAAAAATAATCACGCCTGAGTGCTTCCTTTGTTGATTGCTGTTCTCCTAATTGCGGTACTAATTACTATAAAAAAATTCCGCTTAATATCAACCTTTTGTGCTACTTTTACTGGTAAATTTGTAGGCAAAACACACGTGAACTTGCCGAAGTTGAAAATTGTTGACAGTAATCTACTTCACAAGCACTAAAAGTGTGTTTTTGCAAGAGTATATAACCTGAATTGCAGAAAACCATGAACACAACTTGGCAAGGAATAATCCAGGTGATGGAAGTTGGTAGGTCAACCGGAGGACAGCGATTATTAGCACAATCGCCAACGTTACCAACAACTCAACCTGGTGGTATCGTCGATTACGCGCAAGGAAGCTTGCAGCAGGTGATTAATTTTCTGCCCACATTGTTGGGAGCCGTACTGATTTTGTTAGTTGGTTGGGTAATTGCGGCGATCGCAGCTGCACTGACTCGTTCCCTGCTCAATCGTACAAATATCGATAACCGGATTGCTACTGGAATCACGGGTAGAGAACTTCCCCAGGTGGAGAAAATTATCTCCAGCTTAGTCTTCTGGGCTATATTGCTGATCACGATAGTTGCCGTTTTAGACACTCTAAATCTCAGAGTTGCTTCTCAGCCACTCAATAGTTTTCTCAATCAAGTTGGTGATTTCTTACCCAAGCTTGTGGGTGCGGCAATCCTTTTTGCGGCAGCTTGGTTAGTAGCCACAGTAGTCAAACTAATAACTGTACGTGGATTGAACGCATTACGAATAGACGAGCGCGTAAATCCACCAGAAGACACAACCTCCCTAAGCAGTAGTCGTGTCTCACTAAGTGAGACAATTGGCAATGCCCTATATTGGTTTATCTTTTTACTGTTTCTTGCCCCGATACTAGATGCACTAGGGCTCAGGCAGGCACTACAACCAGTACAAACTCTGATTACACAGATTCTGTCAATTCTGCCAAATATTCTCGGTGCAATACTCATTGCGGCAATTGGCTGGTTTGTGGCGAATATCGTGCGGCGGATTGTCACGAACTTGTTAATGACAACTGGCATTGACAATTTGGGGAGTCGGTTTGGGTTCACCCGCAGTAGTTCAACAGGGATGCAATCTCTATCAGCGATTATCGGCACACTTGTCTATGTCTTGATTTTGATCCCTGTTGCGATCGCCGCGTTGAACACTCTCCAAATTCAGGCAATTTCTGTGCCAGCAATTTCCATGCTGCAACAGATTCTCAATACACTGCCTGCAATCTTTACGGCAGCAGCTATTTTGATTATTGCCTATTTCTTTGGACGATTCGTTGCAGAACTCGTTACCAATATCCTCACAAGTATAGGTTTTGACAACATTTTCTCGATCTTAGGTCTGCCATCACCGACGAGAAGAGTTGTGATTCCAGAACCAACAACACCACAAAGTCGAATCTCAACCCGTACCCCATCGGAAGTGGTCGGCATTATTGTCTTAGTCGGCATTATGCTGTTTGCAACTGTCGCCGCAGTCAATATCTTGAATATTCAGGCACTAACAATCCTCGTCACGGGTATAGTCGTTATCTTGGGGCGAATTTTGGCAGGTTTGGTGGTGTTTGCTGTTGGGTTGTTTTTAGCAAATCTAGCTTTTAATATCATTACCAGTTCTGGCGATCGCCAAGCAAGGATCTTGGGTCAAGTAGCGCGGATTGCGATTATTTGTCTAGTATCAGCAATGGCATTGCAACAGATCGGTGTTGCCACGGATATTGTGAATTTAGCCTTTGGACTTTTACTAGGAGCCGTGGCGATCGCTGTTGCTCTATCTTTTGGTCTGGGCTCTCGCGATATTGCTGCCGAGCAGGTCAGACATTGGTTAAACTCTTTTAAGAGTAGAAACTAAGAAGCGGTAAGAGTTAGGAATTAGGAGCTATAGTTTTTATTCCTTTCTCATACTCGTTCTTCATTTGATTCCCCATTCCTCACTTTATTTTTCGCTCCTCACTTTTATTTTTTCAAGTAATTCGTCTTTGATCCGGTTGAGAATTGAACTTTCATCAAGGGATGCCAAAATTCTATTAATTATGGCTTTAGGACCATCTGCTCCCCATGTTGCCCCATTAGCTAAATAAGCTTTGGTAACTTGACCAATACCGTAAGTAGAAACACCAGCAACACTAGCTTGTGTGAGTGCGACTGACAAATAAGGTCCGAAAGAAGCACCACCAGTCGCGGGTACAGAAATACCAAGTAAAGTTTTCAGAGAACTCAAGCCTAAAGAAGCTAGCAGTTCACTGGCACCAATACCGCCCATACTCAGGGCGATTTTTTGTAACAATTTCAGCGCTCCCACTTCTGTCATGGGAATGCCGTAAAGCTTTGATAAACCCAGGATTAGAACAATATCAATGATCGCACCAGTGAGAAAATCTACAACCGTTACAGGATTGAGAGCGATCGCCACAGCTTTGATCATCACAGCTTTCCAAATCAACTGATTTGCACTCAAATCCCGAATCATCAGTTTGCGCTGCACCAATTGCTCATTGACGTTGTCAGCATAAAGCATGCTGTTCAGCGCAACCAAGGCTTTGCCTTCGTGGTGCAAAATCTCCAATATTTTCAGCTTCAGTTCTTCGACTTGGGCAGTCCCTGCACGTAACTGTACGCTCCTCGTTCCATCTGGGCGACGAATTGCCGTTTTCACCAATGGCGATGCTGCTGCCATCACAATTTCCTCAGGAGACAGAATTTCCCTCACCCGTTCATCCCGGATTTTGTGATAAATTGCCATCCTGTCTGCTTCTGGAAACTGGTCTACTTTGTTAAACACTAATAATATTGGTTTACCCACTTCCCGCAACTGAGACAGAGCGAGGTGTTCTAGTTTCGTCATGTCGCCAGCAATCACAAACAGAATCAGATCCGCTTGTTTTGCTACCTGTTGAGCTAAAGCCGCACGGGTTTCACCATCCACTTCGTCTAACCCAGGTGTATCGATTAATTCCACCTGCGATTCACCTATTGCAGGTAGAGTGACTCGTAAAGTGCGTTCTGTTTCCCCAATGGCTTCTTCATCAACACTCCAATTCACTCGTTGGGCAGTACGCGTAACGCCATGCAACGCACCCGTTTCAAACACTGGTTGTCCTACCAAAGCATTAAGCAAGGAAGATTTACCCCGTCCCACCATTCCAAAGGTAGCAATTTGTACGACCATGCGCTCTAATTTTGAGAGCATCATTTCCAAATCGGCAATTTCCTGCTCAAGTCCTTCTCTTTCTTGGGGTTTGAGATCGAGATGAGCGACTAAATTTGAGAGTGCTGTCTGTGCCTGTTGATAGTTAAGTTCCGCCTGAATTTCTTCAAAGCCGGAAATAGCGCTATCGAGTTCGTCTTCGCCGTTCAAGGAATTTTCATTTGTGCTGGGCGAATCGCTGGGATCGGGATCGGGTAATATCGAATTCATATCAATTTTGGAGCCATAGATTTTGCAGAAAGTTGCCAGGAAGCCAGCGCTCTTGGCGGTGATGCCTGCCCGAGGGGTTTCCCTGCGTAGCGAACTTTCCTTCGACAGATTTTAAGTTTAAGCCACTTCGATCCTAGTGATTTTTATTATGAAGATGAAGGAGAGATGAGTATAGCAATTCCCGAATTCGTACATATTAAATATTCTGTACAGGTAGGCACAGGAAGCCCTGCCCACTTTTTCGATGACCTTATAAGTACATAAAGTATAAATTATAGCTGGAAAACGGTTGGCTATATACTTCTTGATAAATGATCATAAAAAAGCCCTAAACTAAAATATGCATCTAGTAGCTTAAGGATTTTGACTAAATTACCTGTGCGGAAAATCGTTATTGCTGGTAACTGGAAAATGTTTAAAACCCAGGCAGATTCCGAGGAGTTTTTACAAGGATTTCTGCCTACCTTAGAGGAAACCCCTGAAGAGCGAGAAGTTGTATTGTGCGTTCCCTTTACTGATTTAAGCGTGTTATCCAGAAATTTGCACGGGAGTCGTGTAAATTTGGGAGCACAAAATGTGCATTGGGAAGAATGCGGAGCTTTCACAGGTGAAATTTCTGCATCGATGCTGACGGAAATGGGGGTGCGTTATGTGATTGTCGGTCATAGTGAACGGCGACAATACTTTGGCGAAACGGACGAAACCGTAAATCTGCGACTTAGAGCCGCTCAACGCTATGGTCTTACCCCAATTCTTTGTGTGGGTGAAACGAAACAACAGCGTGATGCCAATGAAACCAAATCATTGATTGCGACTCAGATAAAAAAAGACCTGGTAAACGTTGATCAAGAGAGTTTAGTGATTGCTTATGAACCCATATGGGCGATCGGCACTGGTGACACTTGTGAAGCAAAAGAAGCCAATCTGATCATTAAGTCAATTCGCAGCCAGTTGAGTAATCCTAATGTACCGATTCAATATGGTGGTTCCGTCCGACCCAGTAATATAGATGAAATTATGGCTCAACCAGAAATAGATGGTGCGCTGGTGGGAGGAGCAAGTTTAGAACCTGCAAGTTTTGCTCGCATTGTGAATTACAGTGCTTAGTTGCATTTCCAGATGTCATTTACTCATATGGTTCTTGGGAGTTGACAGTCAACTGTTAACTCTCAAAAATTCTCTATTTGAGGAAGAAGCAAACTGATGAGAGCGTTGGCGGGTAAAGCTTGGTAGTTTATGATATGCCAGACCTAAATAACCTAATGATTCGGGGACACAGTTTTGAGTGGGAACAGCGGACTTATTTAATGGGTGTTTTAAATATTACGCCTGATAGTTTCAGTGATGGTGGCAATTTTAACACGCCGAAAACTGCTTTATTACAAGCACAAGCATTAGTATCTGCTGGTGCGGACATTATCGATGTAGGCGGTCAATCGACTCGACCGAAAGCAGAGCAAATAAGCCTTGCAGAGGAACTAGATCGGGTGCTACCAGTTTTGGAGATACTACGAGAACAAATTTCCGTACCAATTTCAATAGATACAACTAGGGCTGAGGTAGCAAAAAAGTCTATTGAAGCGGGAGCCGATGTAGTCAATGATATATCGGGAGGCACATTTGACCCAGAAATGCTGCTAACTGTGGCAAAAAAGGGTGTGCCAATTGTGTTAATGCACATCCGAGGAAACCCGCAGACGATGCATCATCTCACTCATTATCAGGATTTGATGGGGGAGATTTCTCGTTTTTTAGCAGGACAAATTGTTGCTGCAACTGCGGTAGGCATCAAGCGAGGAAAAATAATTATCGATCCTGGTATTGGCTTTGCGAAAAACTACGAGCAAAATTTAGAAATTTTTCGCCGCTTGCCCGAATTGCATCAACTCAACTGTCCGATTTTAGTAGGACCATCTCGCAAAAGTTTCATTGGTCGAATTTTGAATCAACCAGACCCGAAAGCACGAGCCTGGGGAACAGCGGCGGCGTGTTGTGCTGCTATTGTTAAAGGGGCTAATATTCTCCGAATTCACGATGTTAGAGAGATGCGTGATGTTTGCCTGGTTGCCGATGCACTTTTCAGGCAGTCTCCGCATGTCCTGTTTTGAGATTAAACTTCTTCCTCTTCTTCATGAGAATGAATCATTTCGTGACGTGCTTCCCCAAGAGATATACGGTTAATCATGTCTGGGGACTTTCTCGCGTTTGCGTCTACAAACACAACTTTGGCATTTTTGCTCTCACTGAGTTTGTAGCTAGCATTAATTTGTTCTTGATTCTCGATAAATCGCAAAACTTCCTGACTGTCGGGAATAGTACGTAAAGCTTCAGAAATAATTTTCATAGAGCTTTTCGTTCCTTCTGCTTTCAAAATCGCAGCTTGTCGCTCTCCCTCTGCTTCTGTTATCGCAGCGCGGCTTTTGATTTCAGATGCCCGTTGCTCTTCCATCGACTTCCTGACACTCTCAGGTGGTGTAATGCTCTGAATATCTACCCGCATAATTTGAACTCCCCACTCTGTCGTTTGAATATTTAACTCATCCAAGAGGGATCTGTTCACCTCAGATCTAGCGGCATTGATTTCTTCCAAGGTGTTCCGGGCGACAACTTCCCGAAGTGTCGTTGCTGTTAAGTTTGTCAGCGCCTGTTGGAGATCGTCAATTTCGTAAAAGCTTCTCTTGATATCTTTGATGCGCCAGTAGACGACGCCATCTACTTCCAAAAAGATGTTGTCTCTGGTGATACCATTCTGAGGCTTTATGTCTAAAACCTGTTCTCGTGTTGTATCCTCCATCACAATTTGATCGACTAGGGGAACAATGAAGTTGAGACCTGGGTTAAGTTTGCGATGATATTGCCCCAAGCGCTCTACTAAGGCTTCATTCCCTTGATTAATAAGTTTTGCAGATCCTAATGCGTAGCCTATGAGTACTAAGACTATAGCAATAATTGGCTCCATGTATGCTCCCTATCCAGCTTTTAAAGGAATTTACTTTAAGGACGCGGTATTGCCTTGTCCTACCTTCAGTCTAATCTCTACAATGTGTAATTTTCATATCATAAGTGGCGGTAACAAGCAAGACCGTCGTCACCCATTAGCTTTAAGCTATGAACCCTAATTATATGATTGGGTACTTACTTTACTGCAAAATCCAGCAAAGATTTGATACTTGCTGGTAACTCGGAAACAAGACGTAACGGCATTTGGGGTGTAGAGAGAGATTGGGCGTAGGCTGGTGTTAGGAAAGGTTGGTAAATTTTGGCTTCTGGTGTCTGTTGTTTGATAAATGCCAAACTCACACCGCGAATTAATTGACGGAGGTATTTGGTTTCTTCTCCACGCCGTTCTTGGACAATGGAGGTAGCTTCAGTTACTGGATACTCCGAATCACTGATACTTAAGTGAGTGCCACCAATGGCTGTTAACAAATACTTAGGACCTCGCAGTTGGTTAAAGGGTTCTATTTGATGCCTTAGTGCTGGGGTGAGGGCATCTTCAGTTCCGCTTAAGATTAAAACTGGAGGAGTGATGTGTGTGAGCCCTTTATCGCCAAAAAGTTCACCAACCAGGGGGTTAAGAGCGATCACACTCTTCACTCGTTCATCTTTCAACTGTAATTTGTGATCTGGCAAAGAAGCTGCGGTACACTGTAACCAATCTCCTGGAGATTCGCCAATAGAGAGAGAATCTTTGCAGAATTGCCGCAATTTGTCTAAATTTAACTCTCCTCCCACCAAAGCCAAAGCAGTGTAACCACCCAAGGAATGACCAATGACAGTCACATTCTCTGTATTTAATTTTCCTTGAAGTTGTCCTGGTTGAGTGTTCAGTCTCGCCAGTTCATTAAGTAAAAAGCTAATATCTTTAGGTCGGTCAATAAATTCCGTGGCTTTTAATAACTGTGACAAGCTGCTTTTATCTGCGGATCTACTGACAGCGACATCGTTACTACCAGGATGTTCAATTGCGGCAACAGTAATACCTCTGGAAGCGAGATGAAGCGCTAGAGAGCGAAAAAATTTCCGGTTGGCACCAAAACCATGAGAGATGACAACTAGAGGATTTTGAGCTTTACCTTGACTCCAATACATATCGACCGGAATGAGGCGATCGCGTCTTCTGTCGTGAAGAAACAGTGTTTGCTGCTCAACTATTTGAGTGCCTCTAACAGTTGGGTCAAAAGCTGGTTTACTAAGTGTATTATTGTCTAATGATAACTCTCTTGCTAGCAAAATCCCTAGAGCTTCGCTTTGTAGATGATTGGCATTGAATTCGATAGCTAAACCAATCGCTTTAGTTGCATCTACAGTGACATTATCCTGCGGGTAAGCGCGTAAAAAACTCAATGGACTCAAACCATTTACCTGCCTCAAGGTGAGGTTCAGGGTTGCTTGCAGGCTTTCTACCGTGCTGTTTGGTAAAGCAAATCCTAAGGATGTTATTAATTGTTTACCCGATGGCGTTTGGATGAATTGACTAATGAATTTGTCTGCAATATTAGGATTGACTGCCAACCGCCTTGTTAGTAATGCTCGTATTTGTGGTGTCAGCATGGGTGAAAAGATTTGCAGCTGTTCAGGCAGTCTCCCAGTTTTGGCAAATTTTTCTAAGTCCGAGATCGCAACTGACTGTTGAAACGGACCGAGGCGGATGGTTACTGTTTCTGCGGCTAAAGTGGAGGGCATTCCCGTACCCCAACCCATAGCGATCGTCAAACCGCACAATAATCCTTGTGCCCAGTATACCTGACGCCGATTTTTAGCAAGCTGGAATTGCATATGAATCATTAGTGACTAGTCACTATTCATTAGTCAGCACTCAACAGTCATTTGTTCCTCGCTTTGTGAAAACTTGTGGGGCTCTTGCCCGAGAGCCCCTACATCATTTCTCTTGATGTCTATTCTTATAAGTAGAAGCGAAAATAGTGTTTCTAAAGTCAGTATGCTTAAGTGTCGCTTGTGTGAAGTCAGCGTCGGTCAAGTCAGCACCATTAAAGCTTGTGCCTCTTGCAGTTAATCTCGTGACAAGCGACCAAATTAATTTGTATTTTTGGTCATTAGCCAGAGTCCGGTGACCAACGTATGTACCAAGTAGTGTTACAGCAACCGCGACCGTGGCTGCGACTATGTGAGCGATCGCACTAGTACCACTGAGCTTGGTTGCAATAGCAACAGCAACAGTGAGCGCAACTACAATCGCTAGTTTTGCTGCTACCTTAGTTGTAATTGTACTGAAGACCACTATTGCAAGCGCAACAGCTAAAACACTAGCACTAGCAGTAGTGAAAGCCAAAGAACCAGCAACAATCACAATGACTTCAAAACCGAAAGCGAAAGCGATATCAATAGCGATCCCTATTGCGATTGCAACAGTAATACTGACAGTTCCTAGACCATAACATATAGTTATGATCAAGAACACGACTAGCATGAGCGAGGATGCCACACCAGCATTGAAGTTGACAGGGTTGATTCTGTCTAATGTAAGTGTAACTAAAAACCCTGCCAAACCGGAAAACTGCCCTGATATTCCTGACAATAGCCATGAACCAATGACTAAACCAATAGCCCAACGGTGTGGTAATCCTGCCAAGGCATACCTAAAATTTGCACCTTTGAGGATAGCCGTTGAAAAGTTTACCCCACGGATGTCAGATTCAGAAAAGTTAGCTCCTGATAAATCTTGACCACTAAAGGAGCGGCCTCGCAAATTTTGACCTGAGTAGTCCAGGGGCATAGCAGGTTTGGGGTAAAATGATACAAAAGGGGTCAAGCCGCTCTTGACGGCGAGGCAGCTATGATAAAGGCAACCGTGCTGAAGTAAAGCCCCAAAAAGGACTTCCAAATAAAAAAATAATCAATCACGAGGGAGCATTCTAGCAGGGGGAATAGAAGAAGTCGGTCGAGTCTAAGAATTGGATAATTTATTTCTTGGAGTTCCCTAAATGAATTCAGGGGCTCGAAGTATGGACGTAGTATTTTTTGCAAAGCTCGCGCGCTCTTGTAAGTTTCCCCCGGCAGACTTTGCGCGCTATGCGTCTCGATCAGACATATTTCCTTTTTTCCATAAATAAAATCGAGGACTTGAAACCTTGTCTTATCGAGCTTCTTTTATTGATTACCTTCAGCATAGCTGCCCTCTGCCCCTTTGTCCTATTTAGAGGCAAACTTTCCCAAACCGGATGAGTAAATTTTAAGCATGTAGAGACGTTCGGTGGAACGTCTCTACATAAACCGACGTTGCTTAACGCAACAAACCTTTTGACCGGACACCTGTTTGTTTCAACGTAAGAGTTGGTGTGCGAGAAAAATTAAAAGCCGTCCCTGACTGGAAAGAACGGCTTAGGGAATTTGTTGATCAACTTATATTAGACTTACCGGAAAATGAGTAGAGATGGGCATAAGTGAGTAGAAATTAAGTTACAATTACAAGCCCATTTGCATACCTAGAACCCGAAGAAAGCTCGGAAAATCCCTAAGATAGTACCTAAAGGACTAAGTAGATTATTTGCTGTTTCAGAACTCTTGGTAATGCCGTTCCGACTGATTAGCAGAACATCATTATTGCGGAGTATGGGATTGGTTTGCTCGTTAATTCCTGATGCCAAATCTACTTTTACTTGACGTTTAGTCACAGAGCCATCTGGATTGAGGCGAATCAAATCTATTTTAGCTCTGCTCGCTCTGGCATCATTGAATCCACCTGCTGCAAGTAGGGCTTGATTTAAGGAGCTATTTGGCTGAACGTCTGTGACTCCTGGTTTTTTAACTTCACCCACTACGTTGACGTGGATCACTGTAGGAGACAAAGTCGTACTAGCTAATTGAGTCGCTTCCGCACTGCTAATTTCAGTTGCAGTCGGGAAGAAAATAGTATCTCCATCTTGCACAATTATATCTTGATTGGAATCTCCACTTCCCAATAACTGCCAGAGATTGATCTTAATAGTTTGTTGTCCACCAGTTCTTGTAGGTCGGCGTACTACAACATTACGAACATCAGCTTGTGCTGTAATTCCTCCGGCTACCTGTAGAGCTCTGGTTATAGTTGGTTGACCGGTTATGCTTGGTGCACCTGTACCACTTGAACTGGTAGATGCTGAAGTCTCTGTACTACCTGGGGAGATGAGATAACTTCCTGGACGTATAACTTCACCAATGACCGTAACTGTGCGGGGTCTGGTAGGGTCGGCGGCAAAGCTTGTTGCAGCTAAATTACGTGCATTTGCTATATCTAAAGTGGCTGCCATTGGCACGTAAATAGTGTCTCCATCCCTTAAGGTCAGATCCTGCGATACTCTCCCCGTGCGTCGGAGTTCGTCCAAATTGATAATTTCGACTTGCTCTGGACCTCGTCCTAACTTACGCCGTAATTCTACTTTACTAATGTCCGCGCTTTGGGTGACTCCTTGCGCTGTCGTCAGTGCTGATAATACAGTTGGGTATTGTACGCCAGGATCGTTACCTGCGCCTCCTTGTAGGCTCAGACTGTAAGAACCAGGACGTGTGATTTCTCCAGCAACGAAAATATTGATAGGGCGAGGCGATAAAAGATTGACTGAGATAATGGGACGTTTGAGATAGCGACTATATTTCCTAGCAATTAAATCAGCCGACTGTTCTGTCGTCAGCCCTAAAACTGATACACTGCCAACTAAAGGTAAGTTGACTGCTCCGCCTGGGGGAATTTGGTACTCACCTGAATATTCGGGAACTTCAAATACGTTGATTCGGATGCGATCGCCTCCTCCCAATGTATAAGTTGAATTGATTCGTGTAACTGTTTGTGTAATTGAATATACTGGTTGTTTTCGTGCAGGTGGTTTTTGTGCCAGACTAGCACCTGGGAAAGCCATAGTGACATTAACTAATAAAGCGACACCTGCAACTGGCTGAGTAAGGGATTTCAACAAACCTACATTATGCATGTTTACCTGAGACTACTGTCACTGAAGTACTGTCTAAACATTTTAATCTCGACTATTCCCAAACATTCTAGTTCCCTAATATTTTTTCTTTCAGCGCCCACCCTATTTTTCCGAAAAAAACTGTCTAGTCAACTTAAATTTTTAATGAAGTTAATTTAAAGTTTATATAGTTTAAGTACAAAAACTAGTTAGTTATATCCGAAATCTACTTACTATCCCAAACTACCAACAACCAATTGTTTCAAGCTTTTTTATTTTTTATTTTTTAATGATTTGGGAGCTTTACTAGCCACTTTCATTGAACTAGTTCCAACTCTAGAGCAGTATATTTTCTGTCGCCTATTGGTGTTTTTTTGTCAATAGTGAACAGTACTGGTTGTTTCTATTAGCTGTTAAGTCGATTGACGTAGTAAAATCGTTGCTGATTACCTCTTTTGCATTGGCTGAATCTGCTGCATAAAAAACTCTTCTAAAGAAGGACGGAACAATTTTATAGTCTTGACTCTTGCTCCCATTAAACGAAGACTGGCTAAAAAATCATAGGAATCGCCTTGAAGTGTACCTTGCCAAGAACCATCGGGTAAATAGTCTAGATTGGGAACCCACTTTTTGAGAATCTCCCAGTTACCCCCTTGACCTTGGACCTGATACGTGGTAGATATTCCTAACAGTTGGTCGAGTGAACCAGAGCAAACTAATTCACCTCGGTCGAGGATAGCAACGCGATCGCAAATTTGCTCCACCTCACTAAGAATATGACTGTTGAAAAAAATTGTCTTACCAGCAGCTTTAAGTGTCAAGATAGTTTCGCGTATTTGGTAGCGTCCTATAGGATCGAGACCAGACATTGGCTCATCAAGAAACACCAATTCTGGATCGTTAATGAGTGCTTGTGCCACACCGACACGCTGTAACATTCCTTTAGAGTATCGACGCATCTGCTTATGAAGAGCATCAGCTTGAGATAATCCCACCAATTCCAGTAGTTGAGGGATGCGTTGACGGCGTACACTCCGGGGAATTTGAAATAATCCAGCCGCAAACTGTAAAAATTCCCAGCCCGTGAGGAAGTCATACAAATAGGGATTTTCTGGCAAGTAGCCGATGCGTTGTTTGACACTGCGATCGCCTAGTGGCTTGCCCAACAACAATCCCCTTCCTGAGGTGGGACGGATGATTCCTAGTAATAATTTTAACAGTGTGGTTTTCCCCGCTCCGTTTTGTCCTAGCAACCCAAAAGTTTCACCTTGATAAACTGTCACTGAACAGCTTTTAAGAGATACGACTTTTTGATTCAAAAAGAAGCCAGTGCGGTATACTTTGCGCAACTCAGAAGTGACCACCACTGGCGGAGTGTCTGGGGTATTGATTTGAGAATTCGAGACGTCTGCGACAGACTTCATTTTGTACTAGGGGCAACAGCAAATATACGGTTATCTAAAGGTTACCCGTTTTTTCAACAATATTATCAGTATTTAGGTGTAAAAATTAGGCGAGGTCTGTCAACCGGGGTCATAATATCCCCTTAGAACTTGGAATCAGGCCAGCACGACGAGGATCGATCTCTATTGCCATCCGCATTGCCCGTGCAAACGCTTTAAACGTCGCCTCAATAATGTGATGAGAATTTATGCCATCAAGCTGACGAATATGCAGTGTCATCTGGCTGTGGTTTACTAATGCTACAAAGAATTCCCGCACCAGTTGGGTGTCGTAGGTTCCGACTCGCTCTGATGGAATTTGCAAACCATAGCTGATGTGGGGACGTCCGGAGAAGTCAAGCGCCACCTGAATTAAGGCTTCATCTAAAGGTGCGAAAAAATGACCAAAGCGCACAATTCCTTTGCGATCGCCTAGTGCTTTGCTGAAAGCTTGCCCTAAGGTGATCCCCACATCTTCGTTACTGTGATGGTCGTCGATGTGCAAGTCTCCCTGACATCGTACATCCAAATCAATCAAGCCATGAGAGGCGATTTGGTGCAACATGTGATCTAAAAAGGGAATGCCGGTTGCCGCCTTGCAACTCCCCGTACCATCAAGATCGATTGTCACTTGTACATCCGTTTCGCCTGTAGTGCGGTGAACAGAGGCCATCCGAGGGGAGATAGAGAGAATTTTGCGCTCGCTTGTTTGCATAAGGAATAGGGAATGGAATGTGTATGGCGGATAGTTGTGAGTCGTCATTTTTTCAACCAACAACTATCCATCATTTTACATTCCCATAATTTCATATCCTGCATCCACATACAGGACTTGCCCTGTAATTCCACTTGCCAAGTCACTGCATAAGAAAGTAGCTGCATTGCCAACTTCAAGCTGAGTGACAGTGCGGCGAAGTGGTGCGACTTGTTCTACATGGTGGATCATGTCTAAAATGCCGCCTACGGCACTAGAAGCTAAAGTGCGGATGGGACCTGCGGAGATGGCATTGACTCGAATATTGTGTGGACCGAGTTCAGCTGCCAAGTATCGTACACTCGTTTCCAGCCCTGCTTTGGCAACTCCCATAACATTGTAGTTAGGAATTGCTCTGACACCACCTAAATATGTAAGAGTAAGTATACTTCCTCCTTCTATCATCAAAGGTTTAGCTATACCACTCAGTTTTACCAGTGAATATGTACTTATTTCTAAAGCTTGATTGAAGCCAGAACGTGACGTTTGACTAAAGTCTCCGCTTAAATCTTCTTTGTTTGCAAACGCAAGACAATGTATAAGGATATCCAGCTTGCCCCACTTATCGCGGATCACCTCAAAGGTAGATTGAATTTGCTCGTCTAGCTCTACATTACAGGGAAGAAAAAGATTGGGGTTGAGGGGTTCTACCAACTCTGCGACTTTTTTTTCCATTTTGCCTCGTTCATCAGGCAAGTAAGTAATACCTAAGTTAGCTCCTGCTTTATGCAGTTGTTGGGCGATACCCCAAGCAATGGAGCGGTTATTAGCAATGCCTGTTACAAGGGCGTTTTTTCCAGTCAGGTCTAGCATACAAATAAATTCTTCATGCGATCGCTCATTAGGAGCATACTAGAATCTGAGACCCAGTTTGTCTTTATTTTTAGGTAGATTTACAAACATGATTATTATTTCGGCTGTTTGCCCCAGTCAATTCTTGTTAATTTCTTAAGATGTTGCCAAATTGTCTGATTTTTCTCTTCATAAAACTTTTTAGTGACAACCTTTCAAGTAACTATGAAATAGTAGTAAATTGAAAAAATGAAAAATTGTGTAACATCACCAACAAATAAAGATGAGGTAAAGAGGTTAAGTATAGGAAAGTACCGAAAGGTTGACCATGTCTTATTGATTTTAGTGGTGTATTCTTAGGTAATCTATTTTAGTTTTCCGGCATTGGGTAGGGGAAGGGAGATGATCGTGACACAAGATAAAGCCCTCGCAAATGTTTTTCGTCAGATGGCGACCGGAGCGTTTCCGCCAGTTGTGGAAACGTTTGAGCGTAACAAAACGATCTTTTTTCCTGGCGATCCAGCTGAACGAGTTTATTTTCTTTTGAAAGGTGCTGTAAAACTCTCCAGGGTGTACGAAGCAGGAGAAGAAATAACAGTAGCGCTATTGCGGGAAAACAGTGTTTTTGGCGTTTTGTCCCTCCTTACAGGAAACAAATCAGATCGGTTTTACCATGCGGTTGCTTTTACGCCTGCGGAACTGCTATCAGCACCGATTGAACAGGTAGAACAAGCACTCAAGGAAAATCCAGAGTTGTCGATGTTAATGCTGCGGGGTTTATCTTCGCGGATTTTACAGACAGAGATGATGATTGAAACGCTTGCCCACCGAGACATGGGTTCGAGGTTAGTAAGTTTTTTATTAATTCTTTGTCGTGATTTTGGCTTACCTTGTGCAGATGGAATCACAATTGACCTGAAGCTGTCTCATCAAGCGATCGCAGAGGCAATTGGCTCTACTCGCGTTACTGTAACCAGGTTACTGGGCGATTTACGCGAAAAAAAGATGATTTCAATTCACAAGAAAAAAATTACTGTTCATAAGCCTGTGACTTTAAGTCGGCAGTTTACCTAAAAACAGGCTTGGTTGTAAAGGAACTTGAATGTAGAGAAACGACACATAACGGTAAGCTGAATAACAATTGACAAGGAAGATTTGGACGACAAGGAAGATAAGGAAGATCAGGCAGACAACAGGGACAAGGAAGCGGTTCTTCTCTCCCTTAACCGAATGCCTCCCTCTGTCCTTCTCTCTTGCCTGCCAAACCGAATTCCTTGTCTCCCCTTTCTCTATGAGGCATGTCCGTGTTTTTTAGATATAGCACACACTCCACAACTGGAAATCAACCTCTAGTATTAAGTCATTTCAGGTATTGCCAATCTCCAATTCCCCACAGACAAGGGCTGGAAGTAGTAGGCTGTATCTGGAGGGATAACGTCGGTAGCTGAAGATGACCACTGGCTACATCCTCATAGCAGCAATTCTGATTCTGGGAGGCTTTATTGCCACCGTGGGCGATCGCATTGGCACACGTGTTGGCAAAAAGCGCCTCTCACTATTCAACCTGCGCCCAAAAAACACAGCTATACTGGTAACTCTTTTTACAGGAAGCTTGATTTCAGCATCAACCTTGGCAATTTTGTTTGCTGCAGATGAAGGATTGCGTAAAGGGGTATTTCAATTAGAAGATATTCAGAAAGACCTCAGGCACAAGCGCGAACAGCTAAAAACGACAGAAACCCAGAAAAGCCAGGTAGAAAGTGAGCTAAACCAAGCTAGACTTGAACAAGCAAAGGCTCAGGAAAACTTGCGCTTTATTAATCAGTCGTTACTGGCAGCGATCGCCAAACAACAAGTCACCCAAGCCCAATTAAACCGCACGATTGCCCAACAAAATCAAACTCAAGCGCAACTCCAGCAAACTCAAACTGAGTTGAATCAAGTTGTTACTCAATATAAGCAAGCCATAGCACAACTTCAAAACCTGAACAATGAGAAAAAAAGGCTGCTGGTAGAAATTGAACTACGTAAGATAGAACGTCAGCGACTGTACAGCGAAGCCAAAAAAGCGATTGATGATGCTAGAGCGGCTATTCAAAGACGTGATCGCGAACTTGCCCATCGTCAGATTGGCATAGAACTGCGCGATCAAAAAATATCTGAATTGGATCGACTGATTCAAAAGCGCAATCTAGAAATTACAGGGCGAGAGCAAATGCTTGCCCAACGAGAATCTCGCCTCAAAGAATTGGAAGCACAACAGGATTATTTAGAACGGGAAGTCGCAAAGCTAGAAAAATTTTACCAGTCTTATCGTGACCTGCGTTTGGGTAAACTGGCATTGGTACGCGGTCAGATTCTCACTTCTGGGATAGTTCATCTTCAAGAAGCCTCCTCTGCTAGTCAAGTGGTGCTGGAAATTTTACTTGAAGCCAATCACACAGCGATTACCGAACTCACTGAGCCTGGTACAAATCCAGTAAACGAGCAAATCCTGGATTATAGTAAGCAGCAAGTTGAACAATTGAGCAAGCAGATTAGTGATGGTAAAGAATATGTGGTACGAATTTTCTCCGCAGGTAATTATGTTAGGGGAGAAAAGCGAATAGAATTTTTTGCTGATGTTGCACGCAATCAAGTGGTTTTTTCCGCAGGCGAGGTGATAGCTTCAACGACAGCAGATCCGAAAACCATGACAGCTTATCAGTTGCAGCAGCGGCTCGAACAGCTGATTGCTGCTTCTCAATTTCGTGCTCGTAATGCCGGAATTGTCGAAAATATTCAGATAGACGGTGCCTTTATTCGCTTTATCGCCCAGTTGAAACAGTATGAGCAACCTCTAGATATCAAAGCCCTCGCAGCAGAAGAAACTTACACAGCCGGACCTCTTAGAGTCAAACTAGTCGCAATCCAAAATGGACAAATAATTTTTAGTACCTCAAACTAATTAGAAAAGCGATAACTAATGGCTAAGGGACGGAGACAAAATAAAATGCAACCAAGGTTCTGCATTTTTTCAGCGTCAGAATGCTAAGGAAGAATGCCTTTTTTACCATTAGCGGTGAAGCAGATTGCCTTAAATCTACTTAAAGCTTAGCAAAAGTAAGTATGTTCCCCTCTTGCCCATTTTTCCACCAAATCACTGATACTTCTACACCCACGTTCTTTGACTCGTTCAAGCAATAGTTGCTTAGCTGTGGGAGTTAAGACAATGTGAATGTGAAGTTTGACTTCGTTATAGTCCTGCCCAACTCCCCTGACTTTTTTCTGTCCCATTTGACAATAATCTTTAGATTTACATCGGGTTGCTCGTCTAAGTATATGTTATCATAAAGTTACACGAGAAAAAGAGAAGTTATGGCGAGGTCAAACAAGAAACAGCAGGGTAAAAAATCGACAATTGAACAAACCTACACTCAGATAATCCCTGTTGTTTCTTGTTGGGATTCGGCACAAGTCGATGAAATAATGCACTTGTGCGGAATCGCCAGAGCATTGACATACAATAAATTAGGTTCATTGCAAGGGTGGGGCGTGCATTGGCTCTAATTTGGGAAACTCAAGCCTATTGTTGCCAACGTGCTACAGCCACCACCAAATTAGAAGACAGCAGCAATTCAAGACACTTCTACGGCGAGCGCATAGCTTTAAGTAGATTTAGTTTACCCCCCGAGTAGGTCATATGATTAAAGGTATTAACGTCTCGCAAATTAGTTGGAAGGACGCAGGCTGGTAATGGGATCGGTAGTAGGGAATGGGTAAGAAATTATAGTATTTCTCAGTTGTGTCTTATACATTTTTTCCTCTCACAACTTTGGATAATCGGTTTATTATAGGGTATTGTGAAGATTTTATGTATGTGACTCAAACGATAAATGCTATATTCCCGATTCCCCATTTCCGAGTTCCTCATGACCTAATAACTCTTCGGGGTTCGCTCCTTACCAGGACGCGGGAGACACTCATGAGCGTGCTGGGTCACCAACATATCACATATGCTGGTGATGTCAACTTGGGTTATTCAATATCATAAATATAAAATCCGCGCATTCTCATGCGAACGGTATAAACCGCTCTTATCAATCCAAAATCCAAAATCCAAAATCGAATGACACTCCGTGAATTTTCGCCAACACAACCGGTGATTTTAGGCTTTGATCCAGGTCGAGATAAATGTGGTTTAGCGATCATGGGAGTGGACCGGCGATTGCATTATCACCAAGTTGTATCAGCAGCTGAGGCGATCGCCACTATCATGACGCTGCGTCAAAGGTTTCCTATTTCTTTACTTGTGATGGGGGATCAAACCACAGCCAAGCAATGGAAACAGCAACTCCATCAGAAACTAGCAGATCCACTAAATATTGTTTTAGTAGATGAGCGCTACTCTAGCTTAGAAGCACGCGATCGCTATTGGCAAATGTACCCCCCAAAAGGACTCTCGAAGCTATTGCCACAAGGTATGCGACAACCACCACGACCAATAGATGATATTGTCGCCATTCTCTTAATCGAAAGATACCTCAATCGCCTGACGGAAAATGAAGTGAGAAGCAATCAGTGACGATCTACCTCACCCACCCAATATCTGCCTTGTTGCAACCATATAGCAGAAAATATAGTCCACCAACTCAATATAATTGCGGGCTGTTTCTTCCGAAGATGCCCAAACTGTCACACCGTGATCTCGAATGAGTAGGGCTGGTACTTGTGATACAAGCTAATCGCTAATCGCCAAGGACTAAAAGCTGGTTGCCCATGCGTGGGAAATAGTGCTTCAAAATCTTGAAAAGTTGTAGAGAGTTCCGATTTCCTTACGCATGGTAATGTAAATACTGCCTTTGGGAAAAGCAGCGTCAGCAATACGCTCTGTCTCGTAACCGTTCAGGGCTAATTGACTTTTGTTGAAGCACTTTGACTATTCCTCTCTGCTTTAGCGATGCTATGGTCGATTGCTAGGTACGTAAATATTGTCCCACGTCTGCCCTTTTTCGACTTCACCAACAGTATCACTAACTATTCTGACCCCTGGATTCTGGCTCATCAATTCTTACAACAAATTTATATCATCCAATTACTTGAAAAAAGAAAACTACTGCTAAAGCTGTACAGTAAAGATGGGAAATACCATCCGGTGAAATAATCGGTTAATACTACTACAGGAATATTCGGATGTTAAAAGAACTTCACCTTCAACAAGTAGGTCCATCTGACCATTTTAATGTTGAATTTGCTTCGAGGCTGAATATATTTACGGGTGATAACGGTCTGGGTAAAAGTTTTTTACTTGATATTACTTGGTGGGTTCTTACCAATAATTGGGTAGAACAGGTAGCTTATGTGCAACAGGGAAGAGATAAACATCCCCAAATTACAGCTTTAGTTAATAATGTCCAAGGAGAAATCAATAAGGAATATCAGAGTTTATTTGATTTTTCTTCACAACAATGGCGTAATTTACGCTCAAGCTCTGTGGAGGAAATTTCCCCCACAGAACGAGAACAAAACCATCAAGCCGTTTCGTCAGTGGTAATTTATGTTCGGGTTGATGGAGGTTTCTCTGTTTACGACCCAGTACGCAAACGCGATGATGCTTATAATTTTACTTCTTCTTCTCTGTGGAATGGTTTAAAATCAAACGATAAAGTGCTTTGTAATGGGTTAATTGAAGATTGGGTAACATGGCAGAATCAACCTAATAAATATCCATTTCTACTTTTTTCTAGTGTGATTAAAAAACTTGCACCACATCCCGACGAATGGATATCCGTGGGAGAACCAACGCGAGTTTCTGTGGAAGATGTACGGGAGATTCCAACAATTAATCTCCCTTATGGTAGTGTTCCTGTTACTCAAGTTTCGGCGGGAATGAAGCGGATTTTGGGACTTGCTTATTTACTAGTATGGACTTGGTACGAACATACTTTGGCTTCGGAATTGCGACAGCAAGAGCCTGTAAAGCAGATAGTTTTGTTAATTGATGAAATTGAATCTCACCTCCATCCGAGTTGGCAGAGGGTAATTTTACCAGCAATTTTAACGGTAGTTGCTTCCTTGCAGGCATCCATTAAAGTACAGACTTTAGTAACTACCCATTCTCCACTTATTCTTGCTTCTTTGGAACCAAATTTTGAGCAGGAGGAAGACAGATTATTTTTATTCAAATTAGAAGATAGAAAAGTAACTCTTGAGGAAGTACCTTGGTCAAAACAAGGGGATACTGTTGGCTGGCTAACCTCAGAAATTTTTGGACTTAAACAAGCCCGTTCTCAAGAAGCAGAAATTGCGATTGAAGCAGCAGAAGCATGGATGCGTAATGATCATATGGGGGTATGGAATGAAAACTTAAGAACGCAAGCACAAATCCATCAAGAATTGCAGAGGGTTTTACCCCACATTCCGCACCCCAACTGTCACGATAGGGAAATTACTGAGAGAAAAAAGGCAAGTAAGAATAAAAACAGACAGATTTAGACAAAAAAGAGATTTGAGCAGCCATCAATCACCAAAAATGGCATCAAAACAAGAGTGTCAATAAGGAGCAATAAGAACTGATGGCAGATAGATTCGGATGAGATAAATAAAAGAAGATGTTAAACACTGAAATCATAAATTAGAATAATGAATTGAAGTGACCGAACTAGATTTTTGACATAGTAAATTAGAGCTATGAATCAAAACGATGAGCTTCAGGTAACGTCTATATTAAATTAATAGAGATAATAATTACGTGATTAATTGATAATAACGAAGACAATCATCTGGTAAAAGATTCAGGATAAAATTCCTATCATTAGTCCAATTAGAAACGTATTTTGCGTTGTTAAATTTAACTAAATGAATACACTGAAAGCATTGAAATATCCAACGCAAAGTGGGGCGGTCAGTTGCTTTACCCAACTGATTTTTAATCGTTGATTTCGACTCAGATAAAGCGGCTCTTACTTGACGTTGAGCCAATGTATAAACCAGCAGACATAAACCCATAATCATTCCTAGAGATTGAATTCTTTCAGGGCTTTTGAGGAAAATACTATCGGCAAAAAATAATGGATCTTTAAGAAAACCAAATCCCCTCTCACAGGACTGCTGGGCTTTATATTCACTCAGTATTGAGTCGTCACTGAGTTCATTTGAGTCTAAAAGATTTGTGGCAAGAATGAAACGCCCTGCACTCAGAATTTCTGTATTAATTTTACTTTCATTCTTAGATACTGTAGCTGAAATTTGGTAAGATATTCCTGCTGAATTATCTTTTTTGTTAGATGTGATTTCAGTAACTTTACTTTCTTGAATTTGGTGATACTTAAATTGTTTTGATAGTTTTGATAATGCCTTGATTGCATCAGCAACAAGGTGCAAATTTATCTTGTGATAACTTTTTCAATTCCTGAATAGCTTTTGACTCTGCCTTATTAATTTTTTGTGAGAGTTTACGCAGATCTGATTCTCTTCTATCTTGGCTTTGTACTACCAACCATCTTTGTTCTATTTCTCCATAAGTGACTGTTTTTGAAGCAAGTTTATATCCGAGCAAATTATTATCGATAAATTCCAATTCTGGTAATGTTGATATTAGTGATTGTGCGATGTTAATACTTAATGGCACTCGACATAACCAGCGTAATTCTGACATCAATTTCAGATTTGATTCTGTATATAAAGCGCAGTCTGCAACTATGAGACTGTTAACTTCTAATTGTTCTTGATACTCAACTGCTATTTTTCCAAAGCATGATGAGTCTGATTGGTTTCCTGATGCTAGTTTCAAAAATATTGGTATGTCCCCATCTCCTGAACATATTAGTTCTATGATAAATTGTTTTAAGTCTGGTCTATGATCTCTTGAATAACCGTAAGTTATGGTAATTTCTTTTGGTGATTTTACTGTTAAATCTTCTATGTCTTGGGTATTTCCTAATTGTTGATTTTCAAATATTACTTCTGGTAAGCTGGTATTGTATTCCCCATGCACGTGCATTGATGATGAATCTAGATGTGATGTTGACAGTGATACATTAAACTTTTTAGCTGCTTTTAAAGCAATGATAAAAAATATTGTATCCAGTCCTTTTATAAATAGTTTATCCATGACTCTCCCCAGTTTATCGTCGTTTAGATATTCTGGTTTGACTCCTTGTCCTATTAAATGTTCACAGGCTATTGTTTCAAAATATTTGGGAAACATATACAAAGGTTTGGATACAAATCCTAAGCCGTTCAAGATCATGGCTTTGACTACATGACCTGGACTTACTTTTTCTTCTTTTTCTTCACCTATTAATTCATTGATTATTTCTACTAATCCTATAGAATCTATTATTCCTGCTACTATCCCTAGATGGTCTATGTTCTGAATTTCAATGTCTTCTGCATTCAACATCACAACAGTATTCTCCACTACTTCTGTTGCAATTCTCTCATTTATCTTTTTGTTATCAATTATTTTTTTTAACTATGAAGTTTTCCCTTTCTTCTGTCTCATCACAAAACTTCCTCTTTTCGCCAAATCCTCTAATTAATGCTACTTCTTCTCATTAAGTCTCTTGATTTTTGCATTTAACTTAGTTCTTCTGTACTACCCTGTCAGCTTTTTGTTGATGTGTGACGCTTAGGGTGCGGAAGGTGGGTTTTACCTGGACATGACCCATTTTGGCCCCGTTGGATAGTCACATCAGAAAAAAGAACTTCTGGTTGATCGGGAGCATAATATTATAATGATACCCTTTAAACCTCTACCAGAACCTTCAGATTTTGATGACAAAGTGAGAGTACCGGGGAATGCTTGGTTATTGAAAAATCCAGAACAAAAAAAAGGAACTAGGGATTATTGGTCGCCGTTTAAAAGTATTTTAGCTGATGGCTTCAATAATCTTTGTGCTTATTCAGTGATGTACGAACCAGTTGGTACGGTAGACCATTTTCTTAGCCGCGAAAATTATCGCAATTTGGCTTACGAATGGAGCAATTTACGTTTTGCTTCTGCTTGGATTAATAGTACCAAAGGCACTCTTGATGACCAAGTACTTGACCCCTTTGATTTGGCAGAAGATTGGTTTGAAATTTTGCTTCCTTCCCAAAAGATTACTTATTCCTTCGGCAATCAAGCCTCTGCCTTCTGCCTTGCAAGGGAGGGCTGGTCAAGTGATGAGCTTTGACATATGTTGCGAGCGACTTTTCAACAAACTTACCGAGGTAGCCAATCGCAAATAATAGCTCTGGGAACGTTGCGTAGTCAAAGGGCTACGTAGCGAATGCACCCCAGCTAAATCAGAGATTATAGCTGGGGTGCGTTCAAAGGTTAACCGAAACGGCCACTGATATATTCCTCAGCTTCCTGAGTCGTAGGAGAACTGAACATTATGTCAGTAGGACTGAACTCGACTAATCTTCCTCTGCGTTTGCCATGTTCGTCTGTTTCGGTGTTGAAAAAAGCAGTCCAATCTGCTGTCCGCGAGGCTTGCTGCATGTTGTGGGTTACCATAATAATGGTGTATTGTTCCTTGAGTTCAAGGCAAAGTTCTTCAACCTGACGAGTTGAAATCGGATCTAGAGCAGAACAAGGTTCATCCATCAACAGGACATCTGGTTTCATGGCGATCGCTCGTGCAATGCAAAGTCGTTGCTGTTGTCCGCCAGATAAGGCTGTCCCCTTCGATTTGAGTTTGTCTTTGACTTCATCCCAAATCGCCGCCCGTCTCAGCGATTGTTCCACCAATTCATCCATATTGCCTTTATAACCATTAGTGCGCGGTGCAAAGGCAATGTTTTCATAAATTGACTTGGGAAAAGGATTCGGCCTTTGGAAAACCATCCCTACTTGACGCCGTAGTTTTACCGAATTAACTTTGGGAGCGTAAATATTTCTATGGCGGTAATTTAGCCTTCCTTCAACCGTAGCGCCAGGGATTAGATCGTTCATGCGGTTGAAGCAACGCAATAAAGTACTTTTACCACACCCTGAAGGTCCAATAAAAGCGACTATCTGTTTCTCAGGAATTCTCATATTGACTGACTGAAGCGCCATCAAGCCACTGTAATAGACCTTAACCCCTTCGATATCAAAAATTGCATTTTTCTGATCAACTTCTAGTACGTTATCTACTGTGCTTTTGCTGTTGCCGTAAGTCATCTTTCTTTCCCGCTCTTTGTGTTGGTATAAAATCTTTTCTAGAAGCGTGTTTGTTCTGGTTGGGAATTGGTATTTTGTTAATTGTATTTTTCTTACATATTACCCATTTCCCACTATGCTAATTCAGCACCGAGAAGCGTTGCCGAATATATATTGCTATGCCATTCAAAGCTAAAATCACCAGCAGCAAAACAATGATTGTTGCTGCTGCTGCGTTGGCAAAACCAGGCTCAGGACGAGTGATGTAGCTGTAAATTTGGATGGGCAATGCCATAAATCTTTGGAACAAACCAGGGTTGAATGTCAGGAAACTGACAGCCCCCACCACAATCAGACACGCAGCATCTCCAATGGCGCGGGAGACGGAAATAATTACCCCCGTTAAGATGCCTGGAACGGCATATGGTAAGACATGATTGCTAACAGTTTGCCATTTAGTTATGCCTAAGCCGTAGGAAGCATTTCTAAGAGAATCTGGAACTGCTCGAATAGCTTCTCGAGATGTCACAATAATGACTGGTAAAGACAACAACGACAAAGTAAGTGCCCCAGAAATCAAAGCTGGTCCAAATCCCAAAAGATAGTTAAAAACACCTAAACCCAGCAATCCATAAACAATTGAGGGGACTCCTGCCAGGTTGCTAATGTTAATCTCAATAAGATCACTCCACCAGGTTTTCGGTGCATATTCTTCGAGATACAAAGCGGCTCCCACGCCAATTGGGACTGCAACTAAAATCACGATGAGTCCTAAAAGAAGACTGCTAACAATTGCAGGAAGGACACCTCCTTGATCAGGGAACCGAGAAGGCGTTTCAGTTAAAAAACCTGGTGTAAAAAATCTGGCTAATCCATCTTTCCCAATATCAAAAATCAAAAGAGCCAGGACAAATAAACCAATTAGCAACCCGAGCAAAAATATATATTCAAATATCTTGCCGATCGCTTCTCTCTTCTCTATATTTGGAGTAAATTCTTGAGAATCCTCTGAAATTGAAGTAGTCATATCTATTACTATTGAAAGAGTCCGTAAATGTACAGACGCACTGCTTTGTTGCGTCTGTACAGAAGGCAAATTTGTCTTAACAAGCTGCTTTGAAGCGTCTGTGCAACTTTTCGCTCTGATTAATCGTATTTTTCCTTAAAGCGGTTAGAAAACCAATGACTGAAAATGTTTAATGCCAAAGTTATTAAGAACAAAACTGCTCCCACCGCGTATAAGGTGTCGTAGTTGATGCTGTTCCGGGGACTATCTCCACCGGAAATTTGAGCCATATAAGCTGTCATTGTTTCTATGGATTCCATTGGATTCGCAGTCAACTTTGGTTGTTGTCCCGCAGCAATGAGGACAGTCATTGTTTCACCAACAGCTCGAGAAATGCCGAGAATAATTGAAGCAATAATTCCAGAAAGAGCAGCAGGAAGAACAATTTTCAATATAGCTTCTAGCTTAGTCAGCCCCAATCCATAAGCTCCTTCTCGTAAAGATCGAGGAACAGATCTGATGGAGTCTAAACTGATGGAACCGACGGTGGGAATAATCATAACTCCCATCATGATTCCAGCACTTGTGGCATTGAAGATTTCTAGCGGCAGAAAATTCCGCAGCAAGGGTGTTAAAAACAACAGCGCAAAGTAGCCGTTAACAACAGTAGGTATTCCCGCCAGTAGTTCCACGGCTGGACGTAAAATTGCTGCTACTTTAGGTTGAGCATACTCACTTAAATAGATCGCAGAAGATAAACCTAGAGGAATGGCAACCAACATGGCGATCACTGTTGTTAGTAAAGTACCATTAATCAAAGGCCAAATGCCAAAATGTTGCTCTGCAAACAGCGGTGTCCACTGGGTATCAAAAAAGAACTTAGTAAAGGGAACCTTTTGGAAAAACTCCCACGTCACTTGTAAAATAATTGCGATAATGCCAATAGTCGTGAGGATAGAAACCAATCCGCAGCAAAATAATAGTACCTCGACAATTTTTTCTTGAATATCGTCAGATGCACTTCTATCAAGCGATCCGTCATCTTCCCGATGATTTGCGTTCTGCATAACTTAACAATTTTGGATTTTAAATTTTAGATTTTGGATTGATCATTACATTCCATTAGCTAATAGTTATTAGCCCTAACCAATTTTTCTTAAAGATACTTCGCAATCGGATCTCCAGGTTTTGCTTTTAGGAATTTGGAACCTGTTGTATCAGAAGTAAACCTTTGTTTTACCTTGCCATAAGTCTCATCAGTAAGTTCAACGTAGCCAGACTGTTGAACCCACTTCTTAGAATTGTCTAAATAGAAATTAACAAAATCCTTGACTACTGGCTTACTGTCCAGGGACTTTTGGCTAACATATATGAATAGAGGACGAGACAAAGGTGTGTAGGTGTTGGTAGCAACTTTGGATGACGGCTCTGGTGTTTCACAATTTCCTTTCGGAGTTTGCACCGCAACGAGCTGTAGCTGATTTTTCTTTGCTAAGTAGTAAGAAATACCCACGTAACCTATTGCGTTCTCATCACCAGCAATTCCTTGAACAAGAACGTTTTGATTTTGAGTTGAAGTGTAATCTGTCCGACCAGCTTTGGATTTTTTATTAATAGCTTGTGTGAAGTAGTCAAATGTTCCAGTATCTGAAGAAGGCGCATAAAGCGTCAACTTTTGGTTGGGGAACTTCGCATTAATTTGATTCCAGTTTTTTATTTTATTAGTTGATTTGGGACTCCACATTTTATTAAGTTCTGGAATCGATAAGCATTTCACAAAATCATTTTTCTTATTAGTAATGACAGCAATTCCATCGAGAGCGACAGGTAACTCTACAAAATTAATTCCCTGCTTTTTACATTTAGCAATTTCCTCTTTTTTTATAGCGCGTGAAGCACCAGCAATATCAATTTGCCCGGAACAGAACTTACTCATGCCACCGCCAGTACCACTAAAAGCAACGCTAATTTGGGCATCTTGTTTCACCTTTTTATATTCTTCAGCAACTGCTTGATGAAGTGGATAACCAACGGTTCCACCATCAATACTTATCTGCCGCTTCTGTTCCTCGGCACCGCTACAAGAAGTCATACCCAAAGCCACAAACATTAGTAATGTTTGTAAAAAATGACTGTTCGCTCGACTAAAAAATAGTGGTTTCATTAATTTTGACGACTCTACTAAGACTAAGCTCCAAGAATTAAGATTTAAAGAAGACGATTTTAAACCAGACCTGCTTAGACTAGACAAGTTGGTTGAAATGAGTGTACAATTTTATTAATCATGACTTATCTCACTCTCTATAAAAATTAGAGACTGAAACAAGAAAAACAAAAACTTGCTTTATATCTATGAAAGCAACTTTTTCTACCATTGAACAGCTACGCCAGCAGCACACTCATGGGTTGGATAAGTGCATTTCTAGTGCCAGCATTAAGTCGTCCAACCATTGGTTGCCTAAAAACTAGCAAAAATTTACTCCTTCATCTCAGTGCCTCTAAGGTCTTTACTATAGATATCTCCTATCCGTTGATTATACCAGGAAAATACGTTTATTTGAGTGACCAACCGTAATTAGTTAACATACTACCATAGCAATAGTATCAAAAAACAAGATTTTGTAATGTTTTGCTAATAAAAGTCAAGGTGAGCAATACAAATTATTTTTAGTCTTTACAAAATCAGGATGCAAGGCAAATATTTCCTCTGGAACTCCCAGCTGTGCAAAGAAAGTCAACCTCTAACCGAATGTACGGATTGACTCCACGCTCTGTACTCTTAGGCTTAAGGATTTTAGATTTTAAATTTATTCCACAGATGAAAAATAAATGGAGATTTCTGCATTAAAGCAGTATAGAAAATCCTGGTTGATATCATGTCCGCTTGATTAGTCGTAATAGTTCCAGACACTGAACCCCACCCCCAACCCCTAAGCGCTGGCGGGGAGGGGCGCTTTGGCGTCAGCCAAAACGGGGTGGGGTTCTTTAATTATGGATGATTTGACGGACACGATATGACTGCCGTAGGTGAGACTTCTGCAATGAAATTAGGATGTAGTATGATTTACTTCAAGCGGGACGACTTCCAAGATAACCATGCACGCCAAAGTCTTTGTCTGAAAGTATGTTTTTGCTTGTTCTCTATTTCCCACAAATCCCGCATCTGGTAACAATACTCAATTCGCTCAATTGGATGAGCCGCCCAAGGTTCACCCTCCATCAACTCTCGTTCTATGTGTTTAAAATACATTGCTGCCTCCTAAGTAGTTAAACATAATTGTGGTTTTTTTTACAGATAATATATTTAATAATTGATAAAAAGAGCCGCAGCATAAAGAGTGAAGAGATAATATCATGTCCAGTAAATTAACCTTAATTTCGTCTGAACCCCACTCGCCCCTCGCTGCGCTTTATCTCACCTCCCCGCCAGCGCTTAGGGGTTGGGTTGGGGTTCTTTTAGTATGGGTGATTTGACGGACACAATATCTAGTATTTCTCGTTTTTGTCACATACATAATGCCCTCACAGATCTTAGTGTGCATCCCTCTCCCAAACTTAGGAGAGGGGCACCTGGAGAGGGCGAGAACGTATGAGATATAATTGAGAACCGCTATAGTTATCTTTTTCATACCATTCGGAATTGCTAGACAGTCTGCAATTTAAGCTTTTTTAATTTTTAACTCCGCTTCCCGGTTGAGTTCTTTTTTAGCACCCTTCAATTGTTTCCAGAGGATTTGAATTTGGTTGTATGCCTCTTGTGGGGAAAGTTTACCATTGGTTTGCAGGTTACAGATGTAACTTACTCGTTGGGAAAAATCTTGTAAATTGGCGTTAAAAACCAGATCCTCTGGCTTGAAGTGATCATAATCAGGACTGCGAGGATAGAGAAAATCATATAGATTAGAGAGAAAATCAGATTGCTGATTCATTGCTACTATTTATACTAAATAATTTTACTGAAAAGACATCAGAAGGAAAGTAGCAGATGGACAAGGAGCTAATCACCTGCTACTGGCATTTTGTAGGAGAACGTTGTGATTAATTTGCGTGCGCCAATTCTTGAGCGACTGGTTGAAAAAGATTGACAGATTGGACAAACTCACGTAGAGCATCTTTCAATCTTTGGTCAATTTCTTCATCAAGCTGAAGACTGCCATCTTCCTGTACTTGGATTTGTTTGTCTATTGCGTAAACACCACCCAAGAGATGCCTTGCTCTCAATTCAGACAAGACAGGTTTCAGGGCATATTCAATGGCCAACAAATGAGCAATTGTTCCACCAGTGGCAATGGGCAGCACCACTTTTCCCGACAAAGCCCTTTGCGATAACAAGTCTAAAAACGTTTTCAAGACTCCGGTGTATGCTGCTTTGTAAATGGGGGTGGAAATAATCACACCATCAGCCTTCTCTAAAAGGGCTTTTGGCTGTTCCAAAGCAGGGCTATCGTATCGTCCAAACACCAAATCTTCAGCAGGTAAATCGCGGACAGAGATGATATCGGTTTGGAAGCCGTCTTGCTGTAAAATCTTTTTGGCATATTCCAGAAGAGCGTAGGTTCTGGAAGGATGGGAAGGACTGCCGGCGATCGCCAAAATATAAGCCATCTTTTTAAATCCTCATGGTGATGTTTTGTCAGCATTCAACCTTGCTGAATGCAAGTTATGTTTGTGTTAATCTACGGTGGCTGCTGTTTTCGCTTTCTGTTGCTTGGGGAAATCTTGATTGGCAACAATTTCCCCAAAAGGACTCAACACCTGCTGTTGCTCAATTGTTGGGATATCCAATGGCAACCGAGGAAAAAGTAGTTCTGCAACTCGATAAGCCTCTTCTAAGTGGGGATAACCAGAGAGGATGAAACTATCGATCCCCAAGTCGGCATATTCCAACATCCGGGCGGCAACGGTATCGGGATCTCCTACTAAAGCAGTTCCCGCTCCACCTCGCACCAAACCAATCCCCGCCCACAAATTCGGGCTAATTTCCAAAGCTTCCTGACTGCCACCATGCAGTTGACTCATGCGCTGTTGTCCAACGGAATCCATGCGAGCATAGGTTTTCTGAGCAGAGGCGATCGCATCTGCATCCAAATACCGAATCAATTGATTGGCAGCATCCCAAGCTTCGCTCTCGGTTTCCCGCACAATCACATGCAAGCGAATACCAAACTGCAACTTCCGTCCTTGTTCCTCTGCAAGTCGGCGAACTGAAGCAATCTTTTCTGCAACTTGAGACGGTGGTTCACCCCAAGTGAGGTATACATCCACATGTTTGGCAGCAATGTGCTGGGCAATGGAAGAGGAACCGCCAAACCACAAGGGAGGATGAGGTTTTTGAATGGGGGGAAATAGAATCTTGCCATTGTGGATATTGAAATAATCACCTTGGAAATTAGTGACTTCGCCTCCAACAATCTGCCGCCATACTGTTAAAAACTCATCTGTTAATTTGTAGCGATCGTCATGGTTCAGGTGCAAACCATCCCCTGCCAACTCTACGGGATCGCCACCTGTCACTACATTAATCAGCAAGCGTCCATCGGAAACGCGATCAAACGTTGCAGCCATCCTTGCGGCAACCCCAGGTGATACCAAACCGGGACGCACTGCTACCAGAAAGCGCATCTTTTGTGTGTGAGTTACCAGCGTTGATGCCATAATCCAAGCATCTTCACAAGAACGACCGGTAGGTAACAAAGCGCCCGTGTAGCCTAAATGATCGACTGCTTGAGCAATCTGGCGCAGGTAAGAAAAGCTTACTGCCCGTCCGCCTGTTGCAGTCCCTAGGTAGCGCCCATCACCATGAGTTGGGATAAACCAAAGTAGATGCATGATGCTTATTTAGACTAGTTGCAAAATTTTGCAGTTAATTTACGGTTTTTCTATCAATTTACAGTATTTTATTGAATTGTCTCTATTGTTGCACAGCCAAGCACTAAAGACAAGACTTTTTTCAAAAAAAAACAGCATTTAAGCTACAGATTTTAGACAGAATTGCTGAGCGTTAACTTCTCACGCTTCTTCTCCTTATTGCGCTGATAACTGGGATTCCATTGCAACCAGTATCCTTCCAATGCTCTGGCGATCACATCCGCTAGCTTACCAAACAAGGCATACAGCAAGATGCTCAGTACCACTACATCTGTTTGCATAAATTCTCTAGCATTCATCGCCATATAACCGATCCCAGAGTCAGCAGCGATCGTCTCTGCGACAATCAGCGTCAGCCACATGATCCCCAAAGAAAAACGCACACCAACTAAGATCGAAGACATCGCCCCAGGAAGAATAATCCGCCAAAATAAACCCCAGGCATTTAAGCCATAAACTTTTCCCATTTCAATTAATCCGGGATCGACACTGCGAATTCCGTGAAAGGTATTTAAGTAGATTGGAAACATCACACCCAAGGACACAAGAAATAGCCTTGCTTCCTCTCCAATCCCAAACCACAAAATCACCAGAGGAATCAAAGCCAAATTAGGAATATTACGAAGCATCTGGAGAGACGTATCCAACAACTCTTCAGCAAGGGGAGAAATTCCATTAAGTAAACCCAAGCCAAAACCAAGACTTCCCCCGATCAAGAAACCCATTGTTGCCCGAGTTGCACTGATGCTGATATTCCTAAACAGTTCCCCACTCTTAGCTAATTGGATTGCCGCACCGACAACACTTAAAGGAGCAGGCAAAATTCTGGTAGGAATCCAACCGATCATGGAGAATAATTGCCATAGGAAAAGTAGCAGCAAGGGTACAACCCAAGGAATGATCTTCTGAGTATGGCGATTTTTAAAATAGAACTTTAATTGGGATTTTTTCATCTGGGAATTTTCACTTTTTAGCTAATACATCCTTGGGAGTAATTTCGGCATACTGTTCGGGTGTCAAAAATCCATCTCTAACATTCACCTTCTTCGGAAGAAGTTTTAAGCTGTACCAGAGATCGGCAACCTGTTGCTGCTTGTTGATGGTTTTCTCAGTAATAGGTTGCAACCCATAATCGTACTTATCATGCATGTTCTTAAGCGTAGGTACATCAAGTTGAGTGCTAGAAGAAAGTAGTTCGGCCACTTCTTGAGGATGATCTTTAGTCCAGATTTCGGCTTTTTGTAGTTCCTCAAGAAAGACTTTAATAACATCTGGATGAGCTTGGAAAAACTGACGTGAGGTCGAGTAAAAGTTACCAGTATCTCGCAACTTGTCGCCATCTGTGAGAACACGACCTACTTTCTTCTGTTCTGCTCTAGTGACAAATGGCTCCCAGATGAACCAGCCATTGAGTTTTCCTTGACTAAACGCCACATTTGCGTCTGGCGGTGGAAGAAAAATAGACTCAACATCGCTAAGTTTTAACCGCGCTGCTTCTAACGCTTTTACCAAGAGGTAATGACCAATAGATGCTTTTTGAAAAGCAACCTTTTTGCCCTTTAAGTCGCTAACACTTTTAATAGGAGAGTTGACAGGAACTAAAAGCGAGATTGCTTTGCCACTAGGAGGCATAGTAACCAAATAGATTAAGGGTGTACCTGCTGCTTGTGAAAAAACGGGAGGCGACTCTGCTGTGAGTGCAATATCAAGTCCGCCTGCATTTAGGGCTTCTAACTGTTGTGGTCCTGCAGCAAACTCCGGCCACTCTATGTTAAAACCTAGAGGTGCCAATTTTTTTTCCAAGGTGCCTTGCTTTTCTAAGACTGCTAAAGAAGTAAGTTGTTTTGAACGCACAATCCTCACCACTTGCTTCGCAGCGTTATTAGAAGAAGCTACCGTTTGCTGAGTTGTGTTTGATGGTGTACCGCAACTCAATAGAATACTAGATAGCACAAGGCAGTAGCCAAGGAAAAATAAGAAGTAACGATGAGTTTTTCGCAGCCGTATCCAGGATTCAAACTTTTTTTTCAAACCTTGCATGAGTTGACGCTATTGAATGAAGAAAAAAGGGTGGGAATTACCCACCGCTTGGCAAGAGAGCAGGAAAACATGAAACCCTGACTGAACAAGGCAAAAGTTAAAAGGCAAAAGAAAGAAAAAGAAAAAACGGTTTCAAGCCCCTAATTTTATTTATGGAAAACTCAAAAATATTTTTTAGGGGACACATAGTGCGAGCAAAAAAGGTGAGCGTAAGATCCCCTAATTTTAATTATGGGGATTCTCTTTTTACTTTTTACTTTGACTTGACAGACTACTACACTGTATGCTTGTATACCTTGTAGGAGCGTCACGAATATTGGGTAACGATTGGTAACTCCTGGTTTAGTACCCAATTACCTATGTCTCGCAATTTGTAATCTACAGGATCGTGAAGCGTGAAGGTGCGTAGATCCCGCCAGTAACGGTCAAATCCATATTTGGTAGCAGTGGAGCGGGTTCCCATTAATTCAAAGATGTTCGTCGTGATATCCAATCCCACTCTTGTCGCAAAAGCTTTAGCAGCAAAAACAGCGATCGCCACCTCTCCCCGTTCTTCAACAGTCACGTTAATATCCTTCTCCCATGCTTGTTGTACTTTTGCCGCAGCTTGATCGGCTAAAGCAATGGCAGCTTGGAGTTCAGTCCAGAGTTCACCGTAGTGAAGCAGGATATAGGGATCAGCCAGGATCCGATCTACCCCTGATGTGATCCAGGGTTTAGTATAGTTTGTGGTGTATTGTTTTGCCGCCGCAAATGCTCCTTCTGCAATCCCCAGATATACATGGGTTTTGGTAAGCTGGGCGATGATTCCCAGAAATGTGGCAAAAGCACTATCAGGAGGATTGGGAGGTCCTAAAAGTTCATCTTTTTTCACCAAAACATTGTGAAATGTGAACGTATCACTATCCGTTCGCCGTTGCCCTATATTCTCCCAATCCTGATTGGAAACGACACCTTCCCGGCTTTTGGGAATGACAAATAAGAAAGGGAGTTCAGCGCCATCGCCTACAGCGCTAAAAACCCTCATATCGGCAACATCAACACCTGTGCCGAAACTTTTAACACCATTGACTCGGAAATGTTCGCCGTCTGGACTAATTTTCAACCGAGTATCCCACGTGTTGATAGCATTAGCCCAAAACAAATTATTCCGTGATGTTTCCCAATAGTATCTATCCTTTTGCTCTGGTGTTCCCGAAACATGCGCCAAAGCAGTTAAATTAAGATGGTTACCATACAATTGCCCAATAGAACCATCAGATGAAGAAAGTTTTTGGATAATTTTGAAGGCTTCTGCCCAAGTTGCCCCAATTCCACCATGTTCTTTCGGTACGACCAACGGCAGCAAACCGCTTTCACGCAGTCGCTGTACTTCCAAATTTGGCTCTCCCGCTTTAGCATCCCGTTCCACAGCTGTTTGGGCAAGTTCCTGAGAGAGGGTTGAAGCGATCGCAATCCAATCTTGAGTTTGTTTAACTTCTAACAGTTGTACCATAATTGTTAATTGTTAGTTGTTTGGAATGACTGACTATTCATCTGCCAGTTATAGAGAACTCACTCTGTCTATTGGCTTCTGAGTACTGAAATCTGCTTTGATTGCTTTCGTATTTGCCCATTACACGCTGCAAAATGTGTTCTACTGTTTGGGCAAAGACTGCATTTCCCCTAACTCTAGGACGCGGAAGGGAAATTGGACAATCCATAGCGATCTGACCGTTTTCCACTAGTACAACTCGATCTGCTAGAACCACAGCTTCTTCTACATCATGGGTAATCAGCAGTGCAGTAAATTTCTGTTCGAGCCATAAACCTTCGATTAATTGTTGCATCTCAATCCGAGTTAAAGCATCTAAAGCACCGAGAGGTTCATCTAGAAGCAACAAAGAGGGTTTACTTGCCAATGCTCTTGCTAAAGACACCCGTTGGCGTTGTCCGCCAGAAAGTACAGCAGGCCAATCCTGAGCGCGATCTTCCAATCCTACAGAGCGGAGAACTTGTAAAGCAGTTTGCCGCACAAACAGTTTCGAGCCAAGCAAGCCTAGCTCCACATTCGCCTGTACCCGTTGCCAAGGCAATAAACGGGCATCCTGGAACATCATCCGTACTCTTGGACCGATCCGACAATGGGATTGTCTATCATCCAGAAATACAGCCCCTGCATCTGGAGAGTCTAGTCCTGCAATCAGGCGTAGCATTGTACTCTTGCCACATCCACTGCGACCGACAATTGCGACAAATTCTCCTGGCATCACCTCAAAATCTATGCCTCGCAAGACTGGTAGAGATCCGAAGGACTTTTTCAGCCTTTCAAGTTTTAAATGCATTCCCCATTCAGATTCCATATCTGTCAAAAAAACCTCCAAGTGTTAAGCCTTGCACAGGTAAAAACGGTAACTATAAAGTAGGTCGAAGAGAAAAAACGTAACTATGCGACAAAATGTAAAATATTAGAATTACCTTCATAGTTGGGTTTCAGCGCTGAAACCCAACTATGAATCAGTAATAATTATTTGCACAGACTTACTGACTGACTCCTTAGCTCGAGTAGAACAATGAACAGATCTCTACCGAGCGATAAATGCTATCGAGAGCCTTTATTGACACTGCTTTGTCCCGAACTTTTAAAGTATTTGTTCAGATGAAAGTTTTGTTGAGCAATGGTTTTCAATAAATTACGGTAAGTTGACCGCTTAATCGTATTTACTTTTCGCAGTATTGCATATCTTTATGGAAAAGACAAGTTTAATTTGTAAAAAAATGCAACATAAAAACTGATGCAGACAATAGACGCGCAGCTTTGTTGCGTCTCTACACTCGTATTTGAGAGTCGCGCCTGATGCATAATACGGAGTCATGTTACAGTCATCTTAACAATTCTTTGCAAATTATGCCCTTTATGAATGATAGGACTTACGCATTGACAAAAATCTGCTCTCTGTAAATCAGACTTATTTGCTGCCCTTCCTTCTTTATAGCACTTCTCGTTTAAGTCACATACAGAATTTCCTCACCAATCTTAGCATGCACCCCTCTCCCAAACTTGGGAGAGGGGCTGGGGGTGAGGGCGAGAATCTATGAGATACAACTGAGAATTGCTATGATTAAATGCAAGCAAAATCAACTTATGCATGAGTGAGATAGAAATGGGAAATACTTGCTCGTACAGAAGTTAACGCTAGATCTTTACGCACACAAGAGTTAATTTGTAAAGTGCGTAAGTTCCAATCATTGTTCCGAAGCAAATTTTCTTTGCTGATTAGGAAATAAAGCTATGTCTATCCTAAGATGGACTTATTGTTCAACACGTTGTGGTAGGGATATCAGGCTGAAAGACGACAAGCTAAATTCCTTCATTAGGGAGATCTGTGGAGAAACGATGACGAATGCGCCCAAGCCATCCAATGAGAAAAGCCGCTTAGAGGCTCTGCGAAGTTACAAAGTCCTGGAGACTCCACCTGAAGCCAGCTTTGACCGAATTACAGCCCTGGCGGCGCGATTATTTGGTGTCCCAATTGCTCTAATTTCTTTTGTCGATGAGCGCCGAGCCTGGTTTAAGTCTTCCTATGGCTTTGAAAACACTGAAATTAGTCGCGATGCTACCATTTGCAGTTTTGCAATTTTAACCCCCACTGTTTTAGTGGTTCCCGATACCAGAGAGGACCCTCGCTTCGCCTACAAACCATTTGCCCTGAGTGAACCGGGAATTCGGTTCTACGCGGCTGCTCCCCTCGTCACGCATGATGGCTTCAATCTAGGGACGTTGTGTTTGGTAGATAGCCAACCCCGCCAGGACTTAACGGTTGAGCAACGTGCCACACTGTATGACTTAGCCGCAATAGTGGTGGATGAACTCGAACTCCGCCTTGCGGCACGTCAAGTGAGTCTCGCTGAAGTCCAACTTAAGCAGAATCAGCAAGTGCTACTGGAGCGATCGCGTTTAGCCGATCTCATTAAGGATGTCAGTCTGTCTTTAAATCAGAGCTATTCACTCCAGGAAATGCTATCTGAGTGTACCGAGGCTGTAGTTCGGCATCTGGGTGCCGCCTTTGCTCGCATCTGGACCCTGAATCAAGCAGCGAATACACTGGAATTACAAGCAAGTTCAGGGCTGTACACCCATATTGACGGTCCTCACAGTTGTATTACCGTAGGACAGTTTAAGATCGGACGCATTGCTCAAAACCGTAAGCCTCACTTAACGAATCAAGTCGTCGGTGATGGTGAGATTCATGACCAGGAGTGGGCTAAGCAATCAGGAATGGTGGCGTTTGCTGGCTACCCCCTAGTGGTCGAAGACCAACTGATGGGAGTGTTGGCAATGTTTTCTCGCGCCCCACTTGCAGAAACAACTCTTCAAGCCCTCGACTCAGTAGCAAATGGAATAGCCCTTGGCATTCAACGCCATCGCATTGAGGAAGAGCGGCAAAAACTCGCCCTCGTGATTGAAAACAGTCCTGACTTTATTGGCATTACCACCTGGGAGGGTCAGATTCTCTTTATCAATGAGTCTGGACAAAAGCTTGTCGGGCTGGATGGCGATGAAGCGGTGAAGCCAAGGCCTGTTTCGGAATATTTCACATCAGAAGATCTAGCTTATTTTCAGGAGCAGATTATTCCTGCTATGAATGAACTTGGGCAATGGGTTGGTGAGTTCCGGTTCCGGCACTTGAAAACCGGAATGGCAATTCCAGTCTACTCCAATATCTTCGCCATTAAAGATCCAAAAACAGGTCGGCCCATTGGCATCGCGACAGTTAGCCAAGACATCACCGCTCGTAAACAGGCAGAAATAGAACGCGCTCAACTCTTTGTGAGTGAGCAAGCAGCAAGGGCGGAAGCAGAAGCGGCAAATACTAGCAAAGACGAATTTATCGCTGTACTCTCTCACGAGTTACGCACCCCGCTCAACGCAATGCTGGGTTGGTCACGCTTGCTCTTAAAGCAGAGACAGAATGAAATAATCGTCACTCGTGGTTTGGAGACTATTAAGCGCAATGCCGAAATGCAGTCTCAACTGATTGAAGACTTGCTTGATGTCACTCGCATTGTACAAGGTAAGATTCGGCTACAGTTATTGCCAATCGATTTGCCTCCAGTGATCCAAGCGGCGATTGATGACTTACAGTTGGCGGCTGATGCCAAGCAGATTCGCTTGGAGTCAATAATTGCCCCTTGCTTAGGCAAAGTTTTGGCAGATCCCAACCGCTTGCAGCAGATAGTTTGCAATCTCCTCTCCAACGCGATTAAGTTCACCCCAGAAGGTGGGCGGGTAGAAGTCCTGCTGACTTACTCTCCATCCCAGGCTACGATCCTAGTGATTGATACAGGTAAGGGGATTGAGCCTGAATTTTTGCCGTACATCTTTGACCGCTTTCGGCAAGCAGAGGACGCAAGCAGCAAAACAAAAGCAGGCTTGGGACTTGGATTAGCAATTGTCCATCACCTTGTCAAGTTACATGGAGGCACCATTACGGCTGTCTGTGAAGGCAAAAATCAGGGAACCACGTTCACATTAATGTTGCCTCTAATCACTACTCTAGATGCAACGGTGGCTCCCGGTGATTCTGTAATCGCTGGTCTTTGAATTGACGCTCCCCACACCACTCATGTAAGGGGATTCTGTAAGAGGTTTAGCCGTATCTCTCACATATCACAATGTATCTCGTTTTGACAACCGCGACCCTCTACTCGTATCTGCTGTTTAAGCCACGGAAGTTGCTATTGAAGTCTGATTAGCCCCTTCCAATTCAGGTAATAAGTGCCAAATCAGCAAAACTACCCAAGGTGTTAACGGTTGCTTAGGCTATGGAAGCGATCAAATCAATACGCTTCACACAATCAGAAATTACACGGATATACCATTAACAAGCCACAAAAAGTATCAGATATAATTTTTCCTATTAAATCAGTGTATTCAGCATTGTTATTATTAGATTTGGCGTAATATTTTAAAGAATAATACAAATGAAACGATTTATATGCCATATTTTTATTCTTTTCTTGTCAAACTTAGTTTGTAGAAACTCTTAATCATTTTGTCATGAAGTTTAAAAATTTTGTATTTAGTAATATAGCGATTCTCAGTTATGTCTCATAGATTCTCGCCCTCACCCCCAGCCCCTCTCCCAAGTTTGGGAGAGGGGTGCATGCTAAGATCGGTGAGGTGATTAGACGGATACAATATCAATCCTAATTTCAAATTGTAAGTTTCAGTAGAAATATTTATATAACATCCTACGAATTTATACTCGCTATATAAAGTTAGGGTTTTATAGTTTTTTGGAAAAAGTTCTATTCCTTAAATATTCAAAGCTATATACATATGAAAAATATTTGAGTATAACTACATTTAGAATTAATTTTAATTGTGTAGAGAATTAATTATGGAAAATATACGACAGACTTCAATAGGCTCTTGGGTATTTGGATTTTTATTTATGGGCATTGGAGTTTTATGTTTAATACCTAATCAAGTTACTACCCTTAATTGCAGTCGAGTTACTCCTGGTACTTGTCATCTAGTTGCATCAGGACTATTGGGAACAACATCAATGGAGATTCCGTTAAATTTATTGCAGGGTGCTAAAGTTGAACGTATTAAAGACAAAGATAATAAGCGAAAAACTAGTTACACTTATCGAGTTATAATTCTAACTAGTACAGAGCGGCGGAAATAACCCACCCATCTGAAATAGGTAAAAAGCTTATAAAATAAGTGTTCTTTCTTTTTACTTTTTACTTTTTACTTTTGCCTTGTTGTACTAGTAGTAGTGGTGAAATTCCTTTTACGTCTTATTCAGATTCAAACAAATACGAGAAGCGAGCAATTGCGGTTCATATTAATCAATTTGTTAAAAACCATAAAATACTATCTTTAGTGGAAAAAATTGATAATCGATTAGCGATTTATTTTTGGTCAACTATCTTATTCGCTTTTGGTTTTTATATATTGATATATGGAAGAAACAAAAAAGTACTTATTTCTTAAAAATCCAAATCATCGTTTATTTTGGTATGATTAATAGGCGTTGCATATTTGCGGTATAATTTTATTTTTCTGTTGAAAAAAATATTTTTTGGCGTTCTTGGCGTCTCGGCGGTTGAATTTTCATCTTTGTTTTATGCAACGCTGATATTATTAATAAATCCTTCCCACCACATTGATTTTGATGGGTTTGTAGTGAGCGATTTATCGTTCAATTGCAAGCACTCTTCGTGCTTACTACGTACTTTCACAAGCTATCATGATTAATGTGGTGGAGTACTAGTACGTCACGGCGTAAATAAACCACCCATCTGAAATAGTTAAAACCCTTACAAAATAAGGTTCTTTCTTTTTACTTTTTACTTTTTACTTTTGCCTTGTTGTACTAGTACAACAAGGCGGAAATAAGGCAACCATTTCAAATCCATAAAAAGCCCATTCCATAATACTTTTGACTTTTGACTTTTGAATGAGTGACTTCCGCCTTGCGGCACTAGTTTTCCCAAAGCTTAAGAGCAATCAACTGAGCAGTCTGCCATCAGAAATTAGGCAAATACCAAAGCTGAAAAAACTGGATTTGCATGGGAACCCAGTGCCGATTCCACCTGAGATTTTGGGTTCAAAAAACCTAAATGAAGATCCAGGTGATGTGAAGGAAATTCTTGATTTCTATTTTCGGGTGCAAGATCCATCCGAAACTGAACCTTTTTATGAAGCCAAATTTTTAATTATTGGTGAAGGGGGATCTGGTAAAACTTCTTTAGCCAAGAAAATTAAAAATGAAAGCTACAAACTTCAATCGGATGAAAAATCAACTTCAGGCATTGATGTGATTCAGTGGCATTTCACACAACCTAATGGCAAAGACTTTCGCGTCAACATTTGGGATTTTGGCGGGCAAGAAATTTACCACCAAACCCACCAGTTTTTCCTTACTAAGCGTTCTCTGTACGCTTTAGTCGCTGATACTCGCACACAAAACACCGACTTTTACTGGTGGCTCAAGGTTGCCGAACTCTTAAACGACAATAGCCCGGTTCTAATTATTAAAAATGAAAAACAAGACCGTCAGTGCGAGGTTAATGATCGCTCCTTGCGTGGAGAATTCGCTCACCTCAAAGAAATTCTCCCAACTAACTTAGCTACTAATCGCGGTTTAGACGAAATTAAAGAAAATATTCAAACATATATTAGTCGGCTTCCCCACGTTGGTCAACTTTTGCCAAAACTCTGGGTAAAAGTCCGTTATGCCTTAGAAAATGATTCCCGCAATTACATCAGTCAGGATGAATACTACCAACTTTGCCTACAGAATAGTTTAAGCGATCGCGAAGATATGTTGCGGTTGAGTCGTTATCTGCACGATTTAGGCGTTTGCCTGCACTTTCAAGACGATCCTACACTTAAACACTATATCATTCTCAAACCAGAATGGGGTACAACTGCCGTTTACAAAGTTTTAGACAACAAAACCGTTAGGGAAAATCTGGGGTGTTTTACTCAGAATAATCTTGCTGAAATTTGGCTTGACGGCGAATATACTGATATGCGAGATGAGTTACTCCAACTTATGATGCGCTTCAAACTTTGCTACCCAATTCCCAATCGTCCTAATCACTATATTGCACCACAACTACTTAATATCAACCAACCCGACTACACTTGGGACGATACGAATAATCTCATTTTACGCTACAAATACGAATTCATGCCCAAAGGTATTCTCACCCGCTTCATTGTTGAGACACACCCTTGGATTGAACAGCAAAACCTCGTTTGGAGAAGTGGTGTTGTCCTCAACAAAGATCAATCTCGTGCCGAAATCATTGAAGACTATAATCAGAGGGAAATCAAAATCCGTGTTGCCGGAAACCGTAAGAAAGACTTGCTAGCAGTCGTCACTCACGAACTAGAAAAAATTCATCAGTCTTTTGAACGTTTGCAGTATAACACACTTGTTCCTTGCAACTGCACTACCTGTGAGGGAAGTCAGACTCCGCATACTTATTCTCTGGACTCATTGCGGAAGCGCTTAAATGCTGGTCGATATCAAGTTGAATGCGAAATTAGCTATGAAATAGTCGATGTGCGCAGGCTAATTGACGATGTTAGTCCGCTACCGCTTGAAGAAAATCGGGAAGTCAACCGCCAATCTACACCGTTACAACGGGAACTGAAGCTTGATAGAGACGAATCTTTATCTTTTGCAAGAGACAACTATACCATGAATTACCAGGATTTTCAAGTATTGGTGACGAAAGACGAAAAAATTCGCGTTGACTCTGAACAAGGGGAAGAACAGGGCGAATTACGGTTGGATATCAATGAAATTAAACTGACATTACAACTGATAGAGCAGGGACAAACAGATGAAGATTTACTCAAAGGATTAGGCGGCAAACTCTACAAAGCGCTTTTCCCCATGGATATTTACGGTCAATTACGGGCTACAATGGCAGGTGCAGAAGAAAATAATTATAATGTGCGCCTGCGCTTGGTGTTTGAATCTCCCGAATTAGCTACCCTACCGTGGGAATTTCTCTACGACGAACGAACTGAGACTTTTCTAGCAAATGACACCCGAACCGTACTCTCGCGTTATATTGACATTCCCCTAAAAAAGCGCGAACTTAAACCTCGTAGCTCGCCACTCCTCATTCTGTTAGTCATCTCTAGTCCAACTGATTTACCACGATTGGATGTTGATGGAGAAGAAAAACTGCTTCGCTCTGCACTAGCAAAACATCTAGAAGCAGGTACAATTCAATTAGATGTACTGCCTGAACCCACTATCCGCAACATTAACCAAAAGTTACGCGAAAAGCCTTACAATGTCTTCCATTTTATCGGTCATGGTATCTTTGAGAACAATAAAGGTTATATTTCTCTCGTAGACGAAAACGGCAAAGAAGAAAGATTGGATGATGAGCGCTTTGCCAACTTCTTCTTGGGTGACAACAATTTGGGATTAGTAGTACTAAATTCCTGTCAAGGTGCAACAGTGTCCAATTCGCAAGCCCTTGCTGGTATAGCGCCTAACTTAGTATGTCGCTTAATTCCCGCAGTAGTCTCTATGCAATACTCCATCTACGATACTACTGCCAAACTGTTCGCTTCGGAGTTCTACCGTACTCTAGCACTTGGTTGGCCAGTTGACGCAGCTATCCAAACAACCCGCAATGCCATTTCTATAGAAGTCGGATTGGAGCAACGCGACTTTGCCACACCCGTGCTTTATATGCGTGCTAAGGATGGAATCATTATGAGAGGGTTGTAGGTTGACCGAAAATCATAGGTCACTAGTACAACAAGGCAAAAGTAAAAAGTAAAAAGTAAAAAGAAAGAACCTTATTTTGTAAGGGTTTTAACTATTTCAGATGGGTGGGTTATTTCCGCCGATCTGTACTAGTCATCATGACCTAATTGTACTGATGGGAAAATTTGTGTATAATGTTACTCTTACTGGTGTTAAATCCACCAATAGGCGATAATGAGAGTCAGGACAGTCAGCGGTAGGCCAAAACGCAAATGTTCCCAAAATGACAAATGATGTCCCTGTTTGGCGACAGCTTCCGCAACAATTAAATTAGCAACTGAACCTAACAAAGTTAGATTACCAGCCAAGGTAGAGCCAGCCGCTAAGAGTAACCAAGTTTTTGTATCTGGATGAGGAATTAAATGTTTCAGTAGCAATACAGCCGGGACATTAGAAACTAAATTGGACATAAGAGCAGTAACTCCTAATATGCTCAAGGGAGTATGCACAAAACCGCCAAATAAATCCAATACTCCTAATTTTTCCACTCCAGCAGTCACAATAAACAGTCCAGAAAACATCACTAGTAAATCCCAGTCCACCTTATTTAAAATTCGCTGTGGTTTGATTCGCCTGGTGATAAACATTAAACCCGCTGCGACTAGTGTTGCTTGGGCTGGGGGTATCCCAATTAAGAATGCAACCAACAATCCGCCGGTGATCAGTAGACTCTTAATCAGTAGGGGTTTGAATACACGATATCGCAAAGGTTCTCCACTCAAGCAAGATTTAGTAGAGCGGATATCAGGGTAGAGTAACCACAGTAAACCTATCTGAATCAACAAACTTATTAATGCAATAGGAGTTAAAGCTTTAGCAAAGTCAAGATAGCTGATCCCAGAAAAAGAACCAATTAAGATATTTTGAGGATTACCACTCAATGTCGCGACTGAACCAAGATTAGTTGCTCCCGCCAATGCAAGTAAGTAAGGAATAGGATTAAGGTTTAAAGTTTGAGCTAAGCCTAAAGTCAAGGGAGTAAGAATTAGGGCAATGGTATCATTCAGAAAAAAAGCTGAGAGAATCGCACTACCGCAAGTTAAAACAATCAGCAAACCAAGGGGACTGCGGAAATAGCGCATGATCATATCCAGCACTAGTTGAAAAAAACCAGAGTAAGCCAGGTTAGCGCTGATTGCCATCATGCTAAATAAGAAAATCAGCGTTTTATAATCAATCGCTCCCCATGCTTCTTTAAGATCTAAAACGCCCAATGCCATCAGCAAAGATGAACCAACTAGAGCAATACTGGCTCGATTCATCCGTAAACCAGGTATATACCCTAAACCCAAACCGACATAAGTCACTACAATGACGATGTATCTAAAAACAATCATTTGGATGCCCAGATTTTAGATGACTCCCATCAGGAGTGTAAAATTACCTATCTTTATTACCTTCTTTCTCTGCGTCCTTGGCGTCTTGGCGGTTTAAATCCGTATTTTGCTGGTTCGGGCATAGTGTAGAGACAAGGGCGATCGCGTCTCTTTGATTTCGGGCATCGCAAGGAAAGAAAACTACCGAAGGGATTTTAACGTAGAGACGCGATCGCAATTTTCATGCCAATAAGAGTGCCTGCTAGGGATCGACAACGCCTTTTGGTTCTAGAGACACGATTTGCCCATTGATAGAAAGCGCTGTAGCTTGTATAATCTGACCTTCCGGGTTGCGAGTTCCAAAACCTTGAGCTTGGATTTTGTCTCCTACATTCGCCGTATTGACTAGCTGATTGCCTACATGTGGTGGGAACTTCACAATTGCACCATTGGAGACAATGACGCCATTTATCTCACCTCTATGTCCCACTAACCAATGCTGGGCGGTTCCCTCTACAGATAAAGTACTGTAGTTGCTCAAGCCGGGCGGTTGGGGCGGTATGGTGGGAGGTTGAGCGACTAAAGTCTGTCCAGTTTGAGAATTAGTAATGCTTCTAGCTTTTACCTCTTCACCAAAGCGGGTAGACAAGCCTGGTTTTCCCGAAATAGTGATTTTAGTTCCCTGAGTCACCAAAGCTACTAAGCTGTCCCCCATATGAGGCGGAAATTTTACTTGTAACCCATTTTTGAGTAAGAGTCCATCCACCTTTCCTTCAGGGTTAAGAATATATTGTTGCACCTCTCCTGTCATAGTCGTTTCATCTGCTTTGGGGAAGACTGGGGGTGGCGGTTGGAGTGGGTTAGGAATATCTTGAGTGTTAGTATTCCGCAAATCAGTAGCCAGGAGATTGTTTACTGGCGATCGCTGAGTTCCGATGAAGTTACTAGCAACACTATTGTAAGCAAATACACTCATAAGCGCGATCGCGGCTCCTGTACTCCCACTGATCAAGATTAATTTTAACTTTTGCTGTCGCGAGCGAACTGAGCTTTGCTGTGCTTGGATTTGCTGTATAGCTTTTTGAATCAACTCTCTTGGAATATGTACTTCGGCTCCTGCCTGTATAAGTTCCTCTAAGGAATAGTCCTGTTTTTCTTGCTCATACAGGTGAGCAGCCAGAGCAAAAACATTTGTAGCAATTTCTTTGGGAATCCGAACTTCTGAGTTATTTTTCACAAAAGACGACCTCACGAATCCTGAATGCAATTGTATGGAATACAGCTCCCGAAATGTAATAGTGCAAAAATCGTGCCATAGATACAAGACGACTTTGGCAGGTTAGTGCCACATTATGAATCTGCTTCGATAGCTATATGTGATGAAACCCTTTGTATTACCCCAAAGTTGGACACTCCGACAGCAACTCACAATCCTGAGCGTCCTGTTTTTAGGTTTAAGTGGAGCTGCGTTGTTGCTGGTAGTACAGCTATTTCAAAGTTTAGAGGGTGTAGTGGTAGCCAGAAACCAAAGAACACTGACTTTTGCCAATACTAGACTGATTAAGCTGTTTTGGGAATTACCGCTTGGGCAAACACCAAAGTCAAGCAAGCAGCCAGACACGCAGTTGGAGGAACTCTCAAATGAAGCGCTCACGGTTTTTCCCAGAGTAGAAGGGGGATTTTACCTGCTGCAACAAGATCGACTATTAGGCTATGCGTTTCCTACCCACGGAGGACCTATCCCGAAAAAAGATATTCCTGCGGTTGAGCGAAGTACAATTTTACAATTAGCTCGGAGAGCGACAAGCCAAGGCTTACCCCAAGAATTAATCCGGAAATCAGGTCTTGATATCTTGGTACTGCGTGCAGATCCGCTACCTTTATGGGGAGCAGTATGGACAATGAAACGTATGCCTCGCCTCGAAGATGGTGATCAAAAAGTCCTGAGTCTTCTGGTAGTTTTCGGAAATTTAGTGGTGGGAGCTTGGACTTTTTATATTGCCTTACAACTTCACCGGGGAGTACAGCGACTCCATGAGAGTATCAAGGTGATGGAATATTCTAAAACTTCGCTGATTCCACCCCTACCAGCAGAAATGGGATTGTTGGGATCTGCGATTAATACTATGCAATGTCGTCGCCAAGAGTTAGAACAGCGCCTACACCGAGTCGAGCGTTTGGCATCTTTAGGACATCTGGTAGCGGGGGTAGCCCATGAAGTCCGCAATCCACTAGCCAGTATGCGTCTGAATTTGCAGTATACAGAACGACAACTCCACAATCTTGGGGTAACCACTCTACCGACTGCTAGCTTAATAGAACAAGTAGACCGTTTAGAGCATTTGGTGCAACGACTGATGTACTTTGACCAAAATCAGTCAGAGGAGGAAATGGTGAGGACTTCCCTAGAGGCGATCGCTTTGGAATCTGTTTCCTTGCTGCGTCTATCAGCAGAAGAACAGGGAGTTGCACTCATCTATCACGAGCCTGCTAAGGCTTTACCCCAGATATTACTGCGCCGTCGGGAGTTAGGACAGGTGATGGTGAATTTAATTTTGAATGCTATCCAAGCTAGTCCAGCAGGAGAGAGAGTTGAGGTGGGTGTAGAACAGCAAGACGATTTGGTAACTTGGGTAAAAGACTCAGGATCGGGTTTGTCACCAGAAGAGCGCGAACGAATTTTTGAGCCTTTCTATTCCACAAAGCCGGAAGGAACGGGGTTGGGTTTAGCAATTAGCCACGAGATCGTCACGCGACATGGAGGATATATTAGTTTAACCTCTGAGCCTGGTTGTACTATTTTTAGCGTTTATTTACCAACTAGGACTCAGGAGTCAGGAGACACTCGTGTCTAAAATTCTCATTATTGATGATGAAAAAGCTTTGCGTCAGGCAATGGCGCAGATTCTTAATGATGTTGGGCACACAGTCGTAGAAGCAGGAGATGGACAGCAGGGACTGAAGATCATTCAACAAGATGCGGCATCTCCTCCTGACTTAGTGTTTCTGGATCTGAAAATGCCCAAAACTCAGGGGAGTGAGGTTCTTAAAGCTTTGGGAAAAACACTGTTTGAACTGCCTGTGATTGTGATGACGGCATATGGGACAAGTCGTACAGCGATTGAAGCGATACAGTTGGGAGCCTATGATTACTTAACTAAACCTTTCTCTCTGGATGATTTGGTCAATCTAACTCAAAAGGCTTTAGCTCACTCCCATGCTTTAGCCTATCAGTTTGGTGAAGCAAATCCCGAAGCTTTAGGACACCCAGAAGAACTATTGGGGCGATCGCCTGCGATGGCATCCGTCTTTAAACTCATTGGTAGAGTTGCTCAAGTCAATACCACAGTCTTAATTACCGGAGAATCAGGCACTGGCAAAGAGTTAGTCGCTTCCACTCTCCATACTACCAGTCCTCGTAGTCGTGGACCTTTGGTAAAAGTCAACTGTGCGGCACTTCCAGAACATCTGTTAGAGGCAGAGTTATTTGGGCACGAAAAAGGTGCCTTCACCGGAGCCAATCATTTACGAATCGGTCGATTTGAGCAGGCGAATGGTGGAACGATATTTCTTGATGAAGTTGGAGAGTTGAGCTTAGTGATTCAGGGGAAACTATTGCGGGTGTTACAGGATAAATCATTTGAGCGGTTGGGTAGTAACCAAACCAAAACCGTAGATATCCGCATCATAGCAGCGACCAATCGGAATTTAGAGCAGCTTGTCAACCTAAATCAATTTCGGGAAGACCTTTATTATCGCTTGAATGTGGTACGAATGGAACTGCCGCCTTTACGCGATCGCCTAGAAGATTTAGAGCAACTGACTCAACATTTTTTAAGCTACATTGCTTTGCGTAATGGCGTGAAAATCGCAATGACAAGAGCGGCTTTGGAAAAACTTACAGGTCATACTTGGCCAGGAAATGTACGAGAGTTGCAAAATACTTTAGAGCGAGCAGCTATTCTTTCCGGTGGGCGTACAATATTACCAGAGCATCTGATATTTAGTCAAGAAAACCACATAGATTTAAACTTGGAACAAGCTGTTGCTCAATTAGAGCTTAACTTAATCCGCCGAGCTTTAGCTCTTTATCCCCAAGAACCTCACAAAGCTTTAGGACTTTGTGCCAAAAGCTTTGAGCAAAAAAAGCAGCAATGGAATTTATGAATTTTTTAAATGCCGCACCTGCAACAGAAACACAATTAGAAACGCAAACAGTTCTTTATCCAACGCTACAGCAATTGGTTCGCTTGTTGCCATGTGATCAGAAGCGAGTAGTAGATTATGTCCGGGAAGAGGCTAAACACAATCCATTTTTAATAGAGGATGCGACTTTAGCGAAAAAAAGCGAAACATTGTTAGAGGATGTTCTACCAGATTGGTATACTCTACCCGCGCAGTACGTAAGTCTCAGCGAACATCTATTTGGACAAATCTCTGCCTTATCAATTCCATCAAGACAACGTGAAGCTTTAATCTATTTAACTCAATGGATCTCAAGCTCTGGATACTTGGAAGAAACTCCGACCGTTTGGGCAAATGGTAGTAGTATCTGGAGTGCAAGGGAATTAGAGGCAGTTGTCCCTGTTCTTCAAAGTTTAGATCCCCCAGGAATTGCTGCTCGTTCAGGACAAGAGTGTCTGTTACTACAACTTAAAGAAAAGCCTCAAAGTCTAGCTTTTCTATTAGTTCACGGGTATTTAGAAGAATTAGCAAATTGTACTGGTGCTTCTATAGAAGCAAGCTCTAATCGTGAGATATTACTACAAAAGTTGCTCCAAAATCAAGCTTATCAGAATATAGATATCAAAAAAATAAACGACGCCATTCGTGAAATTCAGGAATTAGAACCTCGGCCTGCCAGAAACTTTGGTCATGACAATGCACCTATTGTAACTCCCGATTTAAAAGCAAAATTAACAGCTTGTGGTTGGCAAATTTCTTTAACTTCTGAAGTCGAGCAACGCTTTTGTCTAAATTCCGAAGCAGTTGAGCTTTTGCAGAAATCTCAACTGCGAACGCGAGAAGCCCAACAGCTAGAAGTGTTGTACAAAAAAGCAAAAAGCTTACTTACAGCATTACATCTATGGCAGGAAAATCTCCTCAAAGTCGGTCAATTTTTAGTAGAACGCCAGCAAGCTTTCTTGCAGAGTCGCGATCGCTTAGATTTAGTACCTACACCACAACAATTAGTCGCTCAATCGGTAGGACTCAGTAACTCCACAATCAGCCGAATTGTCCGGGGACGGTATATATTAATTAGTAACCCGTACAGTCAAATTTTTCCGTTGCATTTGCTATGTGTTCCAGCATTAGTAGGCGGACGTACTCCTCCACAAATCCAACAAATGCTCGTACAGTTAATTGAAGAAGAATCACTTACCAATCCCTATAGTGATGAACAGCTAGCCCAACTTTTAAGAGTAAGGTTTGATTTGCCAATAACTCGCAGAACAGTGACAAAATATCGTAAAATTGCAGCGATTGAATCATCCCATAAACGAAGGCGTTTGGATGATTCAAAAACTTATGGGCAATAAATCCTTATTTCAATTTAGTAATATTAAATCCGGAGAATATATTATTAATAGCATTGTGATTATGGTCCAATACGGTTCAGTTAAAACTCAAATAGTTGTAAGTTAAAAATTGTTGCCAAAATCTTATGTCAGTAAAAGCCTGTCCACCCGTCTGTTGTGCTACACGGGCAAACTCAGCCGATGTTTTGTCTCTTCCCTTGCTCTTAGAGGTTCCAAAATAAGTATGGATGATCGCCCCGGCACTCGCGCCTAGCTAACTTAAACTCGCGATTATTGCAACGAGTAGTAATATGGTAAGAGTATCCAGTTTTTAAATTACGGCGTTTCCTTGGCATGGGAATTTTTCAGCAATGATTACTTCAGCTACGGTAATTTTAAATTTAAAAAATGTAGACTTAAGCGACGAGCAGTTTTACCAACTCTGCCAAGACAATCAAAATTGGCAATTGGAACGAACGACTAAAGGAGAATTAATAATTATGCCTCCTGTCGGTGGAGTCAGTGGAAATCGAGAAGCTGATTTAAACGGCTCACTTTGGTTGTGGAACCGTCAAACTCAACTGGGAAGAGTCTTTAGTTCTTCTACCATATTTCGTTTACCGAATGGGGGAAACCGTTCTCCCGATGTTGCTTGGGTTACTAATGAACGCTGGCAATCATTAACACCAGAAGAACAAGAAAAGTTTCCCCCATTATGTCCTGATTTTGTCATAGAATTGCGTTCTCGCACCGACTCTCTGACCCAACTTCAAGAAAAAATGCAGGAATACCTCAACAGTGGTTTGCGGTTAGGTTGGTTAATTAATCCCCAAGCACAACAAGTAGAAATCTATCGTCCCAATCAAACCTTTGAAATTGTTCAATTACCCGCAAATTTATCGGGAGAAAATGTATTACCAGAATTTGTTTTAGATTTGCCTATTTTTTGAGGCACAAATGGATGATACAGCAGGAATGAAATCTCAGAACCCCGGTTTCTTCAAGAAGCCGAGGCGTTCGTCAAAAGTCAAAAGTCAAAAGTATTATTACCTTAAAAATGTTACTTCTAAGATGCACATTTTGTAACCCTTATGCAGCAGGGCTTTTAGAAAGTGAAGAAAAATGTGCATCTTTACCTTTTCCCAATACTTTAGATTTTAAATCGTAACTAACTTCATGAGAAGGAACAAGACCAATACTACCGCGTGGAGGAACTTGCTCTTTCTCAATAGCTTTTAAATGTTTACCTTTTTGGTCATATTTTATTCCCTGTTTAATTTGTTCCGGACTAAAAGAAACTAGTACATGAAGGCAGAAGTACGGAGGCAGAGGGCAGAAGGCGCAAAAGCTTTTCTTGTCAGCTTTTTATCCGTTGTTTAGTTTCGGGTACGAGAAACCAGAAAACGGCTAAAGCTACAGCAGCGATCGCCGCCAGCATCAGAAAACCAACATTGTATCCGGCTTTTTGTACCACAAATCCAGCCAGTAAATTACTTAAACCTGCACCAATACCAATCGAGGTGGCAAGCATACCTTGGGTGAGATTAAAGCGACCACTTCCCTTAGTTAAATCAGCAACCATCAGTATCGAAAGTACACCGAAGATACCGCCGGCAATTCCATCTAGGATTTGTACGGAAACCAGAAAAAAGGGATTGTGCGAAAGTGTGTAAAGTACACCCCGAATGGGCAACACACCAAAGCCCACTAAAAAGATGCCTTTTCGCCCACCTTCTGCTAAGCGACCAGCAAAGTTTGCCGTGGGTATCATAACTAACTGAGCGACAATAATGCAAGCAGACAGATAAACAGTGCCATCTAATCCTGTTCCTTTACCATCTATAGCCAGTCTTTGACCAACCAAAGGTAACATTGCCGCATTAGCAAAGTGAAATAGAACCACTGCTGTAGCGAAGAAGAGTATACGGCGGTCACTCAATAGCTTTAATATACCTCCTTGCTTATCTTGAGGTTCTGTTTCCTCCAAAGAGCTTTCTTCTGCATCACCACGCGCTAAATCGTGGTCAATCTCCTTCTCACGAATTCTGGCAACTGCAAAAGCACTGGCGACAGCCATTAACCCAACCAGAAAAAAGATGGATTTGGGCGCAATAAATTGACCAGCAAGACCCGCCAAAGTAGCAGCTAGTAAATTGCCTGAATGATTGAAAGTCTCATTGCGACCGACTCGCCGATCTAATTTGTCATTCCCCACCAACCCCAAGGTAATCGCCGCAATGGCAGGAGGAAAAACCGCTGCACCAATGCCAATCAAAACCTGAGCGCCGATGACCACTTGCAAATTTGGAAACAATGCTATAAAAAAGCAACCACAGGTGACTATAGCAGCAGCCAGTACAATCAACAACCGTTTCTGGCTCAATCTGTCAATCAAAGCACCAGCAGGTGTTTGGGCAATCACTGTAGCAATTGAGGAGGCGGCTGTGGCTATCCCGATTTGCTGAGGATTCCAATGTTGCGAGCCTTTGAGGTAGATATTCAGATATGGTCCTACACCATCCCGCACGTCTGCTAAAAACAGGTTCAAGTAATCTAGTGCGTGCAAACTCTTTTCACTTGGGTTTCGCTTTTCTGGCATAGGTTCTTGGTGATGATGATAGTTTGCTTATCCTCTGTGCAAAAACCATGCCAAATCAATTTACAAAGTAAGGCAGCTATGAGTTACGGGCATCCGGCTGAAGGTAAATTTTCGGGCGTTGCTTAATGGAGGTATGAATTTACATTTTCCCTGATGACTAAACAACGATTCTTTGCGTCTTTGTGCCTACCCTACGGGAAGCCGAGTCGCGCGTCTATGCGTGAGGCTAAAATTCATACTTTAATTATGCAACGCCAATTTTTGCGCTGATCATACATTCAAGTGAAGTCTTGGGGGCGGAAGCTTCCGTCAAGAGAGCTTCACGTGTTTAAAGCCACCAAAAGAATCAAAATGTATTTAAAAAAGTCACCGCAGTTGGAAGCCAAGATTATTTAAGGCTTCACGCAGGCGATCGCGTCCCGATAAAGACTGAGCAAAACCAACTCGTTTGACTGAGTGTTCCGACCAATCGCCAGGAATATTCATCTGTTGAGCAGTGTAGAATGCTTTCATGACCTCGTTGTACTGAGTGATCGCTTCAGATTGTTCTAACTGATAAGTTTCTCGGTGTAACACAGCCGATTGTGGTAAACGCGGCTTGATCGCAGCAGCATGAGCCGGATCTGGATAACCAACACACAATCCAAAGACAGCAAAAACTTGCGAAGGCAAATTCAGTACCTTCGCCACTTCTTCCGGTTGGTTACGCATAGCACCGATATACACTGTTCCCAAGCCGAGAGATTCAGCAGCTACGCTCGCATTTTGAGCTGCCAAAGTGGCATCTACTGTTGCCATCAGGAACATTTCCAAGTAATCTAAACCTTCATGTGCTAGTCCGAGACTTTCAGCAATCTGAGTCAGGCGAGCTAAATCTGCCAACCAAACAAGGAATAGTGGACATTGCCGAATATGTGCTTGATTTCCTGCCAGTTGTGATAACTTTTCTTTGCGGTTTGCATCTTCCACAGCTACGACACTCCATGTTTGGAGATTCGATGAAGTAGACGCAGATTGAGCCGCCGCAACCAAAATTTCTAAAGTTCCTGACGGCAAAGGATCAGATTTATAAGCACGAATTGAGCGGTGAGATAACAGATTTGTTAAGCTGTCATTCCATAAACCATCTACATGAACGGCACTAGCACCGTAACGACTGTTTAGCAACTCAGTAGGATTCGTCATAAGGTTGTTAGTTGATGGTTGTTAGTTGTTTGTTAAATCTTCTTTAACAATTAATCACTAACTCATATTATATTTTGGGTGAAAGAGCAGCGTATTGTTCTGGTTTCAGCATAGCCGCTTTCACATCGATCTGCTTTGGTATTAATTTTAACTTATGGAATGTATCAGCAACTTTCTGCTGTTCGGTAATCAGTTTTTCATTGATTGGTACGACACCAAATTTTCTTCTAAAAGTTGCTTTTTTCATAGATTCTAAATCAATTCCCAACGCAGCAACAAGAGTTTCTGCCACAGCTTCTCTATTTTTATCCGACCAATCTTCTATCTTTTGAATTTCCTCTAACATTGCCTTAACTATTTGCGGTTGTTCGTTAGCAAACTTACGACTAGCTAGATAAAATCCACCTTGTTTGTTAATTCCAGTGCCGTCAATTAGAGTACGAGCATTGGTATTTTTTTCTGCAGCTGCATAAAATGGGTCCCAAATTGACCAAGCGTCCACGCTACCTTTAACAAAAGCAGCACGGGCATCGGCTGGTGGTAAAGATACGGGTTGAATATCGCTATATTGCAATCCGGCTTTTTCTAAAACTTGCACTAGAAAGTAATGAGCACTAGAACCTTTTTGAAAAGCTATTTTTTTGCCTTTAAGATCGGCTACTGTTTTGATAGGAGAGTTTTGGGGAACAAGAATAGCTTCACCAGCAGGATTAGGCGCAATCCCCGCGATGTAAGTGAGTGAGGCTCCTGCTGCTTGGGCAAAAATGGGTGGAGACTCTCCTGTTGCACCAAAGTCAATACTACCCACATTCATAGCTTCTAAAAGTTGTGGTCCCGCTGGAAATTCAATCCATTGGACAGATACTTTTTCAGGTTGCAGCCGTTTTTCTAACACTCCCTTTCTCTTAATAAGAATTAACGTTTTTTGATACCCAAATCTAACTACTGATGCTTGATTTTGAGTAGGTTTATCTGAATTGTTTGCCGTGCAAGAAGCTAACAAAAGACTAAGACATAAGCCAGTAAAAAAAGCGCCGAAGAATATAAAAAACCTAGCTTGTATTAATGGTACCCATTCGGCAATGAAACGGTTAAACCGTAAGCTAATCATGAAAATTAACTCCTTAAAAATTCTTATCAAAGAAGAACTTATGAGCAATTAGCCTCACGCAAAAACGCAAAAGCGCAAATCTGAACGGTTATGTTGCAAGTCTCCATATCCGCTCATAATACAAAATATACACTAATTTGATAATTTTACCGTACTTAAAAATAAAAAATAATTTACCCCTTGTTTTTTACGACTAACTGTGGTTAGATATAATATTATTATCAATTAAATACTAAAATTCGGTCAATTTATCGTATTTTAATTGAGAGGCAAAGTGTTCGTGCAAGTTGGCACGATCGATTTACGGTGTATTTATTTCAATCACCTTCATCCAGTGAACTGTTCTGTCTAAACGAAGATTCGCAAGACAGATCGTTTCGGAAAATACAAAAAAAGTGGCTAAACAGGAGTTTGTGTCTATGTCACAACCGCTAGAGAAGAACTTTGCTCAAACCCTATCTCCCGTCAAAGCGCCTGCTACTCGTAGACGGAATCAGCGTTCTCATCAGGCAATTCTGAAAGCTACAGCAGAATTGAGTAAGTCGGCACAAATAAATTTATGTTTGTAGTTGCGCTTCAGCGCTGACATTTAGGGCGAGGTCAGCGCAACTACGAGCCTTTACATAAATGACCCTACAAGACAAATACAAGAACTAATAAACCACCGCGTGTAGCAGTCACTAATCGCCTCCCTTCACTAATCCGCTTGCCAAGGAGGGTAAATATATGCAGCCACTAATTACTAGAGGTTATTGGTTACAAGACAATTTGATTTAGTCTTATGATTCAACCTCCGTTTAAAAGCCAAACCAAAACCGAAAGTAGCAAGTGCTAGTAAACTGATTGCTGAAGAAGGTTCAGGAACGGCTGATACCTTAATGCTAGTTGTGTCACCTAAGAAAGTATCTTTGTCAGTAGTTCTGTCATACGAAAATAAGTTGTAATTAGTGCTACCAGGTGTAACATATTCAGTAGCAGTGGGATTAACGTTATTGGCAATGTAGTAGTAAGGATTCTGGGTAGGCGTCTCCGTGCTGATATTTAATGCTGGCAGGTTATTAGGTAGAGAACCATCGTAATCCAAACGCAAATATGGGTCACTTGAGATACCATTGCTAACGTTACTACCACTTTGAAGAAGTTTATTAGTGGAGTCGAAAATCGATAAAGACGTGGATTCTAAAAATTTCGTTGTAAATGGAGCCGATGGAAAATTTGGATTAACTTCCGAGAAAAAAGCTGGAGTCCCACTTTTAGTTGTAAAAGAACCTTTGGCTGAATATCCATTGCTAAATTTCGCATTGAATGTGAAATCAGCAGCTTGAGCAGATGAGAGTGCAAATATAAAAGGAATGGATGAACAAGTCACCATCGCAAGTAATATTTTTTGAAGTTTCATGAATCACACCTCGAATTATTGAATTATTGAATCAACGCGATTTTGCTAGAAATCTCCAGAATGCCTATCCACCGAGGGTCTAGGAGGTGCGTTGTTCCGGTAATCCGGTAACAAGAGCCTAACAGGCCCTACCCTTTATCTTGTGATTTCAACAGTTAGTTTACCAATAAATTTATATTTTTCTTTATAAAAATATCGTTATGTCGAGATTTCAGTTTTTGGGAGAATCAGGCTTATGCAGAAATTGGTGAAGTGACGCAGGCTTTAGCTAATCATGTGGAAACTGTTTACGCAAGGTTGAGTGAGGAACAACAGAAAAGGGCGTAACGGGTGTTTATTCAGTTGGTGCAAAACCCTAATAACATACTAAATAAAAATACTTCGCCTACACAACTATCTCAAAATATCTGTATTTGGTTGTAATTAAAAAAAGTGCGATGGGCGAAGTCCCGCAGGAGGCGATCGCTTATACTGCTATAATTTCAACATAATAATTATATGTTTCCTTCTGTCAATTATGGAAATCACAAAAATCTCCAATGAAGGACAAGTAATGATTCCAGAACTGTTGCGAAAGTCTCATGGCTGGGAAGTAGGACAAGAATTGATAGCAATTGATATGGGTGATGGAATTCTTCTGAAACCAAAAAAACCTTTTTTAGAAACCACATTGGCTGATGTTGCGGGATGCTTAAAATACCGGCTCTTGCGTACTTAACGTGCCAAATTGATAGGATAATGCCAAGCTAGTAAAG
>CALMVQ010000036.1 GCA_937873135.1 uncultured Scytonema sp. | reverse complement strand
GGGGACTGGGGATTGGGGATTGGGAATCCATAGTTGAACATTTTGGGTTGGTAATGAGAGCCTTGAGTACTTAGTCCTGAGTGCTTTTGTCCCGAATATATTGGTTTCCGTATTCAGAACCTCCCTGTTGTTGAGAGCGAATAAAACGGCAGTAACCGTTAAGACCCTTTTCAATTTGCGCTTTTATCTGACTAACCCAGTTTAATTGTTCTTCCGTACAGTATCCGACGCTTTCAGCAATGATGAAGGCACTTTTGGTTTCTGCTAATGAACCACGAGCAATATATAGAAAACGTAAGCGGTCGAGATAGTGATATCGTCCATAACCCTCAGCTATATTGAGTACAATGCTACAGGCTGCCCGTCGTAATTGATCGCTTAAGTTATAGCGTTCTTTATCTGGCAAACCATCAGCTAGTCGATAAGCTGCCGTAAAGGGGACTGGGGATTGGGGATTAGGGATTGGTGATTGGGTTATGAAACGAAAAATTATAGAATTCGGTTTAACCCTGAACATCCGCTTGGGGCATTTCCCCAGTCGCCAGTCGCCAGTCCCCAGTACCCAATGCCGCGACCAGTTGAGCAGTTTTAAACTGTCCTGATAAAACTCCAACGACTCAAAACCTCTGTCTTCCATCTCTTCCTAATCCCCAGTCCCCAGTCCCCAATCCCCAATCCCTCATGCCTCAAAATCCTCACCAAAAATCTGCTCATCTAGGTCTTGGGTTTGCTGATATTGGTCTTTAGCTTTTAATAAATTATCCGCCAATTGGTCAAAAGCTGTATCTAGTTCGGGTGAGGCCTGATGTTTGAGCCAGATTTCCATAACGATTTCGCCAAAGTCAAATTCATCATCCACATTACCTAGAATTGTTTCAATTTCTCCTACGACTAACTCAAACATATTAATCTTGTCGTGGAGGATACGCAAGATGTATTCTTCAATACTATCTTTGAGACAAAAATTAAAGATGAAGACATCCTTCGTTTGTCCGATGCGGTGAATTCTCCCAATCCGCTGCTCTATTTTCATCGGGTTCCAGGGCAGATCATAGTTAATAATTACATTGGCAAACTGGATATTACGCCCCTCCCCACCTGTTTCGGATGCTAGAAGTACTCCAACGTTATCCTGAAATGCGGCTATAGCTGCATCTTTTTCTTTGAGAGACATCCCGCCCTGAAATTCTGCAAAGGGGATATCTTCAGAGCGCAGAGTTTCAGCCAAATAGGCACTGGTCGCTTTATGAGTAGTGAAGACTAGGGTTTTCTGAGACGACTTGGAGAGCATTTCTACTAATGTTTTAGCCTTGGACACAAGTTTAACTTGAGATGCTCGTCTTGCTAAAGATTTAAGCTCAGAGTCGGGTAGGCGAAGAGTCAATTGCTTGAGGGAGTCAGCCAAAGCACCAGGTGAAGAACCCGCTCGCATCAGGAGATTGGTACGGGATAACTTATCTAAAAGATCAACTTGGGAGCGTAGGTACTCGCTTAAGTCTGAGTAAAGCTTCTGTTCACTCTTCTCTGGGGTAACTGTAATCGTGGAGGCGAAGCGTTTGGGCAGCTTGACATCCACAAGGGCACGAGTATTTCGCACCATGACTTCTCGCATCAAAGAGCGCAGCTTTTCCGGGTTTTTGGGGATTCGTCCATTTCTGGGATCGACATATTCTTTTTTGAAAGCGGCTTCTGTTTGTAGAAGTCCTGGCTTGAGGAGAGTCAGGAGATTAAACAGTTCAATGAGGGAATTCTGCACTGGGGTAGCAGTGAGCATGAGAATAAATCGCTTATTGAGCGCATTAACCAGTTTCCAGTTGAGTGTATTGCGATTTTTCAAGTGGTGCGCTTCATCCACGACCACTAAGTCCCAAGCCCGACTAGTGACGTGAGAGTAGTGCTTGGCAGATTTTGCTGTATTAAGTGAGGCGATGATACGGGGATTATTTGTCCAAAAATCGTCAATGGGTTGAAGTGGGTCGCGATTGTCTGTAGTAATAGTGCTAATATTGAATTTATCACAAAGCTCTTGTTGCCACTGCGAAACTAAGGATGCTGGAGTCAGTACCAAAAGTGAGCGTACCATTCCTCGTGCTAGGTACTCGGAGATGATTAGTCCAGCTTCAATGGTTTTACCCAATCCAACTTCGTCTGCCAGTAATGCTCGTCCACCAAGTTGTCTGAGAACCTTACGAGCCGTTTCAATTTGATACCAGTATTTATCAATGGCCGTCAGAGTTGTCAGACACACCAGTTGGTCATAGTCTGCCATTATGGATAGGTTGAATAGGTCTAGACGCGCCTGGTAAAAGTTGATTGGGTCGTAGTTACCTGCAATGAGTGCTTTGAGAGAAGTGGAGGAATTAAATTTGAAGGTATAATTTTTATCCATTTTCAATTTTGTTGAGGTCAGGCGAATAGGGTGGTAAGTAAACAAGTTCAACGAGCGATCGCCTTACCATAGCCAAATGTCTAAATTTATATTCATTCTAGGTAAAAAACCAAAGTTCTACCAAAGCCTTACATAGTCAGTGTCTGTATAAACTTTATCTAGACTGAACTCTTGCGCGTTAAACACCGAGACAAAGTTTTAACCGTATTGAAGGGTGAAGATTGAAGTGCGATCGCGTGAGCGCTCTCTTTGACGATAGCCATGCTACTCCTCAACTACCTCCAACCCAGTTTCCCGTGCTACTCTTTGTGCCAATGATTCACTCAATGGCGGTGCGTTATCTTGCAACCACCGGGAATATTCGTCAATTAAAATATCTAGATACTCATCTGCATGTGCACTTAACCAATCAGCTTGCAAGGTGTAGCCCAAATCTTGCATAGTAAGAATAACACAAGTGCAATCAAACATATTACATCGTTTGCTCTTTTTGACTGCATCCAAAGCTTGTATTAAATGTGAACATCGGCTAACTGGCTGGGGCATATTGCATTCTGCTTAATTATTTTTCAACTCAACTTGCTTTAGACAACGATAATTTTAGCTTATATGTGTTGTGTGAGCGTAGGTTGAATTTTGGTTTAAGCTAAATGTGATCGCGCTCGATTCATTAGTCTCGTCTATAAAAGCATATGAAACAAATAAATAATGCGCTGCTGCAAGAGTTGGTGGTTGGTGAGGAGTAGGCTCAAGCTCTGTATAGAAGCGCTAAACGCTCTTGAATCGCGCCTGTTCGATGTTAAGTGCGAGAAAACTTTTGCTCTCAGACATTCGACTTAGTATAAAGTTTCAGTCCTGCCTGCAAGTGATCGCGTTTGAGAGGGGAGTGTAGCTTCTAGGTAGAAAAAGTGTTTGTTATTCTTTGATTTCAGCTAGACTTGAGGCAACAGAAAGGTGATATTGCTTGCCCATAAGTTTTAGTTGAAAATCTGTGATAAAACGCTTGTTATTGAAGAAATCTTTCTTTTTCCTAGCTATCATTTCATGTAAAAGTTCTTTTATATCTTGTTGCATTTGTGGATCACTCTTAATTAAAGAAACTTTTAAGAAATTGTTAATCATGTCTTGTTGTCCAGCTTCAGGAAGTAAGGACGTATTCCAAGCAGCTATTGCTAGGTCTAACAAATTTCTATGATTCTCTATATTTTTCACAGAACTCATATAAGGTTCAATAAATTCTCTCAAGACCTCAGACATTTTTTCGGCACCCTCTGGTTCGATAACCATCTCTGCTGCTAGTTGCCCAAAAGAGCCGGCTTGTACCTGAAGTCTTAATTCTTCTAAGTTTTTGCGCTTATCTTGGGACTGCTTCTGGTGTTTGAGTAATTCCTTAAAATCCTTGGATTTTCTGGACATGTTCAAAAAACCTTATTTTTGTAAGTAGTCGTTCTACAGTTATCACTTTACTAGGAATTGAGACTCGTGTACCTAACTGTAGTTGATGGGGGTGAGATCGCTCCAATTACTTCATCTTACCAGTCGTGGTTTGGTTACCTTACCCACGGTTACCGAAGTTGCGCCAAAGTTAGTTTCCTCCTTCTCTGTGCCGCCTTTGCAGACGTTGGTGGCAGCAACTCAACTTCACCGTTACCGGACGCGCTCTTAACGGTGAGGCTCAATAATCTTATGTACGGATAAGTTGATTTGGAACAGGCTTCTAAAATGCGAGAGAGCTAAGCTTGCGTTGAAAGTTCACTAGCTAAATAAAGTTCTACTGCTACTCTAATCAAATCTTGTACCGTACAATCTTTCTGGTCAGCCAGGTTCTTGAGTTGATGCTTCATATTTGAGTGCATTAACACTTTGACTTGTTCCGATAATCGCTCTTCTCTGCCGTAATCAAAGCGATACAAGGTTCCAAAATCAGGATTGCCACCAGGTCTCGCCATTTACTTAAAACCTTCAACAACATCTAAATTATATCGCCCTTTTTATCTTTAAAACACTGTATAATAGAAAATTATAGCGTAGTACCACGCTATAATTGACAAGAAAATTAAGTAGAGTCCGGGATAAACAGCATGAACTTGCCCGTTGACAGTCTTTCCACAACTCACAATGCTGTACTCAGTACTGCAACAGTTGAAGTTACTGCTAGTAACGAACTTACTTTAGAGGAACAACGTGATCGCCTGCATTTAGAGCGAGTAATTGAAAGGTCTTTTTACGAAGCTGGAAAAGCTTTGAAAATATTGCGAGATCGCCGTTTATATCGTTCTACTCACAAGAGTTTTGAGGAGTACTGCAAAGATAGGTTTGGCTACAGTACTCGCCGACAACCCTACCTTCTTATAGAAGCTGCTGCTGTCGTTGATAATCTTTCCTCCAGATGTGATCCAATGGATCACATCCAACCAACTAACGAACGCCAAGTTCGACCGTTGACTAAACTAGAACCAGATGAACAGTGGGAGGCATGGCAGCTTTCAGTAGAGTCGGCGGGTAAAAAAGTCCCATCTGGTAAGATTGTCAAAGATATTGTTCAACGAATCAGGGAAAGAACAAAAGTGCCAAATCCTTATAGAATGCAGCAAGTTTGTCAGATCGTTGCAAAAGATAATTTTGAATTAAGAGGAAAAAGTAGTTGCTGGTGCATTGTTACTTCAGTAGGTGATTGTAGCTGCACTGTAGAAACTTGGGATGCTGAGTACGTCGTGAAATTGGAACACCTCAAGTCATTTGATTATTTGGAAGAAGAGTGTGCCTTTATGCAGCAGTTATACTTGCGTCTGAAGAAGTTTCATTCCTTAGGAAATTTAGACACGTCTGCATATTGGGTTCTCAATGGGTTGTCCAAGCTGTCTACACCTTACCTGACACCATTGCAGGAGAAGTTATTGAGTGTTTTAGAACAGGAGTATGCGATCGCTCTTATATAGGTGTGTCGATTGGGGTGCAGCTTGCCTATGATATTGCCGAACTTCTCTTCAAGATTAAAATACAACTACCATAAGTAGGATAAAATTTTTTATACACAGCTACTTACACAAGGAAGACGGAGTAACTACTAGAATATAAATTAATCAAACTTTAAAAAGTTTTTTGTGTTAATACCAGACCTGGAATCTATAATTAACGCTATTACTGGCATCCCTAGCCCGATTACTGGCATTGCCAAATCAGTCATTAAAGATAAGCTTCAACGCAACGAAATTGTCATCAAAATACTAAAACAATTTAATCTTGCTCCCGAACATCCACCTGCTGACTTTAGTGGGGTTTATGCCTATGCCTTGGTGGAATACGGCGTTGGTAAACCCAAACCAATGCTCGAACTTTTCCGACTTGAACAAATAAAAAAGGCTTTTCGCAAAGCGTTAGATCACAACAACCCTTCAATCCTCCTATCAGAAGTCGATACATTTGTTGATGGTTATGCTTTAGGGGATGAAATCAAAACTTTAGGACTTGATATAAAAAGAGAAGTTGCAGCATTCGCCACCGTGTTTATCGAAGTTGCCAAACGCAGTCGAACACCTGCTGAGGTATTGATGAGTCAGCAAATAGGTTCATTACACAAAAGGATTGCAATTATCAATGAACAACTGGAAAGGTTGCCAAGCTTAGAAGGAATTCGCACGGAAATGGCCCGGTTGGCTTCTCAAAATCTAACACGAACAGAGGGTTCATCTAAAGAAAACCAATGTCGGGCGATCACATTAGCTCAACAAATGCGCGGTTGGTTTGAAACTTTAGATTATCGTTTTGAGAAGTATGAAGTTTGGGAAGACAATTATTTTGAGTGGATTATTAATATTCCAGTCAGACGTAATCGATATGAGCGCGTTCTTGTAAGGGGAATAGAGGGTGAGGCTGGACTGAGTGACCTATCAAATTTGCGCTCTTCTGTGGAGAAGCAAAAAGCAGATGAGGGGTGGTTGGTAACAGTGAGGCGAATAGCACGGGCAGTACGAGATGAAGTGGAAAAAGAGGAAAATCGTCATCTTGCTTGCTATACTTTTGACGAACTCATAGACCAAGACGCTGATTTTAGTGGTTATCTTGATTGGTTAGAGGCGTTCGTCAAGCGTCAGGAAATTGATACTAAGTATGTACCGCTAGCTTGTACCAAAGAAGAATTTGACCCAGTTGCCAGCAGTAGAATGGGTGTCAGCCGTTACGATGAACGCGATGGGTGGATTGATGGTTACATCGACTTGTGGTTGGAAGACCCAGCCAAAGAACATATTTCTGTTTTGGGAGAATTTGGGACTGGCAAGACTTGGTTTGCCTTGCATTATGCATGGGTAACATTGCAACGTTATCGTGAAGCAAAAAGAAGGGGTGTGGAACGTCCGCGTCTTCCCTTGGTGATTCCACTACGCGACTATGCCAAAGCAGTGAGCGTTGAGTCACTATTTTCTGAGTTTTTCTTCCGCAAGTACGAAATTCCCCTGCAAGGGTATTCAGTATTTGAGCAATTGAATCGGATGGGCAAGCTGCTGCTAATTTTTGATGGCTTTGATGAAATGGCAGCTAAAGTTGACCGTCAAGAGATGATTAACAACTTTTGGGAGTTAGCAAAGGTAGTCGTTCCTGGGGCAAAGGTGATATTGACTTGCCGCACTGAACATTTTCCAGAGGCGAAAGAAGGGCGTGCTTTGCTCAATGCCGAGTTACAAGCATCAACTACCTATTTAAGTGGGGAAACACCACAATTTGAAGTGCTGGAACTGGAGAAATTCAACGATGATCAAATTCGGCAAGTATTGTCTTTCCAAGCATCATCCTTGACAGTAGAGCAGGTGATGGGTAATACCCAACTATTGGATTTAGCACGTCGCCCGGTGATGACCGAGTTAATCTTAGAAGCGCTACCGGATATTGAGGCAGGTAAACCAGTGGACATATCGCGAGTTTACCTCTATGCAGTGCGGCATAAGATGGAACGAGATATTAAAGCAGAACGTACCTTTACTTCCCTGGCAGACAAACTTTATTTTTTGTGCGAACTATCTTGGGAAATGCTTTCAGCCGACCAAATGAGTTTGAATTATCGGCTATTTCCGGATCGCATTCGTCGCCTCTTTGGTTCAGTGGTTCAGGAGGAAAAGGATTTAGACCACTGGCATTATGACATGATGGGTCAGACGATGCTTATTCGTAATGCTGAAGGTGATTATACTCCAGCGCATCGTTCTTTCTTAGAGTTCTTTGTGGCTTATAAGTTTGCCGCAGAGTTAGGGGTGTTGGCAGAAGATTTTACTGAGTTAGTACGGGCGCAAGCGCACATAAATAATGATGCTGCGCCAGTTGATTGCACTTGGTCATTTTATTTCCAGCGACAAGTGGATGCTGCGGGAAATATTCTGCCAACTGCGCCATTAAAGGGGAGCATCCCAATTTGGAGAAAACACATTATTCGCGAGGCTATCTCGCGA
>CALMVQ010000035.1 GCA_937873135.1 uncultured Scytonema sp. | reverse complement strand
TATTCGCGAGATAGCCTCGCGAATAATGTGTTTTCTCCAAATTGGGATGCTTCCTCACAAAAATCTATGCTGAGGTGATAATCTTCGAGAAGTGCAGTACCGATAAGTGGACGACGACCCATTGCTAAAACTGGAATTTCGCGTTCTAAGCTATTCCATATAATTGTGACTTGATGGACATTAGTTAAAATATGGGAATTATCAGCAAGATTCGCTCTAATTGGAGCAATATATGTTAAACCAAGGTCAGCAACCACAGTCGGTGGCAAAGTTAAAAAGCCCTCAAATCCTGTATCAACTACACACTCAACTTCTATTTCTAAACCTTCGCTAGAACGAAGAACGACACTCATACGTGCCTGAAGACCAACAACTATTCCGTGTCTCACTGTGCTGTCCTGACCAATGTACCACCTACGGCATAAACAGCATCATAGCCAATTCGTTCCGTCCAAATCACTGCATCAGGTTGTTTTGCTTGCAAGCGATGACAAGCTACAAGTAGATCGTTATCAATTTCGTAATCACCAGTGTTGATATTAATTGAAATAATTCTGCCAATATTTTCTGCCGTCTCGACTTGAACACGGATTACTTTTTCATAAATTTCTCCGCCACGCTTTGCAATTTCTTCTTTACTGGGTTGGGAGTTAGGCATATCAGTAACTTCCTCATTTAAGTTTCTATCTTTCTTTGTATATAGTAAATCATATTTATAATACCCTCCTCCCCTTTCCCCGTTCCCCCTGCCCAGCATGAACACCGCTCGTATCCAAAACACCCTACAAGCCCTCTTTCAAGATTCTGCCCGTTGGTCGCACCCAGGACGAAGGGTGGTGTTTTGGTACGATCCTGACCAACAATTTGCCACTAGCTTCAAAGAACTCCAACTTGAAGACGTGGAGAAACTTCAACTCGCTGATAATCCTTTTACCGTCAAATATCACCTGCTGGTTGGCAACCTACACAAGCTTTTTTACTGTACGCTCCCTTTCTTGAACCCCCTCCCCAAGAAAACTGGCTTCTGGATATTCAAAAAAGCGGACTAACCTTCTGTGCTGACCCAGCCGCCCTCATCTATGCTGATTTAGGATTGCAACAGCGCCGACTGGAGACAGTCATTAGAGAACACATGAAATTCTTTAAAAACCGCAAGCGGACAGAAGCTCTAGTGTATGCACTACGGGTGCGGCGACGAGTCAAAGAACAGCTCAAAAAAATTGGCGGCATGGAATTTTATGATGTGCATTTCAGTTACATTGACCTGGAAACTTTAGACGAGTATTTTGTTTCAATCCCGGAACAAGGAGGGTCAAGCCTGATTAGCCAAGATGTGCTGACTTCTGGTCATTTACACTTTGTCAGTATTGCAGATAACGGCATAATCAGCACATTCAAACTCGAACTGCAAGCAGTACCTGGTAATGGCAAGTTGGTACGTACTGGTGTAGCAAATACTAGCAAGATGAAGGATCGCTTGAATATTGCCATGAATTACTTCAAAGCTAATGCTCATCGGGTTAGTAGTAGCATTCACCTAGGCAATAGGGATTTCTTACTACAGTTAATTGATTTGCAAGGCGCTGGGATACCAGAGGAAAGTGGATTAGCATTATTCGTTTCTTTATGCTCTGCCTCCCTGAAACGAAGCGTCCAGACACAATTTGCCATATTTGGTGAGATGACTTTAGGAGGTACAATTACGCCAGTAAGTAACTTAGCGGGTAGCCTGCAAGTAGCCTTCGATGCTGGAGCAAAACGCATCCTTTTACCAATGGCCAGCGCCGTGGATTTAGCCAGTGTCCCACCAGAACTATTTGCTAAATTTCAGACATCGTTTTACGCTGACCCAGTAGACGCAGTATTTAAAGCCCTAGCCGTCGATTAAACATCAAGCATTAGAGTCAAGTAATGACCTAGTCCATCAGCGAGAAGTTGCTGACGAAGCGGGGATGGCACCGGAACAGCACGAATTTGATAATTTCCTCGTGGTGAAGTTAGCTGCAATAAACCCGCATTTACCAGTACCAATACAGTATTGCTAGCAGCCTTTTTATAGGTGGAGTTAGACCATGCAGCCACAGTTGAATTCTGGTCTCGCTTCCCTTCAAAGAAGGTTCGTAACTCAGGAAGCGTTACCACATAATCATAACCTTTCAATTTGTCGAGCAGGACTTCGGCAATGAGTTCGCGCAGTAGGCGATGTTCTCGCAAAATCAGAAACAGGATAGTGAGTCGGCGAGTATCAGGATTGCCAGTTGCTATTAATTTAATGTACGCCTCTGGTACTTGATGAAGGCGCTTGAGTATAGTTTGCAGCGCACGCTCACGAGATACTTGGGATCGCATTTGAAACAAGTCTTCTACCAATACTCGTTGCCGAATATCCTCATGGGTTGCACCTTGGTGCATCAGTTCAGCAACTGTTACGGTTTCAGTCAAAACAAACGCATTGTTAGTACGAGCAGCATAAGCTGTTTCGGTCATAGTAGGAATAAGGTAGGAAAGAAACTTTCTCAAACAGACGGTAAGCTATTGTAATCCAATAATTTCTATGGAGAAGGTTTCCGAACGAAGAGGTATAGGAGTAATCAATTAAAGTACTTAAGGTACTAGTAGAACGTGATTCAAAAACACAATCCTCTGCCCTAGCTTGCCTGCTTTCTTAAATTTTTTCTGACAACCCAATTCAGTAACACCTGTTGTAATCGTTAACTAGCTTGAATCTCCTCAAATTGCTCTAAGGTTTTTTGAACCCGACCCTCGTTAATTAGCGACTGACATTCCTTACTTGCCAAGTAAGCTCGGCGCATATAAGAATGCCCTTCTTTGTACTTTCCAGCCTTAATAAGTTCAACGCCTTGCTTGCTGAACTCTGCTGCTTCTCGCCCCTTGGTACGAATTTTTTCTTTATCCATTGTTTTGCTCCGACAATATAAATAGAATTGAGTCGGCTTCCTCAAACAACTTATCAGCTTTTGCTTCTAATAGACTAGCATCAGTATAATTTTCTTGCTCAATACACGATTGTGATTGGGCATACAATAGCCCTACAGCCTCCTGTCACAAATTGTACGCCTGCATAAAAGTCGTTATTGTACTTCGTTCCATTACTTTATTGTATTGCATTTTTGTAAATTATTTACAAACGTGCGATCGCTCAAGTACGGTGCATCTCAAAGAATTCTCATTAGTATATCCTAAAATACAAGGTACTGATATATTTAAAGCAATAGAGGTTGCTATCCCAGCAACTTCAATCGAACAGGCGAGCCCGAACGGGCAAGCCCTCTACTCGTATTGTGTTTCATTCAACAACTGAGCATAAGCTCCTACAGTTCGGTTAAATATCTTATTGACTTGTGGTTTAATCCAAAAGGTTTTTCCTGCCGTCCTATTTTGTGATAAATCTATGACGATGATTCCCACCCATGCAGCAATAACTTCGCGCCAAATAAACAGGTAAAGCGCTTCGCCAAGCTTGAGATAATCAACTGGATTTGTTTCCGCTGATCCTTTCCCAACTCCTACCAGACAGTGCCAAGTAAATAGAGATTCGTTGAGATAGATATGTTCATAGGTGTGCTGATCACCGTAGGTATACTTAATCCTTTTCCCAACCAATTCCTGGGTTTTATGGTGGACTTTTTGCTTTATTTCTCCACCAATACCCGCATGGGTGATGCGTACTTTCACTGCGCTTAAATCATTATCTTTCCTGATTCTCCCATCAAGGGTGGGTATAGCATCTTCTGGATTTGGGAGTACAGAGCAAACTAAGGTTGCTTCTTGAGCTACCAAGTCCACCACCAAGGACATGGATTGGTTTGTGTCTTCATGGTACACCCAATCTACAAAGAAAATATTTGGGCGTACCGCGATCGCCTGGTATTGCTCCTCTTTAGGTGACTCGTTTAGCTTCCCCCACTTCAACTGGGATGCACTCTGGAAATCAATAAAGAGTTTTGTGTTGTCTTCCAAGTAAAGTTCGAGCTTTTTTCCAGCCAGCGCTTCTGTTAACGACAACCTATGCCCGTCGAGTCCTTCCTCCAAATAATCGTAGTCCAGGTAAAGGGCGATCAAATCTGCATGCTCGTCTGTCATATCTACCTCAACTGCTGTGAGAAAGGGTGATTATTTGGTGAAAGCGATCGCCTTGCCTAACATCTCGGAAAAGGTATGTTATTGTTTTTCAACGTTCATAGCTTCCACCACATTTTTGTGAAAGTTAGCGATCACTTGCTGAGATTTAGATATTGCATGTCCGTTTATGTTGTGTAACTGAGTCGCGTTGTAGGCTCGAGATTTGACGGATTCCTGTATCTTACGACACACAACGAAGTCTTCTTCCATAAACTGATCATAATCAGCTTGTAAATTAGTTTCAAGGGGAAATAACTCTGCTTGAGTTGAAGTCTGACACATGAAAATTTCGATAATTGTACGTTCACAAGATAGCGGTTGAAACCGCCAAACCTCAACTTGGCTTCTGTCCACGACAATTGCCAGGTTAGGAAAAATATAAAAATCGAATCGCGTCTCTTCTGGCTTGTTTTTAAATCTGAGTTCAAATGTCCAATTACGACCCGCCTGAGTAGCGTCTAAGTTATTTTGAACATCTACTCCCCATTGTTTAACTAAAGTTTGAGAGTGTACGAATGGGATGTGGGAGAAATCTATATAGTTCTCAACAAGTATCTTCCAGTTAATAGGCTGGTCATAAGAGTAGCGAGCGACTTCTATCAGTTCTTTCCCAGGTTGGTTATACTCCTGGAGGTGATCTGGAATACCTGCCAAAAAATCGGTTAATGACTCCCCTTCCGGGCTAGGGGAAACGAAGATCAACCCGCCCCAAGTATCTACTCGCCCTCTGAGTAGATGAATAGTAGACTTATCTACTTCTGGAAACAGTTGTGGCTGTGTAACTTCTGTAAGTTGACCTTCTAGGTTAAAGTTCCAGAAATGATATGGACAACGGATGAATCTACAGTTGTCTTGTCCTTCAAGAAGACGCGCTCCTCGATGAGGGCAGACGTTGTGCATTGCTTGCAGCTTGCCATCAGGCTGACGAATCACAAAGATGGGTTCTTCTCCAATCATGCAGGTGAGATAATCACCTGGGCGTGGTAAGTTTTTCTCCCAACCAACAAAATGCCAGGTGTTGCGCCATATAGTCTCCATCTCTTGTGCAAACACCTGAGGGTTAGAGTAATAATAACCTGGTAACCCTAAATTTACCGTGTAGGCTTCGCTAGTATGAATCACTTGACCAACCATTCCTTAATTTTTCCGAATTAACAGTTACTCAAATAAGTGTGACATCCAAACTTATCTTCTACTCTGTCTCTCTTAGTAGCTTAAAAGATGTTTTTATGCTTGCGCTTATTTAGCATGACAGTAATTTTGTACATTTGAGATGCTCCGGATTTTTGTAGTATACAACGTAGGTTTTTATATTCATTTTCTCAAAAATCAGTTGAGCCATCTATTTTATTCGTTGACTAACTGAAACTTTGTAGTATGTCTCTTCTACTTCAGAGACACTCATACTTAAACATTTGTAAAAGTTATATTAGCTGAAGCCAGTTAACTTTTCAGTCTAAATATGACACTATCACTAGCTTTTTTATTTGTCAATCTATTAACTCTAAATAAACTTAGCGGATAAAAGGGTTTTAACAAAAGATATATTTTACTAGATATATAATCTAAACAAAGCTTATATCATCTAGATGTTAACCAGAGCTAAATCGAATTTTCAAATCCCTCAAAACTGTCCTCACCAATCACTATTCATCTAGCCTCTAGAGTTTGTAAACCTCTAAGATTTGTGCTGGTTATTTAGGGTAAACTCATCTTATCAATAAGAATCTCTCAATCTCAATAAATGCTGAAACAACCGCATTAACGTTTGGTTATTAACCACATTTTAAGCGATTAGTTTGACTAGCAGAAAATGAATCAGACGATAAATTTTGAGTTTTTTCGTTAATACATGAGCCAAGGTTTTTGTCAATCTTAATCTAGATGCGTTAGCCCTGCAATATGTACATAAACTAAACAAGGTTTAGGCCATCTATATCTAGAAAAATATATCTTTGATTACACAATTATTAGCTGCTAATTTTCTTTATAAATTGACAAAAAAAATATATAGTGCTAGTGTGAAAGTGAAATAAAAAAAGCCAACGCATATTGTCAAGAAAAGAGTTTCAAGCTTAATCAAGTATCCAATAATTACATTAATCTCTATTTATTTAAAACTCTTGGGGCAATTGTGCGGAGTTATAAAATAAGGCGTTTAACACTTTTTTGAAATAAAGAGTCTGTTAAAAATGTCCGAGACATAGTCTGGGTAAAAGTGTGCAATTACCCAAAAGGTAGTGAGCTCCACAAAGTCGCAAAACTTGTGAGAAATGCAGGTATGGATAAACTATGGAGAAAGGATAGTAAAAAATCTGTCGCAGTCTACCCATAAGTGATAATTGATAAGTGACAGCTTATGGAAAGATAGTAGATTTGCACAGACAGTTCTACACCACTTACTACTTACTATTAAGATATCGGTTCAGTACAAGTAATTGACGGAGTGTGATGTTTGTGGGTATCCATTTTTTTATCAAATTAGGCGGAACACAAGCAAGGCAGTTAGGTGACTGAAACTACAAAGGTTATTAAAGCAGATTGGCGATCTAGTCTTTAACACCGAGTACAAAGTATGAATTTTATTACTCTAAAGCAGAAGTCATGTTGCCATTTCAAAAAAACATCAATTTTAAATTCTTAGTATCAATTTGAGTGAGAAGGAGATAAACTGTGTCAGAAAAAGTCAAAGTTTATATGACAGCGTTAGGTTATCAATTGGGTGATTTTTACCCAATTTCTGAAATCAAAGAATTAACAATAAAGCCAGAAGAAGAAGTTTTAGAGACTTTACTAGAAGTTGGTTTACAAAACTATGCTAAAACCAGCTTATCTCCAATACAAATAGCTAAGGAGAGTATCCAAATTACCTTAAAGAAGGCAAGTATAACAAGTCGCAATATCGATGCATTAGTTTACGTTACCAGTAGCTTTTGGAATCCTAGCTTTTCGTCTACTACAGAAATTAGCCGTTTAATTTATGAACTTAATTTAAATAATGCCTACCCAGTCGGAGTCTTTTTTTCTGAATGTAGCAGTATGCTAACAGCTATACGTATAGCATCTAGTTTCATTAAAGCCGGAGAATGGAAAAATGTTTTAATTGTATCTTCCGATACAATATCTGATAATGATACGAGGCTAATTCCACCAACGGCATCCATATCTAGTGATGCTGCAGCAAGCTGTATCCTCACTTCTGAGCTAGAAGAAGGGTTTGAAGTCTTGTATACAAATCAGCATATAGATACATCAATGCCTGATATTTTTACAATCGAAGATATGGAGGAAATAGAACAGTTTTTAAAAGCTTCTGATCAAGGAATGAAAAAGATTCTAGATAAGACGATGAAAGATCTGAGAATGAATCCAAAAGAATTTCAAAAAATTATACCAATAAACCTTAATTCCTCAAATTCGTATACCATTTCTAAAATTTTAGATGTAGAAATAGAACGAGTTTTTCAAGAAAATATACCCAGATTTGCTCATGCACTTGCATCTGATATTTTAATCAACTTATGTGATTTTTCCAGTCAGTATGCTATAGAATCAGGTAATTTATTATTATTAATGGCAATGGGAACAAACACCTGGGCAACCAGTGTGTTGTCTAAAGTTTGAAAATATTGATTTGTGAAATTGTAGTTGCTCGAATTCTACTCATCGAGACAGGATCAAAATCAAAACTCAAATACTTAAATTTCTGTGCATACTGCCAGTGAGAGCTTTAGCTACATTCTAGAGGAGGTAAGCTAGCAAATGCCCTTTCAAAACTTAGAAGAAACTATTCTATCATCAAATCTTTGTGCTTCTTGTGGTGCTTGTCAATTAGCTTGTCCATCTGATGTAATTCAGATAAATGATTTGTACCCGAAACTCATCACAACGACAGATGAAATTTGTGGTGAATGCACAGATTGCCTAAATGTCTGTCCTGGTCTAAATACGGGAGTGTCTGAATCTGAACAGCAACTTTTTGGGAGGTTGCGACAGCCAGAAGAGCGGTGGCTAGGAATCTACACCTCTGTCTACGGGGGATATGCAACTGACTCAGTTGTGTTTGAGAGTTCAGCTAGTGGCGGTAGTGTCACAACTTTATTAGCTTCAGCGATGAAATGCCTAAATTTAGACTGTGTGGTAGTTGCAGGTAGAGATGACCAAAGACCTTGGCGAGCTGCACCGATGGTTTTTTATGACCCTGCTGAATTGCCTAAAGCGGCTCAATCTACTTATCAACTCTTTCCACATTTGAGTATCTTGAAAGATTTGTTCGGTAAAAATCCTTCTCTACGTATCGGTCTTGTGGGAATAGCCTGTCATATGCAAGCAATTCGTAAGCTACAACGTATAGATAATAAGTGGGGAGAAATTGCCAGGAAACAAATCTTGTTTACTATTGAAATTGCCTGCTCTTCTAGCACGTTTCCATCTGGAACTGAAACTCTCATTGAAGATTTAATGGGGATATCTTTAAAGGATGTGAAAGAAGTCCGCTATCGGGAAGGAAACTATCCAGGAGAATTTGTCGTATACACAAAGGACGAAAGAAAAATATCAGTCTCACTTTGGGAAGCGGTTCGACATTTCAAAGAGCACAAAAGCTATCGCTGCTTGTCTTGTGGAGACTGGATGTCAGGACTGGCAGATATCAGCGTGTGCGACGGTGACCCAAATATCTTTAAATCTAGTCAGCAAGAAACTTCACATTTTGCTAAACATGGAAGCATTTTTGTCCGTACTGAAACTGGAGCAAAGGTACTGGAGTGGGCTAGAGAAACTGATGCTTTAAATATCTGGCCTACGACAGTCGCTGGTGTCAACTTAGGACTAGACCGCAAACGCAATCGTCGTGCTTATTACGAAGGTCTTAAAGCTTTAATTCCTGAGAGTCCGATTCCTGGATATCAAGAAATCATAGATGTTGTCCCCGATGAGCAATTAATCCCACTGCTAAATAAAAATGATTGAAACTACCCAAAAATCTAAATTAATTGCTAGTAAACCTGTACACGATTTAATCGTCTCAAATCAGCAAATACCAACCACACCGTTAAAAGTGTCAGGAGTTCCTGGTGATAAATCTATTTCACATCGTGTACTTCTTGTGGGTGCAGCAACCCCAAACCCAACAAAGATTCATAATCTGAATCAAGGAAGTGCTGTCGGTTTACTCATTCCAGCCCTACAAACTTTGGGAGTTCAGATTGATTGGGATGGATGTGTGACAACGGTATCTCCTCCAACAAATAATGTGTGGACTTCAGAGCCAGTCCGAGTCAATCTCGGCCCGTCTAGTGCTGCGGCTCGTTTATTGTTAGGATTACTAGCTGGATTAGGAGTACCTGCTGTTATAGATGGTAATGAAACCTTGCGATCGCGACCGATGAACTGGGTAGTAAATCCGTTACGGGAACTCGGTATAGAAATTGACTACTTGGAAACTCCAGGCTGTCTTCCTGTGGCTATCAGGGGCGGCTGCTTGCGAGATGGCCAGGTGAAGTTGCAGGTTGGTAGCGCTCAAGCCAGTTCAGCTATTCTCTTTGCAGCTTTTGGGGCTAGGCGGAAAGTGAATATTCTCCATCCGGTGCGATCGCGGGATCATACAGACAGACTACTGCATTACATCGGTGTTGGTATCGAATACATACCTGAAGGAATACAAATTTCTGGTGGAGTACCGCAAGCACTACCAGAATACTATGTTCCTGGCGACCCTTCTGCCGCAGCATTCCTAGCCGCAGCCCACGTATTTCAACAGCGAAAGACTGAGTTAATTCTGGAAAATATCTGCCTCAATCCTACCAGAATAGGTTTCTTTGAGGTTTTGAAAGAGTGTGGAATACCAGTTGAGTATCAAGATGTCTGCGAAGCTTTTGGCGAACCCATTGGGGCGATCGCCATTGGTAAAGTTCCTGACAGACTTCAGCCTTTTCAAATTAATGATCCCTTTCGCTTCCATTCCATGATTGACGAGATTCCTCTAGTAGCCGCACTTGCTACGCAAATTCCCGGTCAGTCTTCTATTTTTGGTGCTAAAGAATTGGTATTTAAAGAAACTAATCGCCTGCTCTCAATTAGCAGTATGCTGAATGCTTTTGGAGGACAAGCTAGGGTTGTAGGAGATGCTCTACATATCACTGGTGGGAAAGCTTTGCAGGCTGGAGTGATCCCCAGTTTTGGCGATCACCGAATTGCCATGACTGCTGTAGCCCTTGCCAGTTCACTCCCAGGTGACTCACGGATCTTGGAAGGAGAGTGTTATAAAGTCTCTTTTCCGGAGTTTCCTGAATTAATGCACACCCTTGGACTAAATATCCATTTTTCAAAAGAGTAGAGATCACAGGAGGAATATGGATGCGAGCAATTATTGCTGAGGAAGATGGTCTGATTAGGCTCAGAGTATCTCCATTGCCGCAGTTGCAAGATGGACAGATAGAAATTCGTACCATTTGCAGCTTGATTAGCCCTGGAACCGAGCTGCACTATGCCAAGGAAGCTCTAAAAAACAACACGCGCTATTTTTTAGGCTACTGTGCTAGTGGATACATAGAAAGGATAGGAGACGATGTCAAAGGATTTTCGATTGGCGATCGCGTGGTTGCCATGGGTTGGGGATATGCGATTCACGCAGAACGGATTTGCGTTCCTCACAGACTTTGTGCCATCATTCCCGATGAATTACCCTTCGATGACGCAGTATTTGCTAACCTTGCTGCTACAGCACTACATGCCATCCATCGAGCCAGATTATCCGGCAGTGAGCAGGTTTTGGTGATCGGAGCAGGGTTAATCGGACAGATCGTAGCGCAATGCGCCCAGATTTACACATCTGGCGTATACATGGTAGACTCTTTAGAAGGTCGCCTAAAAGCAGCACAAACAGCAGGTGCGCAGTTCGTATTCAATAGCAATAAAAAGTCATTTGTAGACTCAGTTTTAGCAGCAACAGAGGGAAAAGGAGTCAATACAGTTTTCCTCTGTAATACTGGAGAAGCAACCTCTGTGATTGCTGACTCTATCAAAGTACTCACAGCTGCACCAGATGGTCAAAAAAGAGGAAGCTTAATTTGTGTGGGTCGCTTCGATGCCTACATCAACTTCAACGTTGACATGGGAAATGTAGACATTCGATATGCAGCCCGATGTGGATCAGGATACCGAGATGACAACTATACACATGGTCGTTTAGACTATCTACCACCAGATGGTGAAGCCTCAGTATCTTCTAACATTCAAACTTGTGTGCAATTAATCCACAATAAAACCATACGCCTCGACACCATTCACACTCATCGCATAGCATTTGACGATGCACCAACTGCATATGAGCTTTTTAAAAATCCTGAGAGTGTGATTGGTGTCACCTTGCACTATAACAATCCCATTTAAAAAAAATTCCATCAATCATGTACGACTACTACACACATATAGCAATCCTAAATCATCCGTAAAATTCTCTCTTCTCTCTTTTCTTGGCGCTCTTGGCGTCTTCTCTGCGAGACGCTGCGCGAAGGCGGTTAATAATTTTACAACTCAAATAAGACTGCTATAGAAAAATTAAACAAGAGGAATCATGACGACAATAGATAGTAACAATTTAGTTCATCCGAATAACAGCTTTATTGAATTTACAAAAGCAGAAATTGAGCAGTCAATAACAAGTCGCTTTGCCCAACAAGTTAAAAAGCATAGTCAAAACCTAGCTCTTCAAACAAACAAATACAAGTGGACTTATGACCAACTCAATAAAATTGCTAACCAAATAGCCGGAAAAATTATAACACTTTGTGGCGAAGAACAACAACGTATTGCGTTACTATTCGACCATGACGCACCGATGATTGCATCTACGTTAGGAGTCTTAAAACTAGGTAAAACTTATGTGCCTCTAGATTTGTCATTTCCTAGAGAAAGACTATCTTACATGCTTTTAGACTCAGAAGCTAGTGTTATTTTAACTGATTCTGCCAACTTTGAATTTGCCAAGAATTTAGCACAAAACAACCTTCAAATTATTAATGTTGACCATGTGATCTCATCGAATGAAGCCATCAATGATATTTGTGTATCGGTTTCGCCAGATGAAGTTGCCTATATTCTTTACACATCTGGTTCAACAGGAAAGCCTAAAGGAGTTATGCAAAGCCATCGAAATGTTTTGCATCATATGAGAATTTGGACTAATAGCCTTCACATTAGTGCAGATGATAGATTAACACTGCTATCCTCTTATGGTTGGGATTCAGCAGTGCAAGATACTTTTGGCGCTCTGTTAAATGGTGCTTCTGTTCATCCAATAGATATTAAAAATGAAGGGATCGAAAACTTGTCTCAGTGGCTGATTGCTCATGAGATAACAATTTACCACTCTACATTACCGCTATATCGTCAATTTGCCAGAAATCTTACCGAAGCAGAAAATTTTCCCAAGCTACGGTTGCTAATTCTGGGAGGAGATTTAATTAATCGAAAAGATATCGATTTATACAAAGAGCATTTTTCAGACGAGAGTATTGTTGTCAATGCCTATGGCTCCACAGAATCAACAACTTGTTTGCAATACTTTGTGAATAAGCGAACAGAACTTACTCACAATGTTCTTCCTGCTGGTTATGCAGTCGATGATACAGAGGTTTTATTGCTTGATGACGAAGGTAAAGAAGTTGAGGTTGGTAATGTAGGAGAGATTACAGTTAAAAGTGCTCATATTGCTCTAGGTTACTGGAAACAATCTGAGATAACAGCGACTAAATTTCAGCCAGATCCCAATGATGGAGAGAAAAGAATTTACCGAATGGGAGATTTGGGATACAGACAGTCAGATGGTAGCATTGCCATAGCTGGAAGAAAAGATTCCCAAGTCAAAATTCGAGGTTTTCGCGTTGAGCTAGGAGAAATTGAGGGAACGTTGAGTCAACATCCAAAGGTGCAGGAAAGCGTAGTTATGGTTCGAGAGGACATAACTGGTGACAAGCGTCTGATAGCTTATGTAGTTCCACAAGCGCAAGTTCCCACTACTAGTGAACTTCTTAGTTTTCTTAAACAAAGGCTACCAGATTATTTTATGCCTGCTCACTTTATGCTGCTGGAAGCACTACCGTTAACACCTAATCATAAGATAGATCGCAAATCACTGCCAGAACCTGATTTTCTCAGACCTAAACTGGAAAGAGAATTTGTTGCTCCTCGCACTACGATTGAGGAGAAAATGGTTCGCATCTGGACTGAAGTTCTAAATGTTGAACAGGTAGGTATCCATGACAATTTCTTGGATCTGGGTGGAGACTCTATCCTTGGCTTTCAAGTCATTGCTAAAGTTAAACGAGAAGGACTTTCAATGACGATTAGGCAGTTACGCAAATACCCAACAATCGCTGAGTTGGCAGCACTTATAGATACAACTTCGACTCATCAAGCTGACCAAGGATCAGTAACGGGTTTGGTACAGTTAACGCCTATTAAGTATTGGATTGTAGAACAAAATTTTGTTGATTTTCATCGTTGGAGTCAAGCAATTTTACTTGAAGTGCGTCAAGTTCTGAATTTAGCTCTCTTAGAGAAAGCTCTACAGCAACTGCTTGTACATCATGATGCTTTACGCATTCGATTTGAGCAAAGAGATTCAAGATGGCAACAAATCATTGCTGAGCCGCATTCAGTTACACCTTCTGTGGAAATGATAGATTTATCTGAGCAAAAACATTCCCTTGATGAGGTAGTAGCTACCCTGACAGCAAGTTTGAATTTCATAGAAGGACCTGTTTTTAAATTTGCCGTCTTGAATCTTGGTAATCACCAGCCAAATCGGCTTTTACTAGTCATTCATCAAGCACTAATTGATGGAGTTTCCTGGCGAATTTTGTTAGAAGATTTGCAAACGGCTTATCAACAACTCAGTCGGGCTGAAGTCATTCAATTACCTCCCAAAACCACTTCCTTGAAGCAGTGGGCTGAGCAGCTACAGGATTATGCAAAGTCAGCAGCTATGCAGCCGGAGCTAGACTATTGGCAAGTAGCAGCCTCAATACAAGTCAACCGTCTACCAATAGTTACTCCTCTAAGTGCTAATGCCTTAACAGTGACTCGTGACATTTCAACTTCATTCACAATTGCAGAAACTCAAGCGTTGCTCCAGGATGTTTCTCAGGCTTACAGTACTCGAATCAATGATATACTGTTAACGGCTTTAGTGCAGTCCTTCTCGCAATGGACAGGCGATCGCTATTTGAGGGTTGATCTTAAAGGTCATGGACGAGAGGCTATCATTGAAAATGTCGATTTGTCCCGCACAATAGGTTGGTTTACCACTGTAACTCCAGCATTAATAGATATTAGAGAAGCTCACTCTCTAGAGGAGATGTTGCTCCTAGTCAAAGATCAGCTACAGCGCATTCCTAACCAAGGTATTGGTTATGGCTTGCTCCGCTTTCTGCATGGAGATGTGGATATTGCCGAAAAAATGGCGGCTATTCAAGCCGAGGTTAGCTTCAACTATCTTGGTCAATTTGATCAGATTCTGCCAGCTTCTTCTCTGTTTGGGCTAGCTGAGGAGTCTATCAAAATTGTACGCGGAAAACCAAGCCATTCATTGGAAGTGACTGGATGTATTATCGGTGGGAGGCTACATTTTGATTGGACTTTCAGCGTTGATGTTTATCAACAATCCATAGTTGAGCAGTTAGCCCAAAGTTTTGTCGAAGTCATCCAGTCACTCATCATCTCTAGTCAGTCTGTATTGGAAAGATGATCAATAGTTGAAATTTTAGTGCTATCCAACTGTAAGAGTTTATGCGAAATTTTTTGGAATTAGAAAATGTGGCGATTGAGGCTGATTCTACTGGCACCTCACACATGCTTTCTGAAACTCCTGTTTTTAGCCGTGCAAGTGGTTGTTGGTTATTTGATACCTCTGGAAAACGCTTTTTTGATGGTACTGGTGGAAGTGGAGCTATCAACTTAGGACATCAGCATCCACGAGTCGTTGATGCCGCAATGGCGCAACTTCAAAAACTCATTCACACAGGTTGCAAACTACAATCTGACGTTCGAGCAGAACTAGTTACTAAATTAGGAGCTTTCTCACCCTATAAACAATGTGCAGTGTTGTTTACGGTAACTGGTGCAGAAGCGATTGAAGCTGCCCTGAAAGTCGCTCGTGCTTATACTGAGAGAAAGTTGGTGATTGCTTTTGAACGGTCTTACCATGGTAAGACTACGGGGGCACTGATGGCTACTTGGCGAGAGCAACTGAAAGCTTATTCTGTTCTGCCCGAAAATGGAATACTGCACTCTCCCTATCCCATTCTGCACTCGCACAATCAAAATTACTCTACAAATTTTTGTCTACAAGCTTTACAGAAAACTATAGAGCAAGCATTGGATATGGGACATCCACCTGCTGCTATAGTGATGGAACCTATTCAGGTCACTGAAGGTGTTTTACCAGCAGGCAGAGAGTTTTTGTCAGGTGTCATTGCGATCGCCAAATCTGCTGGATGTTTGACAATCTTTGACGAGATATATACTGGTTTTGGTCGATGCGGTACTCCATTTTATGGTTCCCAGGATGGAATAACACCAGATTTACTGGTTATTGGTAAAGCACTTGGAAATGGATTGCCTATTTCTGCAACCCTTGGTAATCCTACTTTAATTAATGCTTTACCATCAGGCATACAAACCTCGACATTTTCAGGGCAACCTTTAGCTTGTGCTGTAGGTAGCGTAGTACTGGATATCATGGTAGAAACTATGCCCTGGCAACAAGCTAAAAGAACTGGAAGTCTCATTGTAGAATTCTTGAAAGAATTAGCAATAAATAGCTGTCTAATATCGGCTCCTCGCGGCGAAGGACTAATGATTGGATTTGATTGCGTAGATTCTCAAGGTTTACCCTCACCTGAATTAGCAAAGGCTTTTACTAAAAAAGCAATGGCAAAGGGTTTAATTTTTTACTGTGGTGGGTTTGAGGATTGCACCATTAAACTCACTCCACCGCTCAGCATGAATGAAGAAGAAGTAGAGTTCTTAATGAGTACGCTGGCTGACGTTGTAGCTGAGCTAGAACCAGCATTTAAGTGTCACTAAAAGTTAAAAAATCAGCGACTCGAAATACGCAGATATTTTTGATTCGTTGTCAGTAACGATAAAAGCCTATTTAAGGAGTTTCAATGATAGTAAATAGCTTTGATGAATGGTCTTCATTGAAAGAAGTGATTGTTGGCTCACCAATCAGTTACGAAGCACAAGACCTGGAACTATCTTTTAAATTATTTTTCCATGATGTCGCTTACTCTTCATTTTGCTATCCTTTATATGGAAAGAGTGACCAGGAAAAAACAATAACTATTGAAAAGGATTCTTGTATTAAAAAAGTCAAGAAACAATATCTTGAAGAATTAACTGAGGATGTTGATGAATTGGTTAAAACTTTAGAACAGTTAGGAGTAAAGGTTCACAGACCCATATCCTTAAATCGAGCCTTGGAATTTAAGACTCCTTATTGGGAATCAACCTGTATTCCAGCTTTAAATGTCCGAGATCAAGCGATAATCTTCGGCGACGAAATATTAGAAACACCACCACAAGTGAGGGCAAGGTACTTTGAAAACGATTTATTAAAGCCGATATTTTATAATTACTTCTACCAAGGAGCGCGATGGACGACAATGCCCAGACCGATTATGACTGATTACTCTTTCGATACTTCTTATGTTTCCGGTCAGAATACACCTGCTATTGAAGAAGTTTACACTCAGAAAGAGTCAGAATTTGATATTGGCTATGAAATGATGTTTGATGCGGCTCAATGCACCCGTTTTGGGAAAGATATTTTGGTTAATGTTGCTACCAAAAATCATCTGTTGAGTTTTAAGTGGTTAGAACGGCATTTTGAGAATAAATTTAGATTCCACATGCTCTATCAGTTTGCCGATAACCATATTGATAGTATTATTATACCTCTTAAGCCAGGAAAGTTGCTATTGCGAAATCCCAAATTTCTCGACCAGTTACCAGCACCTTTACAAAAATGGGACATTATTTATCCTCCTGAACCAACGGATAATATTTTTCCTCAATACGAATCCAACGATATGATTTTGACAACTAAATATATTGATTTGAATGTATTATCTATCGATGAGGATAAGGTCATTGTTAACTCCCTGTTTCCAGAACTCATCAAAACATTGGAAAAACATGGTTTTACGCCAATTCCAGTACGACACAGACATCGGAGAATTTTTGGAGGGGGTTTTCATTGCTTTACTCTAGACACAGTTAGAGAAGGTTCGCTGGAAGATTATTTTGTTTAATTCTATACAAGAGCAAATATAGTATGACCGATATGAATCAAGTGAAACAGTACATATGGGATTGGGTGAATAATTATTTGAGTGTCCCCAGTCCTGAGTTTGCTGGTTTTCCGCCTTGCCCTTACAGCAGAAAAGTTATGCTGGAAAACCGCGTTGAAATTCGCTGGTTTCAGGGACCAGATTTGTTAAACGTTTTGATTGAAATATCAAAAACTTGGACTGATGATTTTGAGGTGGTGATTCTAGTTGCCGATCCGAAAAACATTAGTTACAGCGATACAGATGATTTGATCACGCAGGTAAATCAAACAACATTAGCTAAACATAATTTGGTTGCTCTAAGAGATCATCCAGATGCCGTTTCGCATTTACCTCGTATTTCGGCGAGCAATGGCAAATACGTTTTGGTGTTTGTCCAAAGGCTTAGTAAACTGATCGAAGCCACTGAATACTTATCTAAAAATGGATATTATCAACACTGGAGTAACGAAGAGTTAGAAGATATAGTCAATTGGCGCTTTCAACTTGTAAAGAATGACTTAGAGCAATATAGCAGTCCCAAATCATACTGAAAAACGAGATCCCCAACAACTTTTACGAAGTCGGGGATCTAATACTCATATAGGATTGCTATAAAACTTTGTGATAAAGATAGATTGAATGAATTTTTACGTATCTATTTTGACTAAAGCAGGTAATCTATTTCCATTTTTTTCCAGTAAGAATAAAATACCAGCGTTATGGAAGGTAACCTAAAACAGGCGCTCTGTGCGTGGCAAAATATCCTCGGTTTGGAATACGTTATTACCGATGAAACTTCCTTAAAAGTAGCACAGACAGCAACCTTTTTGACAACACAGCGAACTCTTGCCATTATTCAACCTGGCGATCGCGCTGAGGTACAACAATGTCTGAAAATTGCCAATCAATATCAAATCCCTATTTATCCCATTAGCACGGGAAAAAATTGGGGTTACGGATCGAGCGTTCCTGTGCGAGATGGTTGCGTTATTATGTCACTAGCTCGTCTGAATGGTATTGTTGATTATGATGAAAAGCTAGCATATGTCACTGTAGAGCCAGGAGTAACTCAACGTCAGCTATTTGAGTACCTTCAGTCCCAAAAATCGAATCTGTGGATGAGCGTCACCGGGAGTACACCTGATTCCAGCTTAATTGGCAATATTTTGGAAAGGGGACTGGGTGAGGGACTTTATGGCGATCGCTTTAATTATGTCTGCGGTCTGGAAGTTGTCTTGCCAACGGGAGAATGCATTCACACTGGATTTGGGCGTTTTGCTGAGGCTCGCGCTGTACGGGTGAACCGTTGGGGTGTGGGACCATATGTGGATGGTTTGTTTACTCAGTCTAACTTGGGAGTTGTCACTCAAATGACTTTGTGGTTAACTCCAATTCCCAAGTATTTCCAACTCTTTTGGTATGCGATCGATGAGGATACCCGTCTGGAGGATCTGGTTGATAGTGTACGCTGCCTGAAAATGCAAGGGCTGATTCCAAGTGCTTTTGTCATCAACAATGACATCAGGATGCTATCTTACCAACAGCAGTATCCTTGGCAAGAGGCGGAGGGAGAGATGCCCTTGCCATTGGACTTAAGACACCAGTTAAGAAAACAATGGGG
>CALMVQ010000034.1 GCA_937873135.1 uncultured Scytonema sp. | reverse complement strand
GAGTTGGTGGTACAACTGGAACCGGAACATCTGGAGTTGGTGGTACAACTGGAACCGGAACATCTGGAGTTGGTGGTACAACTGGAACGGGTACAACTGGTACCGGAACATCTGGAGTTGGTACAACGGGCTCAGACACAACTACAGGCGGTACAAGCACTGGAACAGACGCAACCACGGGTGGTGCAGCTGGTGGAGCGGGTGCAGCTGGAGCAGCTGGTGCAGCCGGAGGATCTGGCGGAGCGGGTGCAGCTACTGACGGTACTGGTTCAACCAATTCAGGTACAAACAACAGTACAGGCAGTACCGACTCTACAACAGGTACTGGTACAACGACAAATGACACAAATTCTCAAGCAGTTAGCGCTACAAAGCGCGATCGCGGTTCTCATTGGAGTTGGCTGGGTTCACTAGGTTTGGTTGGTCTTATTGGTTTAATTAACAATCGCTCTAAATCGCGTGTTGATCGCAATCCTAATGAGATATAATAATCTGTGATTTCAGAGGCTCTCATCATTTTAAGAGTCAAAGTATTGAATGAAAACACGATCATCTTAGTGCAGCGTATTTTCTAAACTTTGGCTCTTAATTTTGTGCAAGTATTAAGCAGGTGCCAAGCATTTGTCCCATATTTTTCAGGTGTTACTGGACACAATTAATTTGTGTACTTAACTTAAATCTCTCAAAAGTTTAGTAAGTACTTTAATACTAATAGTATTAAAGTACACATTATAGAAATTTGGTATAAAAAATACATATCCTCCTCTGATAAATGAGCACTGATAGTAGGATATAGGACGCCAGACTGGAGCTTATAGGAAATTTAGATTAAATAATCCATACCAACCATGTTTTGGGAATGGATCTCTCAAATAAAATACTGGGTGTACAGTATGGATATAAACGGCGTAAGTATAGAAAAATTTAACATACAAGCACAAGCTATGTATGAGCGTTTAGCAGGTTTATACGAAAGTGCTAGTGTTAAGCTACTGCCAGAGCTATTGCCACAAGCTTATAAGGAACTGGGCAGTGCATCAGAAATATTACATTTAGCTATCGAAGAACTACACCAGCAAAACGAGGAACTTGTACAAACGCGAAATTTGATAGAAGCAGAACGTCAACGGTACGCGGATTTATTTGAATTTGCACCAGATGGCTATTTAGTGACTGATGCTTTAGGTGTGATTCAAGAAGCAAATCATAGGGCTGCTCAGTTATTAAATGTGCCACAGCAGTCTTTGGTAGGCAAACTGATAGTGAGCTTCATTGCTGCTGAGGATCGCCGTTATTTTCGTTGCGAATTAACAACACTATTCCAATGCGATCAAGTTAAGGAATTAACATTACGTCTGCAACAAAATAAAGGTAAGTACTTTGATACAGCCATCTCAGTCGCAGTTGTTCGGGATCGTGAGAATGAGCCATTAGCATTACGCTGGCTTATACGTAAAGCAAAAAACTGTCAATTAACAGAAACATTAACAAACAACGAGCATGACTTATGTGAAAATCGCTCAATTCACAAATATTCTAAAGGTGAAATTATCTCTCTCAATTGGCAAACGATTTGGTATGTTTGTCAAGGTGTAGTGAAACTGAGTACGCTTTGTGAAACCGGAGAAGAATTACTGGTAGGTATGGCAGGAGTGGGAATGATTTTTGGATTTGGCATGACTTCTCTACAAACCTATCAAGCAACGGCTTTGTCAGATGTTGAGTTGGTTTCTATTGCACAAGCAGAACTTGAGTCTTCACTATCCCTCAATATTGCCTTACTACCGAAAATTAACCAGCGCTTGCGGCAAGCTGAATCTTTTTTAGTGATTTCTGGCATGCGGCGGGTACAAGATCGATTCTACTATTTGTTGCAACTTTTGAAACAGGAAATTGGTGAGCCAGTTGCTTCGGGAATGCGCCTTAGCGTTCGCCTCACACATGAAGACTTGGCAAGCGCCTGTTGCACGACTAGAGTCACAGTCACACGATTAGTGGGCAAGTTACAAAAACAAGGAAAAATTACTTTTGACGCAAAAAAACATTTAATTATCAAAGATATATTGTCAACTACCCACCACTAATTAGGAGTACCTGGTATAGCTCAGGTTTTTGACCTTACAGAGGAACACCTTCCTTTAGACTTAAGTCCTCTGACAGTTTAATATATCTTCTCTGTCTTAGGGATGAATAAGAAATAATACTTAGACTTATATGATCGTACATTATATCGAAAATTTGTTTGCCGTCAGAAAATGCCAGACCCAATCTCTCAAAACCAACTGGCTGATGAAAATTTACTGCTGTACGAGCAAGTAAGTGCGCAAATAGTCAAACAGGGAATGATACTTCAGTTCGCTGATGGGAATGTTCAAGCTTGCAATCGTGTAGCAGAGAGCATTCTCGAACCCATCAAAGAGCAACTTATGGGTTGTAATCTGAGTGAGGCTATTCGTGAAGACGGTTCTCCTTTTCCTGTAGAAACTCACCCAGCATTGGTTGCTTTGAGAACAGGCAACTCTTGTTCCAATGTAATTATGGGGTTATACAAGCCAAATCGCGAAATAGTGTGGTTGTTGCTTTCTTCAGAACCATTATTTCAGCAACAAGGAAGTCAACCCTACGCGGTAGTTACAAATTTTCTTGACATCACAGCATCTAAATCGACACAGACAGAGAGTCATAGTAGTCGTCCGAAAAAGGAAGACTCAGCACTGGTAGATGCACTAATTAAGCTACAGCTCACTAACGAGCAGTTTGAGCAAGCATCTAGTATGGTAAATTGTTTTATCTACAATTGGGATCTACAACGCCGATTTGTGGAAAGAACTCAAGGTTTCACTCGACTTTTGGGATATACATCAGCAGAAGCTGAACCTACCGCAGCATGGTGGCGTTCCCGTATTCATCCCGATGACAGACAACGGATAAGCAATCAGTTTAAGGCTAGTCTGGCACAAGGCGATCGCTATAGCATGGAGTACCGCCTGCGTCACAAAGACAACTACTATGTGTGGGTACAAGATCAGGGATTTGCAGTACGTGCAGATGATCAGATCGTAAAGATAGTGGGGATTACCACTGATATTAGTGATCGCAAACAAACTGAGGAAGCACTGCGTCAAAGCGAAGAACATTACCGTTACCTAGCCGATGCTATTCCCAACATCGTCTTTTCAACTGATGCTGCAGGGCGGGCAGATTACGTGAATCAGAGATGGCAGGAATACAGTGGACTCACCCTAGAGGAAACTATTGGTTACGGTTGGCTGAAAGCGGTGCATCCCGATGATGTGCCAATTATTACACAACCGTGGCAAGAAGCTTTACAACAAGGGAAACTATACGAGAAAGAACACCGTTTCCGCAAAGCTTCTAGTGGCATGTACTGTTGGCATTTGGTACGGGGCTACCCCTTAAAAGACGATCAAGGAAATGTTGTTAAATGGTTTGGAACTTGTACAGACATTCATGAGAAAAAACAGCTAGAAGAAGAAAGAAAACAAGTCTTAGAGCGGGAAAAAGCAGCTCGTTCTGAAGCAGAATCTGCCAATCGGATTAAGGATCAGTTTCTTGCCATTCTCTCTCATGAACTGCGCTCACCCCTCAATCCAATTCTCGGATGGACAAAGCTACTGAAAAGCCGCAAGTTTGATGCAGTCGTGACAGCTCGTGCTTTAGATACCATAGAACGTAATGCTCATTTACAAATTCAACTAATTGAGGACTTACTTGATGTTTCCCGCATTCTTCGAGGCAAGCTGAACTTAAATGTTGCGGCTGTTAACTTATCATCTGTCATTGAGACCGCATTGGAAACCGTGCGATTAACGGCAGAAGTTAAATCCATTGAGCTAAGATTTTTTCCACCAGATAATAGAGAATCCAACGCGCATCTTGAGCATCCAAAGTTCTTAGTGACAGGTGATGCCAATCGCTTGCAACAAGTCATAGGGAATTTACTGAGTAACGCTATTAAATTTACACCAATCGGTGGGTGTGTCCAAGTGCATCTGTCAGTAGAAGCAAATCGCAAGTATGCCGCGATCTCAGTTCAGGACACAGGTATTGGGATCTCCGCCGAATTTCTGCCTCAGGTATTTGAATATTTTCGTCAAGCAGATAGCAGCACGACAAGGAGATTTGGCGGACTGGGACTAGGGTTGGCAATAGTTCACCATTTGGTAGAGTTGCATCGTGGAACTATCACCGCAGAAAGTCCTGGAGAACAACAGGGAGCAACGTTTACGGTGCGACTGCCTCTGATGAAAGCATCAGTTCCGGAGGAGAAGGTGATAGGGACATTTGAGTCCCTCCTTTTTTGTCTGGATTTACGGATATTGATTGTCGATGATGACGTTGATACGCGGGAATTTCTCAAATTTCTTTTAGAAGACCATAAAGCTTCGGTGACTGTAGCAACATCAGCAAACGAAGCTTATGCTATACTCGCACAGTCCAAATTTGATTTACTGATCAGCGATTTAGGAATGCCAGAAGTCGATGGCTACAATTTGATTAACCAAATTAGAGCAATGCCACCTGAACTAGGAGGAGAAATTCCTGCGATCGCACTCACAGCTTATGCTACCGAAATCGACAGAAGGCGAGTACTTGCAGCAGGTTTTCAACAACATATAGCCAAGCCAGTTGAACCTGATAAGTTATTAGCTGCAATTGCAGATTTGCTGGGACAAATCAGATAAATAGCGCATCTGGCAGCGCATAAGCGAATCCGCAAAAACCGTATTGCTTAGTAGACTATTGACTTTTAAACTTTAATATGCATACTATAGGAAAATTAATGAAAATTATATTAAAGTGAAAATATCTTCATTGCAAAAGAAACCGCGTGTTGTCGCATGGCAGGCGGTTTTCTCATTGCTTATATTCGTTTTCATGTACCTACCGATAGTGGTATTGGCTTTTTACAGTTTCGACTCCTCGCCCTACAGTGCAGGTTGGCAAGGATTTACCCTAGATTGGTATCGTAGCTTGTTGAAAGATGAGCGAATTTTATCAGCTTTGAAAAATAGTTTACTCGTTGCTTTTTGTGCAGTGGCTATTTCAGCAGTGTTGGGAACTTTGATGGCAGTAGGTTTAGCACGTTATCAGTTTCCGGGTAAGACATTGTATCGTGGGATTTCGTACCTGCCATTGATTATTCCCGATATTGCGATCGCCGTCTCTACTCTAGTTTTTCTAGCGGCGTTTGCCATTCCTCTAAGTGTGTGGACAATTATAGCAGCACATGTCGTCTTCTGTCTTGCTTACATTTGTCTGATTGTTTCTTCGCGACTGACTAATTTAGATCCCCACTTGGAAGAAGCCGCACTAGATTTGGGAGCAACACCAGTACAATCTTTCATCCAAGTCTTGTTACCTCAATTAATGCCCGGTATTGTCGCTGGTTGCCTCCTCGCTTTTGTCCTCAGCTTGGATGACTTTCTCATTGCTAGTTTTACTGCAGGGAGCGGTGACAACACCCTGCCAATGGAAATTTTCAGCCGCATCAGAACAGGTGTGAAACCAGATATTAATGCTCTGAGCGTTATTCTGATTATAGGATCTGCTGTCGTCGCTTTTGTCGCCGAATTAATTCGTGCTTCTTTCGAGCAAAAGCATTTTGACCAAAAATCATAGGGCGCTTTACCTCAAATGTCTCGATATTTCACGAATTTGTCAGATTCCCGACAACTTTTACGAAGTCGGGAATCTTGCAACCTAATCGATATCGCTACCAACTTTTACAAATGCTAGAAAAAAACCCGTCCAAACATTGACTTTGGAAAGGTTTTACTTTGAACAATTTTGCCAAATTTTTTTGAGAAAAACTTACAAATCAGGAGGCAAAATGACGTTATCAATCGCGTGGACAACACCGTTGCTGGCTTTAATATCTGGCTGAACGACTTTAGCGTCATTTACCATCACGCCTTTACCTGAATCAATCTTGACATTGATTGGTCCGCCTTCAATACTTTTTAGTTCGCCAGATTTCAAATCCCTGGACGATAACCTGCCTTGGACAACATGATACCGCAAGATTTTTACCAAAACTTCTTTATTTTCTGGCTTAAACAAGTCTCGCACAGCGTCTTGTGGCAATTTAGCAAACGCTGCATCAGTAGGTGCGAAAATAGTGAAAGGACCTTGACCTTGTAAAGTGTCTATTAGCCCTGCTGATTTTAAAGCTTGGCCAAGTTTTGAAAATTGACTGTTTCCCTGTACTACCGAGACTAAGTTTTTGCCTTGGGTTCCTCCTGTTCCTGGAGTAGGAGAGGGTGTTCCTGGAGTAGGAGAGGGTGTTCCTGTTCCAGATCCTGGTGTTGGAGTGACTGGGACTTCTAGTGGCGGTGAAGAGGGCGTTGTGCTAGGAGTAGGAGATGTCGTCGGTGCCGTATTACCGGGTTGTTGAGGACATGCAGCTCGGTTATAGGGACACTCTTGCAAAATACTAGGACGAGGATTTGTTCCTCTGCCGCCGCCGGCTTGTGATACTCTAATATCGGATAGAGCCTTAGGATTTGCTGCTTCTAATTTGGAATTTAGAAGTAGAGATTGAGTGTTTGCCACTGGAAATGCGCTTTTGTGAGGATAAAATACCTCACTTGCACCAGTTGGTAGACTGATGAGACAAATGCCCGTTACTCCCACGATACTAGCCAACTTGGTCAGCGAATTGCTGTAATTAACCTTCATAACTTCTGTTTGGCTTTATTTTCCACACTTACACAAAAACTTATATCATTTAGCTACGCATAAAATCTAACCCTGTAAGTAAGATTCTTGAGCGCAAATATAAGTATTTTATCTAATATGTGTATATATTGTAGTAAAGCGTTAAGGCAGTTAATAGCTATACTTTATAACAAATGACTACACCTATGCCGCTCAAAGGAATACCTATTTAATAAATCGCACAGGATGCAGAGGAAAAGAAAGGAAAAGGGTCATTATGTATGGTCAACTACCTACACCAACCGCTTAGGCGGTATGGTGTAGGCTTGGAAGAATCAGCTTTCAAGGTAACAGTAGACTAGCCCTATGAGCCGTTAGTTGGTACGCACTTCCGAATTTTTCCCTAGTTCGGGTTATTTGCAAGTTATCTGATTAATAGCGCCTGAAGAAGGGACATCTTAGTAGCGGTGGGCTAAGGGACTTATTACTTACACTCGGAGGTTTATCACCATGCAACGAGTACCAGTTTCATCGCCAGAAGGTAAGCCACTGATGCCGACAAAACCTAGCCGTGCTAGGCGTTGGTTGAGAGATGGTAAAGCCAAAATTGTACATAATGACCTGAATGTTTTTTGCATTCAGTTATTAGCAGAACCGTCAGGAACCCAAACACAGCCTATTGCATTAGGCTTAGACCCTGGCAAGAAGTTTACCGGAGCAGCAGTGCAATCAGCAAAGTTCACTTTGTTAATGGCTCACTTAATTCTGCCTTTTCCAGAGGTGACGAAAAAGATGTCAGGACGACGTATTTTACGACGCGCCAGACGTGGTAGACGCATTAATCGTAAAGTGCCATTCAATACAAGAGCGCACCGTCAAAAACGTTTTGACAACCGTAGACAGAAGAAATTACCACCTTCTATTCGAGCTAACAAAGAGTTGGAGATTCGTGTACTAAAGGAACTAATCAAGTTATTTCCTGTTACTCAAATCACTTACGAAATCGTAAAAGCTAAGGGGAATAAGGGCTTTAGTCCTGTTATGGTAGGGCAAAAAATAATGCTGGACTGGTTAGCTCAAATTGCGCCAACCAATACCCTTGAAGGTTGGCAGACATCAATCTTGAGACAGCAATTAGGATTAGCCAAAAACAAGCAAAACAAAGAGAAACAAGTTCCGGAGACTCACGCTCACGATGGTATTGCTCTAGCTGCTAGCAACTTTATGAAGTTCGAGAAGTTTCATACTGCTAACAGTCATGGACATCATTGGATAGGTGAAATTGTTCTGACAGAAGCACAATTCAAAATCATTAGTCGTCCTAATTTGTTCCGTCGCCAACTGCATTTTGAGCATCCGGTCTCGGAAGTTCCAAATAACAGAAAACGTAAAGGAGGAACAGTAACACCATTTAGTTTTCGTTCTGGCGATTTAGTTAAGGCAGAAAAAGCCGGAAAGATTTACGTTGGTTGGATTGGTGGTTACACCCTCACAGAAAAGACCAAAAACGTTTCGGTTTATGACCACAATTGGCACAGATTAGGACAGTTCTCCCTATCCAAAGTAAAGTTACTCCTCCGTAGTTCACGATTATGCGTAGCCGTCTAAGAGATAGGGAATTGATGCAAAGCGAGCCTGCGAGAGTACTCTCGCAGGCTCGCTTTGCGCGCTATCCTCCAACAATTTTTACCTCTGGTAAAAATCGGTGGTCGGACGCGCACCAATTCCCCAGCATTCCTCCCACCACCAAATCAATAGATTATGGTGGGGGACTCCTGCCGGAATTAGTTGAACATCATTTGTCTTTTGTCCTTTGTACTTAACAAGTGAACGCTACTTGCTTTAACGGAAATCAGATCGCCATATCGAATTCAGCAACCTTATTCAGACGGTTTACTGACCTCTGCATGTTCCCTATTAATAGAAGAGTTTTTGCTCTCAACTCTCACTTAATACGAAGGACAAATGACTCAAGACAATTCTTACGAGCAATACCAGTTCTCTGTGAAGTTACTATAAATCAGATCGGCACTACCTTTGTCAAAAAGGGGGCTAAGATAGGTTATTTAGCGTGGCTTCAAGGATAAAAAGGATAAAATTGTCATATAGACAAAAATAAGGGTAGGAATTAAACGTGATAGAATTGTATCAATTTGAACTGTCTCAATACTCAGAAAAAGTGCGATTGCTCCTTGATTATAAAGGGTTGGAGTACCGCAAAATAGAGGTAACACCAGGAATTGGACAGGTAGAACTGTTCAGGCTAACAGGTCAGAAGCAAGTACCTGTACTGAAAGATGGTAGTAGGTATATTGCGGATTCTACAGAAATAGCTAGGTATTTAGACTTTCAGTATCCGGAGCGCCCACTGGTGCCGAGAGACCCAAAGCAAAAGGGTTTATGCTTAATGATGGAAGAATGGGCGGATGAGTCGATTGGCACTAAAGGTCGAAAAGCATTGTTTTCTGCGATCACTTCAAATCAGAACTTCCGCAAGTCTCTATTACCGACGACAACACCAGATCTACTCAAAAGTCTCTTGGAAGGAGTTCCCAACGATGTGCTCAAATTCTTAGGTGTTGGAGTCGGTTATACTCCAGATGTGGTAAAAAGCGCGATCGCAGACCTAAGGCAAGACTTGGAAGCCCTAACGCTGCTGTTAGCAGACAGTCCTTATTTGGTGGGAGATGAACCTTGCTTAGCTGACTTTGCCGTTGCAGGTTTATCGATTTTGTTAAAGTTTCCAGATGGTCCTTATCTGAATTTGCCCGCAACCCTCAGAGGCAAAGGTGTACCGGGACTAGCAGATAATCCCAATTACGAACCCTTCTTTACCTGGCGAGATCGTCTCTACGCCCGGTTTCGCAAACCGTTAATTAGTACTACCACAACAGGAAGCCCAGGTGTTCCTACTTCAATTCAAATAGATTAGCTATTGGTCAAAAGTCATTGGTAATTTCCTTTAAAAATAACAAATGACTTATGACAAATGATTAGAGAAATTTTGTACTCCCTTACTACAATGCAACATAAGATAGGAAAAGGGATTATGTAATCTTATGTAAGTAATCAAATGAATTTGGGACAGCCATTAGGTTCAGTAATTCAAGGCTCTCTCACCGAGGGATTGGAAGTGCGATTGCACCCAGATATTTCAGTAGAAGATATGCGGGTGGGCAAGTTTCTTGTTGTGCAAGGGGTGCGATCGCGTTTTTTCTGTATGCTGACAGATGTAGCATTAGGAATAGCCAACCAAAGAATTATTGCAAATCCTCCTAGTTGGGAAGACACTTTTTTGCGAGATATCTTAGCAGGAAGTAGTACATACGGGACTATTAATCTCGCACCAATGTTGATGTTCACTCCAGAATCGGAAGAATCTTTTTCTCCAAAAAATGGAAAATCAACAAGCCCATTTGTACCCTCGATGACAGGTTTGGCATCATTTCAGCCACAAACTAGCACAACGATGGAACTCCTGCCAGTTAAAACCATTCCCAGCCACTTTAGCCAAGTCTATGAAGCGGCGGAGGACGACTTTCGTAGGGTATTTGGTTGGGAAGATGATCCCCAACGGAAGAATTTTTCTATTGGAAGACCATTGGATATGGATGTTCCAGTTTGCCTTGATTTAAACCGATTCGTAGAACGCAGTAACGGTGTTTTCGGTAAATCTGGTACTGGTAAATCCTTTTTAACACGATTACTTTTAGCTGGAACAATCCGTAAAAACGCTGCGGTTAGTTTGATTTTTGATATGCACTCCGAGTATGGCTGGGAAGCTGTCTCTGAAGGCAAACAATTTAGCACTGTTAAAGGCTTAAAACAACTGTTTCCCAGTCAAGTTGAAGTATACACCCTTGACCCAGAATCGACAAAGCGTCGGGGAGTTCCTCACGCTCAAGAACTTTACCTCAGTTACGATCAAATTGAAGTTGAAGACATCAAGTTGTGTAGTCGAGATTTGGGACTCTCGGAAGCCAGCTTGGATAACGCCAATATCTTGTATGCAGAATTTGGTAAGTCTTGGATTCTCCAGTTGTTGAATATGACAAACGAGGAAATCAAGTTATTCTGCGAGGAGAAGCGGGGACACCAAGGTTCAATCACAGCATTGCAACGCAAACTGCTGCGCCTGGATAATTTAAAGTATATGCGAGCAGCTTGTCCCCACAATTATGTCAACCAAGTTTTGCGTTCTATAGAAGCTGGTAAGAACGTTGTCATCGAATTTGGTTCGCAGTCTAATTTGCTTTCTTATATGTTGGTAACAAATATGATTACCCGACGGATTCACCAACATTATGTCGGTAAGGCAGAAAAGTTTTTACAAACGAAGAATCCGTTGGATAAACCAACACAATTGATGATCACTATTGAGGAGGCGCACCGCTTCCTTGACTCAGCAGTGGTGCAAAGTACTATTTTTGGGACAATCGCCCGTGAGATGCGTAAGTATTTTGTCACACTTCTCGTTGTCGATCAACGTCCGTCGGGTATAGATAATGAAGTGATGTCACAAATCGGCACGCGGATTACAGCTTTACTTAATGATGAAAAAGATATTGAGGCGATTTTCACAGGTGTGTCTGGTGGAGGTGCTTTACGATCTGTGTTGGCAAAGTTAGATTCAAAGCAGCAAGCGTTGATTTTAGGACATGCTGTTCCCATGCCTGTCGTCGTGCGTACCCGTCCTTACGATTCAGTGTTCTATGAAGAAATTGGTGAAACTGCTTGGGAAGAAAAGCCAGATGCAGAGGTGTTTGCCGCAGCTGAGTTAGCCAAAGCGGATCTTGGCTTCTAGCGATTGGTGATTTTATGCGATGTTACCGAGGTTTTGATCTATTTAAGCGCAATTGTATCAAGCGTTGCTAGGTACTGAAGGAATTTGATACTCTGTAAGTAGAGGCTTACCCTCTACTAGGACTCGCTGTTGTCAATTGATACATTCATCACTATCTGATTTTCTGAAGCATGTTTGTAATGAGGTTGATTAATTGGGGGACAAAAATAGTCAAAGGAATTATCAGTATGTTGCAGTCGCATATTGCGGGGTGCGTCTAAAGCAATAACGGCATCCCCAATCTTTTCACCAAAAGGAAATCGAAACGTTTGGAAGCCGTATGTTTTTAAACCACGGAGGAAAAACGAACGCTCAATTTATTGAGCTTCAATATTTCTTGCCCATGCTTCTACTAACTCACTTATGCTTATACCAATTTAATATGAAGCTGCATATAATAGAGTTGTGAACTACATAAATTTCAGTAACCATGAGCCGCCCATTCAAGATTGAGATTACAGAGAGCGAAGAGGAACTAAAAAAACGCCTACAAACAGCTAGATTGGCAAACCAGAAAGAACAGCTACAGATGCTGTGGTGGCTCAAGAGTGGACAGGTAAATGAACAGCAGGAAGTGGGTAAACGTTTGGGCCGAGATACTTCAACGGTGACAAGATGGTTACAGAAATATCGATTGGGTGACCCAATTGGGAGCATCCCAATTTGGAGAAAACACATTATTCGCGAGGCTATCTCGCGAAT
>CALMVQ010000033.1 GCA_937873135.1 uncultured Scytonema sp. | reverse complement strand
TTACTACTCTTCAAATGTACGGAGCTTTTTCAGAAATCAAATATTAATCCTATATTTTGACAAAGTATTACAAAATACCTCAAAATATTCTTGTAAAGCGCTTAACATTTTGATTAAGGAAAAGCTGTTTATGTAAGCTGAATCGACTTTACACCATGTATGGATAGGCAGTAGGAATACTTCAGCTATGCTGCTATGCTGCTATGCTCCCACGCTTAAAAACGTGGGATTGAAACAAGGACGCCTTATACCTCGTGCTGCGCGTCTCGGTATAAATATTACCTTTAAAGTGGGCTTTATACCCACAACGCTCATTTTCTATTAATACTTCAAACCTTCTGCCCTCTGCCCTCTGCCTTTCTTTGTAAAGTAACGCCAAAAATTAGACATCAGCAATGAAAGAACAACTGAAATTAATTGCACAGAAGACATTACCTGCGCCTGTTCACCGTTGGCTTGGGAAGTCCTTACTAGGTGAGAAATATCGACCACCAGTAGGAGCAGTAGACTTTGGTAGCCTGCGAAGATTAACGCCAATTAGTTACAACTCAGGGTATAATAGAGGTACGCCTATTGACCGTTACTACATTGAAAACTTTCTTGCCCAAAATTCTAGTGATATAAAAGGGCGTGTACTGGAAATTGGCGATAGATCTTATACAACACAGTTTGGTGGGGAGCGCGTAACCCAAAGTGATGTGCTACACGTTGTCGAAGGCAACCCAGACGCAACAATCGTTGGCGATTTGACTTGTGCTGATCGCATTCCCTCAGATGCCTTTGACTGCTTAATTTTGACGCAGACACTGCAACTCATATATGATGTGCGAGCGGCTCTCAACACAATTCATCGGATTTTGAAGCCTGGTGGAGTTGTATTGGTTACCTTTCCAGGAATCACTCCGATTGCTGCAGATCAATGGGGAGACTACTGGTGTTGGAGTTTTACGACTTTATCTGGAAGACTGCTATTTGAAGAGTTTTTTCCCAATACCAATGTTCGTGTAGAAACATATGGGAACGTTCTAGCAGCAACTGCCTTTATTCAAGGGCTAGCAACAGAAGAATTGCACAAACAAGAATTAGATCACCGCGATCGCTGTTATGAAGTCATCATTACTGTCAGAGCTATCAAACCAGAAGATAGATAGAACTCAAACTGGCATATTTTCTGATTTTTGTCAATACCTATAGTAATTTAGTAACATACAACAACTAACCCTGCTTTGGGGAACAGATGCTCTCAGTTGAGAGACTGTTCCCCAAAATGCAAATACTGCACTCAGTATCTGGCATAACGCTCATTTTTGACCTTAAACATCTCTTAATACTTATGCTTTACCTTAAAATGTAACTTCCCTACAGCATAGGGCTATGGGCGTAAAAAGGTATATTTTTGTATTTGGTCATTTTTTAACTTTACTTTGATGTCCACAACAAGCCCTTTAATTTCAACGTTAGTGTTTTAGTAATGTTGGTACAATTTTCTCAGTGCATGTACCCGTTGACTAAATTTAAACGGTAAGCTTATTCCCCCTCTAGCCTAGTATTGGTTATGATTTAGGACAGGGCTGATATGCCTCCCTTGTCAAACAGTCACCTATGGCTCAGTATTCCAATTTAGAACAAGCGCTAAAACATTACTTTGGCTACGACAACTTCCGTCCAGGACAACGGCAGATTATTGAGGGTGCGCTGCAAAATCGGGATTTACTGGTTGTGATGCCGACGGGAGGGGGAAAATCATTATGCTTTCAATTACCAGCATTGCTGAAAAAAGGTATCAGTATTGTGGTATCACCGTTGATTGCCTTGATGCAGGATCAAGTGGAAGCACTGCGAGATAACGGTATTGCTGCAACATTTCTTAATAGCAGTCTTAACCCGTATCAAACGCGATCGCGTGAAGAAGCGATTGTCAATGGGAAGGTGAAACTGCTTTACGTCGCGCCAGAAAGGTTACTGAGCGATCGCTTTCTGCCATTTCTCGATTTAGTCCATCATCAAGTTGGCATTTCTGCCTTTGCTATTGATGAAGCACACTGTGTGTCTGAGTGGGGACACGACTTTCGTCCGGAGTATCGCCAACTGAAATCTCTACGAAAACGCTATCCGGATATCCCTGCTCTTGCCCTCACCGCCACAGCTACTGATCGCGTCCGCAGTGATATTATCCAACAACTCGGTCTCAAGCAACCAACTGTCCATGTTGCCAGCTTCAATCGCCCAAACCTTTACTATGAAGTTCGTCCTAAGACGAAGTATGCTTACGCCGAACTCTTAGAAATTATCCGAGAAAATGAAGGTGCGGGAATTATCTATTGCTTGACACGTAAAAAAGTTGATGAAATCACGTTGAAACTGGAACACGATAAGATTTCCGCCTTGTCTTATCATGCCGGATTAACTGATGAAGAACGCTCAAAAAACCAGACTCGGTTTATTCGCGATGATGTCCGAATTATGGTGGCAACGATTGCTTTTGGTATGGGAATCAATAAACCTGACGTACGGTTTGTGATTCACTATGATATATCTCGTAATTTAGAAAGTTATTATCAGGAATCGGGGAGGGCAGGAAGAGATGGGGAACCTTCTCGGTGTACGCTTTTTTTCGGTTACGGTGATATTAAGACAATAGAATTTTTGATCAATCAAAGATCTGATTCCCAAGAACAGTTGATTGCCAAACAGCAACTGCGGCAGATGATAGATTATGCTGAAGGAACAGATTGCCGTCGCACAATTCAACTTGGTTATTTTGGGGAACGTTTTCCAGGAAGTTGTGGTAACTGTGACAATTGCCGTCATCCCAAACCAATGCAAGATTGGACAATAGAAGCGATGAAGTTTTTATCTTGTGTGGCACGATGTAAAGAAAGGTTTGGAATGCTTCACATTATTGATGTATTGCGAGGAGCGAAAAATCAGAAAATTCATCAGAACGAACATGACAAACTTTCTACCTATGGGATTGGCAAGGATAGAAGTTTGGATGAGTGGCGAATGCTGGGGCGATCACTATTGCATCAAGGATTACTAGAACAAACAAATGATGGTTATTCAGTACTGAGACTTAACGCCCTCAGTTGGGAAGTCATGCGGCGACAGCGAACTGTATCAATTGCTGTTCCTGTAGTACAAAAGATTACGGCGGAATACGGGACTGAGAAGGCAGCAGAAGTGGAAGTCCTTATGCAGAGGTTGCGATCGCTTCGCAAACAACTTGCTGATGAACAATCTGTACCACCCTACGTGATCTTTCAAGATTCTACCCTCAAGTTGATGGCGCAGGTACAACCCCAAACAAAAATAGAATTTAGTAAACTTTCTGGTGTCGGCAGCCACAAACTTGGCCAATACGGAGATAAATTCCTCGCTGAAATTCGCGCCTACCGTACTGAACAAGGTTTACTAACAAAAGAGGATTATTCCACACATGTAGTCAACTCCCCTTCCGAAACAGAATTATACACATTACAGCTACATCAGCAAGGTTTTAGTGTTAAAGAAATTGCCCAAAAACGTAATATTCGTCCAACAACAATTATCCGTCACCTTTCAGATTTAGTTGAGAAAAATCAGCCAGTAGATTTAAATCAGTTAATTCCCTTAGAACGCCAACAAAAAATTTGGCAAGTTTTAGACACTCTTGGTGATATTTCTCTGAATCCAATTAAAGAATATCTCGGCGAAAGCTACAGTTACGACGAAATTCGTTTAGTAAGAGGAAAGTGGCGGGGGCAAACTCGTAAGTGAACTAAGCGCGACTAACAGACAATACACTCAGTTTCTAGAATAAAAATAGCTTTGGTATGATATCCCGTAAATATTAAGTAGAATTTGCTATACTATATTTATTGAAATAAAGCTTGCGATCAAGCATTTATCTCTTGAAGAAGTGAACGAGCTTTCTTGTTGGCTCCAACAATTACGTAGACGATGATTTTAAATCTCACAATCTCATATCATGTTCGGTAAATGAGTTATAAGTAAAAGATGGGTTTGTAGTTGCGCTTTAGCGCTCTCAAACATTATTATAAGTGTTTAACCGAACATGACATCATGCAAAGTCGCAAAAGCGCGAAGCCGCTCCCCACAAAAAATAAAACCTCTATAAAAATTACTTTCTTACTTGACAAATACCATGTTTTCCACTACTTAAAAATGGTATAAATTGATTCTAAGTACATACCAACTTCAATTATATTTGTTTACCAGCAACTAAACTCAGTAGATGATAACTAAGGGTAGGATAGTAAAGAGGTACGAGTTTAGTTAGGCTGTTGAGTTCAACGGACTTTAATCGGGTGATAAGCTTAATAAAGTAGCGTTTTGTTGTGCTTTTATATCTAGATTTCTGTTTACTACTAGTTTTTTATTTTCGTTTGAGAAACGTGGAATGCTTGACCAAATTTCAGACTACCTACACTTTCACTTCAGCGTTGAAGCTCTTGTCGTCCTTGGCATCCTCATCTTGTTAGAGGCAGTACTCTCTGCTGACAATGCAATCGCGTTAGCAGCAATCGCCCAAGAGCTAGAAGACAAAAAACTCCAAACTCAGGCACTTAACATTGGCTTGGTAGTTGCCTATGTCCTGCGAATCGGGTTACTTCTGACAGCTACCTGGGTGCAACAGTTATGGCAGTTCGAGCTACTTGGTGCCGCTTACCTACTGTGGCTGGTATTCCAACATTTTAGGCCTAAAGACAGCAAAGAAGACGATGGAAAACCTAGTTCCAATTATAACTCTCTTTGGCAAGTTATACCTGTAATTGCACTGACAGATTTAGCTTTTTCTCTTGATAGCGTCACGACGGCGATCGCTGTTTCTAATGAAACGTGGCTGGTACTCACAGGGGCTACCATCGGCATTATCACCTTGCGCTTTCTGGCTGGGTTGTTCATCCAGTGGTTGGATGAATTTGTCTACTTAGAGGATGCTGGTTATATCACTGTTGCACTGGTGGGTCTACGACTATTCTTGAAGGTAGTTAATGATACTTTAGTACCTCCGGAGTGGGCAATGATCGCTGCAATTTGTCTGATTTTAGCTTGGGGATTTTCCAAACGAACTCTTCAAGAAATATCAGAAACAGCAGAGGAAACGGAAAAAGCCGAAGTCTTAGATAGAGAGGAAGTTGGGAAGATCGGTTAGAAGGCGTGGAGTGAGTAGCGGCGGGTTTAATACGTAAAACATCTGACAGACACAATATCCAGTGACACCTGCCCGTACAGAAGGCGTGGAGTATGGGCAGGTTTAATACAGATATCGTGTTTACTCATATACGATTTCAATTAAACCCGCCCGTACTGGAGGCGAGGAGCTAGATTTTTTTATTCCTCACTCATCACTTCTAACTATTATTGGCGCTATTCGTGCAGCCAAGGTGTCAAATGAGGTTGCCAACCAACCAATTCTTCATCCTTGAACCATAGAGCTATTTCCCGTTGTGCTGTTTCAATAGCATCGGAACCGTGGATGAGGTTACGACCAATATTAATGCCAAAATCACCTCGGATCGTGCCTAGTTCTGCGGTAAGTGGGTTTGTTGCTCCAATCATCTTCCTGGCAGTGGTGACAACGCCATCACCTTCCCAAACCATAGCCACCACCGGACCAGAAGTGATAAATCCCACTAAGTTGCCGAAAAAAGGTCTTTCCTTATGAACATCGTAGTGCTGTTCAGCTAATTCCCGACTGACCTTCGTAAACTTTAAGCCAACGAGGGTAAAGCCCTTGTTTTCAAAGCGACGGATAATGTCACCGACAAGTCCGCGCTGTACGCCATCTGGTTTAATTGCTAAGAATGTACGTTCCAAAGCTATCTCCTAAAACTTAGTAAACATGTCATTTGTCCTTTGTGGTTTGCTATTTGTCAATAAATGATGACAAATAACCGATGACGCATGATGAATGACCAACTTGAGATTAACATTCATAAAGCAATCTCTGAGTACATGTATGTCCAGATAAGTTAAATTGTTAGTTTGTGGGTGACACACAGAGGTTAGTAAGCAATGCATGTTGAGCCAACTGCTACATCAGATGATCATGCCGTTACATCGGCGTCCAATGGAAGCAAGGTTGAAGTGAGTAATCGTCAGGCTAAAAAACTATTGCCACCGACTACTTCACTAGACACGCGCCGTTCGTGGAAAATTGAGGATAGTGAAGCACTTTACCGCATTGAAGGTTGGGGACAACCTTATTTTTCGATTAATGCTGCGGGTCATATCACTGTTGCTCCTAAAGGCGATCGCGGTGGCTCTCTAGATTTGTTTGAATTAGTTAACGCTCTCAAGCAGCGTAACTTAGGATTGCCCCTGTTGATTCGCTTTTCTGATATTTTGGAGGACCGCATTGAGCGGTTAAACGCTTGTTTTTCTAAAGCGATCGCTCGCTATAACTACTCTGGGATTTACCGTGGCGTATTTCCTGTTAAATGCAACCAGCAGCGACACTTAATAGAAGACTTAGTACGGTTTGGCAAACCTCATCAATTTGGCTTAGAAGCTGGTTCCAAACCAGAATTAATGATTGCTTTGGCATTATTGGATACACCAGGAGCGTTGCTAATATGCAACGGCTATAAAGACCAAGAATACATCGAAACAGCGATGTTGGCTCAAAGACTCGGACAAACGCCAATTATCGTCTTAGAGCAAATAGAAGAAGTCGATTTGGTAATTGAGGCAAATCGTCAGTTAGGTATCAAGCCGATTGTAGGTGTTAGAGCTAAACTCAGTACTCATGGAATGGGTCGCTGGGGAAGTTCAAGCGGCGATCGCGCTAAATTCGGTTTGACAATCCCGGAAATTATCGGCGCAGTAGACAAGTTACGCGAAGCTAATCTACTGGATTCTTTACAATTGCTACATTTCCACATTGGCTCGCAAATTTCTGCCATTAATGTGATCAAAGACGCTATTCAGGAAGCTAGCCGTATCTACGTGGAATTAGCAGCGTTAGGAGCGGATATGAAGTATCTTGATGTTGGAGGCGGTTTGGGGGTGGATTACGACGGCTCGCAGACCAATTTCTATGCCTCGAAAAATTACAACATGCAGAACTATGCCAACGACATCGTAGCAGAGTTAAGAGATACCTGTACTGAGCGAAATATTCCCGTCCCAACACTGATTAGTGAAAGTGGACGTGCGATCGCCTCCCATCAGTCAGTGTTAATTTTTGATGTTCTCAGTACCAGTGACATTCCCTCTGACTCAATAGATCCGCCAAAAGAGGGAGAATCTCCAATTGTTCTTTACCTTTGGGAAACTTACCAATCTATCAACACCGAAAATTACCAAGAGTTTTACCACGACGCCGCCCAATTTAAAGAAGAAGCAATCAGCCGCTTTAACTTGGGGATTTTGAGTCTTACTGAAAGAGCTAAAGCTGAACGGCTTTACTGGGCTTGTTGCCAGAAAATACTGAATATCATCAGACAGCACGATTACGTACCCGATGACTTGGAAGACCTAGAAAAAATTATGGCGAGCATCTACTACGTTAATTTTTCTGTGTTTCAATCAGCACCTGATTGTTGGGCTATCGATCAGCTCTTTCCGATCATGCCAATACACCGTTTAGGTGAAGAACCAACGCAGCGGGGAATTTTAGCCGATCTCACATGCGATAGTGATGGCAAAATCGACCGTTTTATTGACCTCCGAGATGTGAAGTCGGTTTTAGAACTCCATTCCCATACTCCAGGAAAACCATACTACCTGGGAATGTTCCTCAACGGGGCTTACCAGGAAGTTATGGGCAATTTGCACAACCTATTTGGCGATACTAATACTGTTCATATTCAATTGACTCCCAAAGGATACCAAATCGAACATGTTGTCAAGGGTGACACCATGAGTGAAGTTGTGAGCTATGTGCAGTACGATTCTGAGGATATGGTGGAGAGTATTCGCCAACGTTGCGAACACGCTTTAGAAGAAAATCGTATTACTCTAGCGGAATCTCAGCGACTACTCCAAACCTATGAACAAAGTTTAAGAAGGTATACGTACTTAGCTTTGTAAAGATAGTGGTTAGTAGTTATTAATTTGTTTTATTTTATGCCGAATAATAACTACTAATCACTAACCACTAAGTTCGGTTAGTCCTCAGCAATTCCGCGATCGCCTGCCCTTCGACGGGGGTATGGGATGGGATCGTATGACGGGCATCAGTAATCAACCAGTCTAAAGCAGCAGCTTGCAGGTCTATGGTTGCTCCAGTTTTATCTATGCAGTAACGCCCAAACACCAATTTATCAACTAAGCTGACTCCCGGTCCAAGTCGTGACCAATCAAAAATCACGCTGTTGTCTACCATTGCGCCACTACATACCCAGCAATTGGAACTAATCATTGCTGGACCGACAATTTTTACTCCGTCTTCAATCCGGGTCATCCCACCTATATAAACTGGACCTGTAATATCCACTTTGTCCCAATTCACTGCGACATTTAAGCCAGTGTAAATACCTGGTGCAACTTCATGTCCGGGGATGCGGACGTTTTTGATTTCCCCAAGCAAAACACCACGAATTGCTCGCCAGTAATCTGGTACTTTACCAATATCTACCCATTCAAAATCCATTGGGATGGCGTAGAAGGGCGCACCGATTTCTACTAGTTTCGGGAACAGCTGGCTACCAATGTCATATTCTACACCAGAAGGTATGTAATCTAAAATCTCCGGCTCAAAGATGTAAATACCTGTATTGATGTCGGTGCTGAGGGCTTCGTTGACGTTTGGTTTTTCTTGGAAAGCTTTGACTCGACCGCTTTCATCGGTTACGACGACACCGTAGCTTGAAACTTCTTCTCGTGGGACAGATTTCATCACGATGGTCGCGATCGCTCCTTTGGATTTATGCCACTTTACTGCTGCTGTTAAATCCAAATCGATTAAAGCATCGCCGCACAATACGACAAAGGTGTCATCAAAAAATGGCGAAAAGTCTTGAATACGACGCATTCCACCAGCCGAACCAATCGCTTCTCCCACTAATGTACCGTCAACAATGTGACCTTCAAAAGAATAGGCAATTTGCACGCCAAATCGCTGACCATCTCGGAAATAGCTTTCAATTTCTTCTGCCAGATGGCTAACATTGACCATAATTTTGTCAAATCCATGCTGGCGTAAAAGTTCTAGTAAAAATTCCATCACTGGCTTTTGCAGGATGGGCATCATCGGTTTGGGAGTTATGTGGGTAATTGGACGTACACGAGTACCCTTACCAGCTGCAAGAATCATCGCTTTCATAGATATTTATTCCTCAACCACAAGCCAGTTTACAATTCATCAATTGATACTTGATCATCAATTTATTTCTGTTATCAGTCATCCCAAAAATTACGGTTAGTAATTGAACTAAGTAGAATCATAAGTATAAAAGGTATCGCTAATCTCTCATTTTTTCAACAGGCGTTAGTTAGAAGTCTCTCATCATGACAAGCTTACTCAGCACAAAGGCACTTCCAAGGAATTACTATTGCTTGCTAACTCTGTTAGTAAACGAATCTTAATATCCTGATAAAACTCCTCTTGATATATTTCTATCTTAGATTGAGCGGATAGAAGTAGCAGTGCCCAGAAAACACTAATCAATTGGCTGTTATGTGACTGGTGAGTAGACTGATGTTGGTTTGCTTGCTTTGTCTGAGCCCATAATTCTACAAGCTGTTCGAGATTCAACCAGTTTTTTTGCGAACATTCTATTGCCTTTTGTTGCAACACCTGCTCTAATTCCGAAGCCACTTCTGTCAGATTTTCCTGGTGAGCTAACGAGAGCGCTGCTCGCATAGTTTGAAGACTGGGTTGACGTCGGGGTCGGACAGTTTTGCTTGCTTTGTCTACAAGTTGCAGCTGTTGTGCCATGACTTGCAATTGCTCGATCAACTCTTGCAGAGTCACACGGCGTTTCGGCGGCGGCATTGCTATTGGGCGACGACGCAAGTGTTTTTCTAACGGCAACCTCGAACCCTGATGTCTCAACTCGTCTTCATTTGTTTCGACGACAGCCTCTTGTTCTTCGACAGATGATTGCAATTGCATTAGAGTGTTTGCCTTGAATAAGACAAGCATTGAAGCTGACAAAAAAGCCTGTCCTGATTTAGATAAATCAGTTTCATAACTTCTTGTTATTGCCTCCGGTGCCATGAGTTCTATGTATCGATCAATCACCTCAATCACTTTGACATCCCAAGGGTCTATCTCCCCCTGCTCAGCTTGGTGAATAAGCAGTGTAATTGTTTCCAATAGCTCGGAAGCATCCATCGACAAGTTTAAACAATTGAGAGTTGGTAGTTGTTTGTTGTTAGTTGGCGGTTGTTAGTTTTTCTAGTCACCACGTTCCTATTAACCACGTTTCCACGTTTCTACTAACCATTAGCTAGTTCCTTTAAAGAATCACTTGAGGAAGGTGGTAGTGCTAGTTGTAATGATTGAATTTCTACCTGATATTGTTCAACCTTACTCTCCAATTCCTTAATTTGGGAATTTTGTTGGCGAACTTGTTGACTAAATGCTAACTGTCGTTGTAGATGTGTCCAGATACTGAACATCCAAGCAAAAACTGCACCTAAACCAACTGCTAAGAGCAACTCAACGGCGATCGGAGCTTGCACCTGCAAGTTAGGAACGATATGAATTGTTCCTGCTTCAGTGTTTTCGATAGTAAATAATGCGAAAGCCAGACACAAAATAAAAATTATGACAAAGTTAACTTGTCTCATTGGAAACCTAAGTATTACCTAAAGAATTTGACCTAATTGTTCCCCAATCTTTGAGATCAATACTATTTTGAATTGTTCGCTAAAATTGTGCAACTTGATCATCTAATAATGTAAGTTACTAGTACCGCAAGGCTGAAGTCACTCATTCAAAAGTCAAAAGTGTTATAAATCAAGGCTTCTGGCTGTTTGAAATGGTGAACCAGCGCTACAGGAGGGTTAGCTCGACCTAGGCGACTGGTGGAACGCGCAGCGTTAGCGAGGAACGAGCGTCAGGGTTGCTTTATTTACGCGCCCGCTGTACTAGTGTAAGCAGTCGTGCCGTCAGCTATAATGGGTTAATAAGTTTTTAGCAGCCCCATATTATAAGGTCGCGAAATCCTTACAAAAGTTGCCCCTCAGAGATTGGGAAACACAATTAGCTGTTAGCCACCAGCCCACGCATCATCCACGAATAGCTATTGATAAATGCAAGCTTTACAGATCCACATCAAGATTGTATAGTAACAATGCTCAACAAAGAAGTACGCACTAATAATATTTTATACTTAATGATCGCCTTTTTTGTGGTAAATTGTGTTCCCAAATACGTTTTTTTAGTAGAACACTGAGAAATGATTTGAGGATAACTTGGAATTCAGAATATTATGACCTTAGTCAGAACTTTAGTTTTCTTTTTTTAAACCTCTGACTTTATGTTATATCATTTTGAGTCCTGAGTTCTGATTCCTTGACAGAATTGTTGCTTTTGAGCGCATCAAAGGTGCCTTTAATGGTACCAGCAATTGGAACAGCAACAACTGTCCCTAGCAATTTACCAATCTCGAATCCCATCAAAATAGAGACAAAAATCCAGATGGGATTAAGTCCGATAAATTCGCCTAGTAATCTGGGAGCCAATAGGTTATCCTTAAGTTGCTGCATGACAACTGCTGCCCCAGCCACTTCAGCTGCTAACAACCATTGTTGTTGCAGCAGGATCAAAATAGTCACTAGACCAATGCCTAAAGTTGCTCCAATAAAGGGAATGAGTTCAGATAAGCCGATTAGTATAGCGAATAATAGGGCAAACGGCACCTTAAGAATTAAGAAAATTGGGGTGAGGGTCACTATCATGAACAACCCCAGCAACAATTGGCTAATAAAGAAGTTTTGAAAATTCAGCCGCAAAGAACTCGTAAAGGGAACACTAATATTAGATGGCAGCAGATTAATTAAACCCAGCCAAACTTGGTTGCCATATAAGAGCATGTAAAACGCCAGCACGACTACCAATACTAAGTCCAGTAACCCTGACAGTAACGTTCCGGCTACACCCACAGCATTAGTTGCCAGCTGTTGCGCCCATCCTTCGATGTTAGCATTGATTTGTGTGCTGAGAACGTGCAAATCTAATGGCAAATGTCGTTTTTTCGCTAAATCTTGTAAATTTTGTAAGTTTCTTTGACTGCTCTCTAACAAGCTAGGAATCGTTCGTAACAGTTGGTTTGTTTGATCAAATACCATCGGCACCAGTGTCACGCCTAAAATGACTAAAAGCGTTAAAGTAGCTAGTAACACAATGATCACCGCCTGAGAACGAGTCATGGGGGCACGTTCAAAGAACTTAACTGGATAGCTTAGTAAAAAAGCCAGAATTGCTGCAACAGCCAGGATGGTAAATGGATGCTGAAAATACTGAAAAACTGAGGATAACAACCAGATGTTCAGAGCGATGACCGGACCGCTCAGACCATAGATTAACAAACGTTGAATAGACGTTGCACGGCGCATTTTTTGCAATTTGTTTTAAGAGCTCCTTGGCAGAATAATACTCTGTTGACGCTAATAATTATGCTAAGTATTTTTAGCAAAGACATATATTAGCGTAACCGGTATTCACCGAAGCAAATCATCATGGACAAGAATATTGCCGATCTTCGCAAAGACTACACTTTACAGGGTTTAAGCGAAACCGAGGTTGACCCTAATCCTTTTATACAATTTAAAAAATGGTTTGACCAGACACTCTCCACTCAACTTTTGGAACCAAATGCAATGACTCTTGCCACAGCTACTCCGGAAGGTAAACCTTCAGCAAGAATTGTCCTACTGAAAGATTTTGATTGCCGGGGCTTTGTTTTCTACACCAATTACAACAGTCACAAAGGACAAGAGTTAGCAGAAAATCCCCTGGTGTCCCTGGTTTTCTGGTGGGGAGAACTAGAACGCCAAGTCCGCATTTGTGGACGTGTAGAGAAAGTTTCAGAAAAGGAGTCGGATGAGTATTATCACAGCCGTCCTTTTAACAGTCGCCTTGGTGCATGGGCATCGAATCAAAGTGAGGTGATAGAAAGTCGCGAAGTTCTTGAACGACAGTTACAGGAACTACAAATAAAATATCAACATCAAGATGTCTTGCGCCCCCATCACTGGGGAGGTTTCCGAGTGATCCCCACAGAAATTGAGTTTTGGCAAGGACGCTCCAGTCGTCTGCACGATCGCTTGCTTTATACTTTATTAGATAATGGCAGTTGGAATATTCAGCGTTTATCGCCTTAGTTTTTCAGCGTTCGTTAAATGTTGATAGTTAATGGTTAATTGCAATCAACCATTAACTATCAACATTTGTTTACAAATTAAACTGAATTCTGGGATCAGGCATAAAACTGTATCTCAGATATATTCCTGCCCAGACAAACAAAATAATGAATAACGTACCAATACCTATGGGACTGGGAAGCCAGAAAACGACTTCTATATGGTTTAGTTCCCCAGGCTGTAGCTTCCACACGAACTGATTCTTATTACTTTGTGGCTGAACCGCTTTTTCTGTTAAGAGAATATTTCTAGCACCCCAAGGAGTCTTCAAGCTGAATTCTAAATCTAGAATTGAACCAGGATGAGCCAGGACGTTACCTTTACTCGCAATCAGAGCAAGCGATCGCAAATCCAAGTCATAAATCAATCGATTTCGGACTACGAGTAAAAAATTATTCTGATTCAACAGTAAGTTTGATTCAATCTTCGGCAGTTCCGAGTCTGACGATCCCTGAAAAGAATCAAATTTTTGATTGCTAGTGGGTTGGAAAAATTTGTTAAATTTGGATTGTAACTCCTGAGGGTTACTGAAAGGAATTGTCACAATAATTTCTTCGTTTGAAAGTCGTTGCGTTTTACCTTCCAATTTACGAGCGCGATTTTCTATACTGTTTAACCATTCGTATACGGAATCACCACTAAAACTCGTTAAGCGTTCTCCCAACTTAATGTGCTGCACCAGTTCGCCACGATTCTGGTTACTAAAGTTCAGACCTACGTCATATTGGACACAACCTGACAGTAGTAGGGATACTAATAGCACCAGACCTACAAGAGAATTTTGGATGTGAGATTTTGCGGAAAGTTGCGTGTTAGCCTGAGCATTGGGCGGGTTCCCCGTAGGCAAGGAGTGGTAGGGTTTCTCTCCGTGGCAAACTTTAAGAGAGGAATTATGAATTGCAAAGACACGATTAAATTTTCCCAGGACAAAATCAAATGCTCTGAATACCAGTCCTAAACTTTTTTTCATATATCGCTGAATCCTTACAAGCAACATTTGCGTTACGGTTGATGGCTGAGATCTGAATGCGAATGTTCTCACTTCGTTAAAAACTATACCAAACCAATGCCGCTATAGTGAAACCAATCGCAATTAATGCCACCCAGATAAAGCGATTATCTCTGGTATTAATCTGAGCGAGATCGTCGAATTTTGGCTCGGTAAGCTCTGGCGTGACAGAAGATTTGCTCGTCTTAGCACTCAAACGTATTTTGGTTTCAAAGTCTTGCAATGTACCCAAATCGGGAATTTCTGTCATCCATTCCTTTGGACGTTGTAACTTGGGCGCTTGAAAGATGTACTGCAAGCGCCGTGATTCTTTATTAGTTTCTGGATCGGGGTGGCGTTTGAGTTGTTCGCATAAAGCGATCGCATCTTCATTGCGTCCTGCGGCTTCATAAGCTGTTGCCAACCAAATTTGAACCTCTCCACCAAGACGAGAATTGCGAACCAATAGGGCACTTGCCTTTTCGAGTTGTTCAACGGCTTCTCTGTATTGCCCATTTTCAAAAGCAATTTTTCCTGCCTGATATCGAGTTTTAGCAATTTCTAAATGTGAATCCACGCGCTTACCTACTGAATCAAAGAGAAAGGCTCCAAGAGACATATCTACCAATTACACAGAATTGTTATTATATATTCTGGCTTCTAGCTCCTGACACCTTTTTACGGCATAAATTTAGAGCCGATGAGCATCGTTCCAATCCCGATAGTCGTAAAAATTTCTAGTAACAGGGCGTGAGGAATGCGACCATCTATGATATGTGCTGCACCGACGCCTTGGGCAAGTGATCGCACACAACAATTGACTTTTGGGATCATCCCACCGCCAACTATGCCAGTAGTAATGAGTTGGCGGGCTTCTTGAATATCTACTTTAGGAATCAGGGTTGACGGATCTTTATAATCTTTTAAAATCCCCCTGGTATCGGTCAGCAAAATTAATTTTTCTGCTCCCATCGCTGCGGCTATTTCTCCAGCTATGGTATCGGCGTTAATGTTATAAGCTTGTCCTGCTTCATCTGCTGCAACACTTGACACTACTGGAATATAGCCATTGTTAACAAGTGTTTCTAAAATTTTGATATTGACACCACAAACTTCTCCAACAAAACCAATGTCTTCTATACCTTGAGGACGAGCCGTGATCAAATTACCATCTTTACCGCACAGTCCAACTGCTGAACCACCAGCTTGATTGATCAGGCTAACAATTTCTTTATTAACTCGACCGACCAACACCATTTCTACCACATCCATTGTGAGCGCATCAGTCACTCGTAAACCGTTCTTAAATTCCGGTTGAATGCCTAGTCTATCTAACCAACTGTTAATTTCCGGTCCACCGCCATGTACCAAAATTGGTCGCAAACCTACACAGGACAAGAAGACAATATCGCGGATGACTTGATCTTTGAGCTTGCTATCTTTCATTGCCGCGCCACCGTATTTTACGACGATAGTTCGACCTATAAAGCGCTGAATGTAAGGTAATGCTTCACTCAGTACTTGTACGCGAGTGGCTGCATCTTGCTTAATGTACTCAGTATCGTTGATCATTATGGGGAACTGTTGACAGTTTATAGCGGTTGTAGTTTGGATAAAATACAACTCAAATGATGGGAAAATTTATGCTGTATCAGTAGCCTAAAAGCATTTTAGCTTATATGGCGAAGGCAACATCGACAATGGTGAGTGGAGAGTGGTTCGTTTTGGAGATAGGGTTCGTCGGGACAACAATAACTCTGTTCCAAGAAGTCTCCTTGTTATGAAACGGATGGAGGTAATTTCTCTGGTTTCAAAACATGAGGAATTGCCTGAATTATTCGTGTGGCAATTTGCTCGGTTGTGTCGTCAACGCTTACAGTGATTCGCAGATCAGCTTGGGCATAGAGTGCTTGTCGTTGTTCGAGAAGCGATCGCAGCTTTGCTTTAAGATCTACATCTTGTAGTAGTGGTCTTGTCGTATCTTCTGCTAAACGTGTGTAAAGTACTTCCACTGGTACATCAAGCCAGACAATCAAACCGTGGTGCAGGTAACTCCAGTTTTCTCGTCGCAAGATAATACCGCCACCAGTGGCTACACTCAACTTTTGGTGAGCACAAACTTGTGCTAAAGTTTTGCTTTCTAGTTCCCGGAATGCGGCTTCGCCTTCTTGGGCAAACAATTCACTGATTGTTCGTCCTGCTAATTTAGTAATTGCTTCATCGATATCTATAAACCTATAACTCAGTTGCTTGGAGAGTGCGAGTCCCACTGTCGTCTTTCCAGCGCCCATCATCCCAATTAAGTACAGGTTGATTCCTTGCAATAAATTTTCTGTTGTCATCCGCAATTTTCTGTTGTTAGTTGATGATTGATTGTTAAAATAAGATACGCGCTATAGCGCGTATCTACAGAAGAACGTTTTCTCTGTCTGAATCTCAATTCTCTTTATCTGCTTTTTTCATTGTGCTTCAAAAATGTTAGCAACGAGCGATAAATATCCACATATTTCTTTATGGATTACTCCTTTCAAACTAAAATTTGGAAACAGCTAGTACAACAAGGCAAAAGTACAAAGTACAAAGTAAAAAGAAAGAACACTTATTCTGTAAGCTTTTTACCTATTTCAGATGGGTGTTTTATTTACGCCGTGCTGTACTAGACGCTTGCCGCTCTATGAGTGAGCGCTTTTGTAATAATTCTATAGCTTCCAACACTAATTTTTGCACTCCCAACTGTTGGTGTTTTAGCAAGTTAACTTATAAAAACAGGCACTGCACAAAAGGGATTCAAATCCATCCGCTAGAAAAAGACAACCTAAAGAATACAGAAAATTCATCATTTGTAAAATACAATTTTCAATTTCTACACCTTTTTCTGGTGTTTGAGAGCAAACTTTAAGAAGTTCATTTAAAATAATTTTTGGGGTGGAACGATAAAAAAGTCTTTAGCCATAGAATTTAACAGAAGTTTTACAATTTTTTTTGAAACTTTATGCTCAATATGGCAGTCAATACAGACAAGCAAGATTCTAGGAAGAGCGTAAATTGCCTTAGCTTTAGATAACACTGTGTTTCAACCAACACACTACGAAACAAACTGATATCTATCGATTATCTAGTTGTATCAAGCCCCAATTCTCATCAACAAATGATTGTTTGTAGGTCGAGGTGTAAAATATGACTTATTTTCAAATGATACGTCCAAAAGCTTTAGCCAATTTAAGCATTGAGATACGAAAACTACTGCATACCTTATCTAAATAAGGCTGAATAAATAAATGTGGTCGTTTGAGGTTTCAACCATGATTCGGATTCGTGATGTTGTCCAAAAAGCTTTAGCAACTGGTTACCTCTCGGTTGAAGCAGAAAATCAGCTGCGACACCTGTTAACAACCCGCTATGACTTGGAAGACTTTAATGCTTTCATGAGTTTGCAGGAAGCGGCAATGACCGGTCAAGTTAAACAAGAATCTCGTGAGCGTTGTGGGATCTAGTACCGCTTTGCTAGGAGGATCAATGAACACAGTCTTTATCTTACGGCTCTAGCTGTAGATGTAATGATATGCTTGTCTCCTCTAAGGTGATACCTGTAAAGATGCGGTATACGATTTTTCGCGCCTCTATTCATCGGGAACGTTTATCTTTCTCAGAATCATCATCATCAAAAAACCCCCAATCATCATCTTCAGCTTGATTGGTAGTCGGTGTTTGATAGGGAGGTACGATGACTCGGTAATCAGCATCGTATACTGATTCGGTTTTTCCTACTCCAGAATCTTTTGGTTCTTGGTAGCCGTATGAGTAAGCTGAGCTAGACTTAGAACTGCTTTTAGAGTCTTGTTGACGTTCATTGGTTTTAGAGTCATTAACCCGTGTATTTTGAGAATTAGGAGTAGACGCAACATTCTTGCTTTCCTCAAAGTCCCAATCATCATCTTGACTGTTCTCTATATCCCAATCATCTGAAGCGTTACTTGCTCTGGACTCTGTTTTGCTTGTCGGCTCTTGAGATGCTTCTGTTCGAGGTATGGGTTCTCTCCTGGAAGTTGAATTGGCACTCGTATTAGAGGCTGATGACTTAAGCGAGGTTTGACGTTGTTGTCCCACAAAGTAATTTGACAATTTAAACAAACTCGCTATGAGTAAAGATGTAAAAGTACCAGCCGCAGTGCTAAACAAAATCCATAACGCTAATGGTAAGGACTGCGTCCGCATACCCAAAAACGTAAGTGGTAGGACAGGTGACCAATTTTGCACTAACAACAGCGTCAGTGATCCCATCACCCCTACTAATAAAAATAAGCGAATTACAGCCATAATTAATAGTCATTAGTCATTGATTATTGGTCATTAGTATTAGACGAAGAAATAATGACATCGATGTTTGAGATTAGCAATGACCTTGGTATAACTCAAATTTTAAATTCCAAATGATTATTTAAATTTCTCATAGCATCGAATTTTGAATAGAACTTAGGGTTTATCCTTGCCATCTCTGAATTGGAATGCAGTCAATCTCTAGTTGATCTAAAACACGAGCAACGACAAAATCAACTATATCCTCTATGGTTTGGGGTTTGTGATACCAAGCGGGAATAGCTGGGACAACTCTAGCTCCTGCTTCTGCCAATGTTGTTAAATTCCGGAGGTGAATCAGGCTAAAAGGAGTTTCTCGAGGGACAATCACTAGTTTTCTTCCTTCCTTTAGCTGGACATCCGCCGCTCTTTCTAGGAGATCGGAACTCAAGCCAGCAGCTAGCTTTGCTACGGTACTCATACTGCATGGAAGCACAATCATCCCTAAGGTACGGAAGGAACCACTGGCAATATTTGCTCCGACATCACCCCAAGGATGACAACGTAGTTTACCTACTCCTTCGACTCCTGCTTGCTGTCGCCAAAACTGTTCTTGTTGAATAGGTTCTATTGGCATACGGATGTTTTGCTCCGCTTGCCAAACCATATATGTTGACTTGGAAGCTACTAATTCAATCTGGTAATCAGCTTCTAACAAGAATTTAAGAGCGCGAACAGCATAGATGAGACCAGATGCGCCTGATATTCCTAGAATGAGCGGTTTAGTGTTATTTAGTGCCAGCATATCAGTAGAAATTACTAGGAATTATCAAAAAGTGAGGAGTGAGGAGTTATGAGTGAGAAGTTAAAAATAAAAACTCTTCATTCCTCACTCTTAACTCTTCATTCATAAACCTCCTAGTCCCGTCTTTCTCGATCAACATATGATTCTAGGTCGTCGGTCTCAAGATCCATATCATGTGGTAAATAGATATCTGAGGTTTGACCATTAGGAATACTAAAATTTCTAACTGACAAACCATCATTACCGACTGTGACCAAATCAATTTGTTGACGGTAATAATCGACACTTTTTACTTGTACGGCTACACGATCGCCCAACCTGTAAGAGGCACGATTTTTGCGACCAAACAGTGCTTGTTGTCTGGCGCGATATTCATACCAATCGTCTTTGAGAGAACTGACGTGTACCAATCCTTCTACCCGTAGAGGCACGCGTGGATGCCCTTCTGTGCCGGACTCAGGTGGTAGAACTTCGATTTCTACAAAGAACCCATAAGATTGGACACCAGTAATTACACCAGTGAAAACCTCACCAATGCGCTGTTTCATCAAAGAGGCTCTTTGCAATCCTGCTAAATCAGCTTCGGCTTCTTGGACTTCTTTTTCGCGATCATTCAGTTGAACAATCACCCTAGTCAAATCAGTTTGAAGTTCTTGTTGTAATTCTGGTGGTAGAACATTCCAGTTAATTTCACTGTGACATGAAGAGGAGCGAAGGTTTACACGCTCTTTTACACGAGTATTGCGGCGATCGCGCCCGTGTTCGAGTAACGCGTAAAATACTCTCTGCATCAGTAAATCTGGGTAACGACGCAAGGGAGCGTGAGCATGAGTATAACCCTCTGGTAATGCTAGACCAAAGTGAGGTCCTTTATTTGTGCTATACAGTGCTTGCTTGAGCGTATCCTGCAATAAATAAGTTAAAACTTGCTCTGATGGAGATTCTGCAAAAACCCTGGTCAAATGTTGATAATCTATGGGTTGAACATCAACGTCTGGATCTAATGCCAGTTCAATGCCTAAATTAATTGCTAATTTTAGCATTTCTTGGACATCTTCAGCATCAGGTGCGCCTTGGACTCGCCAAATTGTTGGAACAGCGAGAGCGTTCAAGTGAGTCGCCATCAATTGATTAACGAGTAGCGCAAACTCAGTTAATAGCGATCGCACGGGTAAATCGTTCACGACGACACACCCTAAAATGCCCTCATCGTTGTAAGAGTTTTGGCTTGGGGGTAAATTTAACTGCAAGCAACCACGAGTTAAGCGTACTTGTTTCAACTTCAGTTGCACTGTTTTCAGTTGTTGAAGCAATTCAACCACTTCCGCCGAAGAGTCTGTCGATTGGTTAGTGAGAATTTTTTCTGCTTCTTGTTCGCTCAAATGCTCGTTTACGTTGACGACACTTGGTTGAATTTCCCACTCCAATACTTCTCCGGATTTTGAATCAATCGCGATTAAAAAAGACATTGCTAAGCGATCATTTCCTGGTGAGAGAGAACAGCGTTCTGCCACCACTTCTGGAAACATTGGCAGAACGAGTTCTCCCAGATACACCGATCTCCCCCGTCTGAGTGCTTCTCGATCCAAGGGTTCATCTGGTTGGATATGGTGAGAAACATCAGCTATGTGAAAGCCCAATTGCCAACGCCCAGCTGCCGTTTTTTCCAAACTCAAAGCGTTTTCTACCATTTTGGACTTACCATTCGTACCGCTACCTAAGGTTATGGTGTACTTTTGACGTAAATCCAGTCTATTTTTTAGGTCTGCTTTTAATAGCTTTTTCGGTAACTTTGCCGCTGCTTCTTGAACAGAATCAGGGAAACTTCGTGATAGGTCGTGTTTACAAGTTACCAAATCTATGTCCGCTGCCGCTTCTGCATCGCTCCCCAGAATTTGTACTACACGACCTACTGGCGGATATTGGGCAAGTGGGTAGCGCAGGACTTCTACGTGAGCGAGGTGATCGATTGCCTGTTCCAAGTTAAGGTTCGATGCTAGAAGTTTGAGTTCAAATAATAGGCGATCATCTAGAGGTACGGCGCGAAAACCACCTTCTACTTGCTTGACTCGTGCTAGTAAAGTGTGATTGGAGCGTTCTAGAATCAGCTTGACTTCTCCCTCTGGAGAACGACGACGACTACCTTCTTTAAGAACCTTTACCAGAACCCGATCTCCGTTCCAAGCGTTACTTAGATGGCTTTCCCGGATATAAATATCCTCAGATCCTTCCACATCTTGAATTGCAAAGCAAAAGCCTTTGCTAGAACACCGGAGTTTTGCTTCAATCAATCCTTCTTCTGAAATCCGCCGATACTTCCCGCGATCTTTTACTAAAATCCCGATTTTCTCCAGTACTTCCAAAGCGATGTGAAGTTTTTGTAACCCGTCTTCATCTTCACAACCAAGTTTCTTCTCCAACAATTTACGAGCTACCAATTTATCATCGGTGAAATTGGTAAGGAGTGTAGCGATTGAAAATTCCATGCAGTGAACGACCTTTGGTCAAAACATCTTTTTTTTTTGAATCTGGTTCTCTGGTGTTACCCTCACGAACTACAGACACTTGCTGGAGACGAATAGCTCCGAAACAGGGTTCTACAGGAGCGTTTCAGAGTTGACTTACGTTCAAGTCCTGACTCTAGACAATCTTACAAAGCAAATCCGGTTTAGATTTTTCCCCACTCGATAACTACTACGGGTTTCTAATCCGGCTTTGTTTTCTGGATCTACACTACCCATGCATCAATCTTTAAGGATACGACAGGTATTAGATTGTCTAGAGTAAAGGTACTCTTACACGATGCAACTCCGATTGTGAACTAAGCGAAACTGCTGGCAAACCTAATCAACCCATACGCAGAATCGGTAACAATTAGGTCAGCAGCGGAAGTATGCTGTGAGGATGAACCATTACTTCATTATTGTAGATTTAGAGGAGGACTTCTTTGAAAATAGTTCTAATGTAATTGGGTAATTAGTATAGCACGGACAATCAAATCACCTGTAGTAAGTCAGTGGTAGCTAAAAAGTTACTTCAACCTTCAAGCTACATCTAGGATATACGTAAAGTAATAACAGAGACAAAGGGGAAGAGAAAGAGCGATCCGAAGAGGAGGGGGAGTCCTAGTACAACAAGGCAAAAGTAAAAAGTAAAAAGTAAAAAGAAAGAACACTTATTTTATAAGCTTTTTACCTATTTCAGATGGGTGGGTTATTTCCGCCGCTCTGTACTAGGTATATTTTGACAGCACGACGGCACGACTCTTCATCTGATATAATTAAGTAAACTGCAATACATAAACGTGGGCGGGAATGGAAATCTTAAATGAAATCAGTCCAGAGTCCCGCACAATGACAGAAATAACTATAGTATTATGTTGGTTCAACTTCAGAACTTGTATCCCCAAGCCTGTCTTATTTCTGAACTAGTACAAATTTATCAAGGAAAATACATTGTCCGAGCGAGCGTGCAAATTGAAGGTGTAACCCGCGCCACTGGTATGGCTAGCGCGGAAATTCTGGAAGATGCAGAAGACAGAGCTCGCAGTAGGGCGTTGATGGTTCTAGGAATCACAGGTACGTCACAAAAAGCGGCAACAATTCCCTCAGAAACAATAACGCAAGTTCAGCCAATCCCTTCCTTGTCAAAGACAAGTGGATTAAACGAATCTGCGTATTCCGACACAATAAACTCTATTCCCCAAACAGAACCAACTGTCAAACTTAAAAGTGACACCATCAGGCAGGACTTAGATAGACGTGCCGTTAGCAGTCAGCAACAAGCTCAGTTTGATTTTCCTGAAGACAATTTGGAAGTCGTCTCCGGTGAACTAAAAGATAATCAGTCGCTACCAGATATCCCTCCTAGTAACGTCACACCCTTTACTCCAAGAAGTTACACTCCTTCTCAACAGGATGTTGTAACGCCAACAGCAAAGAAAAGTAAGAAGACTGAACCAGTCGATCTTTCAGATGCCATCACTAAAACTGATATCGAAATGCAGCGTTTGCACTGGACACCAGAGCAGGGACGGGAATATCTGAAAAAGACTTATGGTAAGATAGCCCGCAGTTTACTGAAACCAGAAGAATTGTTAGATTTCCTCAAATACTTAGAATCTCAGCCATCTGAACCCACACCCCCAGATCCCATCGCTGGGTTTTGATAGGTTGTTAGGTGTGAGTGCTGAGTGCTGAGTCAAAAGAAAGAGACATTCTAAAATTCAACTCATATCCTCTCTCACTCAGCACTCAGCACTCAGCACTCAGCACTCAGCACTCAGCACTCAGCACTCA
>CALMVQ010000032.1 GCA_937873135.1 uncultured Scytonema sp. | reverse complement strand
TCACTACGTATTATCTCGTAGTTTTTTTCAGAAATCAAATATGATTCCTATAGCTAGGGGTTAGTGACTTATAAATTATGTATCTACATAACAACACTTAAAGTTTTAATATATTAAGAAAGTTATCGGTTAGTTTACTCTTAGTCTTAGCTACTCGATCCATCTGTGTGCTGGAGTGTCTTTATGTTTCAATTTGGCTCATCATGCTCATTGTCATATCAAGGCTTATCTATTAAGTACTATCCTGCTAGTGGGATAGTCTGTCTCAGCGATTTGTGGCGTGCTCAATGCAGCCCTGCCAGTCAACGTCCACTTGCCTGGGTAAGGCTCTTGGCTACTCAGAAACTACTCAAGCGACTGGCATGGACAAATAGCGTAGACCCATTGTGGTCAGAACGGCAGCAGCCCGGACAGAAGCCTGAACAGTTGATAATGGCAATTCCGGGTATCTTAGAGACAGTTAAAGAGGAGAGTGATCTTCTCACTTACGCAACAACCAATCTAGCCGTCGTATATGCCCATTATCTGGCACCGGAGTGTTATGAGTGGGCATGCGCGAACTTAGCAAAAGAAACTCCTTTGGTGGAGCAATGGTTAGCACACCAGTCTCAGGTAGAGTCGCAGAAACAGCACAAAACCTTTACCAGGCGAGCAGTGGTTGCCGCAGGCTGGTCAATCCCCATAGTGTCTGCATTGGCACTCAATCAGCGAGCTGCCGCACAGGTTTCAGCAGGGCGTAGTAGCAGTGGAACCACCAACACCGGAACCACCAACACTACTGGAACGACTAACACCGGAATCAATAACACTACTGGAACGACTAACACCGGAATCAATAACACTACCGGACTCAACAACGCTGGAATCATCAATGGAACCACTACCACTGGAACTACCACAGGCATTGGAACTACCACAGGCACTGGAACTACTACAGGCACTGGAACTACCACAGGCATTGGAACTACAGGCACTGGAACTACCACAGGTATTGGAGGTACCGTAGGTGTTGGATCTACCACAGGTATTGGAGCTACCACAACCACTGGAACTGGACGCTAGAAAACAGCTTACAGAGAAAAATATAGCGGTTCTCGTTTTAGTCACATCCCATACGCCCTCAAGAGCGCCCTGACGGGCACCCCTCACACACGCGCTTGGGAGAGGGGCTTTCTCTTGAGGGCAAGAGTGTATGGGATTTGACTGAGAACGGTTATAGTCAGCTTTTCCCAATCATATTAATTGTTAACTTGTTTTGCTGAATTCCTTCTCCGATTGTGAGCCTGCTTTATTGACCGGATATTGGCAGGGTAATGACGATGGCAGTACGCTTTGCCGATCGCAACGACTAGAGGTGCAACTACTCCTTTGTTGCACCCGAACTTTTATAAATGCCGCAACGGCAGACACTATCGAAACCCTCTGCTGTGGTAACCTAGACTGGACTTGGTTGCTATCGCTGGCAGACGAACATGATGTGACAGGCTTGCTCTATCAAAGCCTCCAGGATACTTGCCCGGATCTAGTTCCTGTCGCAGTCATCGACAAACTTCGCCGGGATTTCCAGACAAGCACCCTCAATACTCTGTTCTTCACGCAGGAACTGGTAAAACTCCTCCAATTGATAGAAGCGCATGACATTCCTGTTTTGCCATATAAAGGACCGACACTAGCGATCGCTCTCTACGGCAATCTGTCGTTGCGTCCCTTTTGTGATCTGGATTTATTAATCCATCCACAAGATTTAGTGCGGGTGAAACCGCTCCTAGTCGCAGAAGGTTACGATACACTTGAAGTAGACGATGCTCAGGAAGCTGCTAATCTCTGGTCTGACAATGAGCGAGATTTTGTGCGGCATGATCGCAAAGTAGTCCTCGATCTGCACTGGCGGATTACGCCTCGGTTTTTCCCATTTGAACTGCCTGTTGAGGAAATCTGGAAACGCCGTCAATCGCTGTCTTTGCTGGGAACAACAGTTTCGACTCTCGAGCCTGAAGACTTGCTGTTGGCGTTGTGTGCCCACGGAGCGAAAGAGTGCTGGGGCAAACTGAAATGGATCTGTGATATTGCAGAATTGATCCGGGCTTATCCCAACTTGGATTGGAACTGGGTGTTCACCCAAGCGAAGCAATTACACAGCCAACGAATGCTGTTACTTGGAGTTGGGTTGGCGTGGCAGTTGTTAGAGGTAAGTTTACCAGAGACAGTGCAGGCAGCAATCCAAAACGAAAAAACTCTCCCCGCGCTTATGCAACAAGTATGCAGCTACTTATTCGGTTCACAACCAGGAGAATCTCGCTTTATTCCCACTTTGTTCCGATTGTGGGTTCGCGATCGCCTTTCCGAGCGAGTACAATATTTTGTCTGGCGGTTGTTCGTGCCGAATGTGCGCGATCGTCGTCTCATTGTTTTGCCCAAGCCCTTGAGTTTTTTCTACTATTTGCTTCGCCCCCTACGATTGCTTGGGGAGAAGTTAGGATTTATTGATCGGCGTAGCCTTGGCAGTAACGATTCCGAACGACAGCAATCGGTAGCAATTCAATCTGATGTTGATTGGGTTGGGAAAGCGATCGCCTCTGCACGTCCTCGCAGCAAAAGTTTTGATGTCTACGATTTAGGCGACGAACTACTGATCTATGATCGAGAGGGGGAATTGGGTATTACCCTTAACCACTCGTCCAAACAAATCTGGCAACTCTGCGATGGCACTCACACCATAGAAGATATGGCAACTGTATTATGTCAACAGTTGGGCTGTGCTGGGGAGGTGTTGCTGGAAGACATCTACACAACCGTTACCCAATTTCACAAGTTAGGCTTGTTAGAAAGTTTGTAGTACTCGATTGTCTGAACCGTCATGGGTAAAGGCATGATAGAGCATGCTAGCACTTTGTCCTATAAAAGAACTTTCTTTTTTCTTTTATGAAAACTTACACCTGCAACTGTTGCTAATAATGTGGCCGCAACTGTACTAGGCTCAGGTACTTCCTTAATGATTGATTCGCCGACTTTAATTTGATATGCCAGTTGAGAGCGCTGTGGTGCGTTACTTCCTGTCCAGTTTAACAATGATTGGCCAGTTAGCTTGAAAGGAGCAGATATATTACTTATTTGAATATAATCTGTGTCGCTGCTGCCATTAACAGATGAAGAAGACAAATCTCCTATTCTTTGAGCGTCTAAAGCGAGATTTGTTAGCCCAATAATACCATTATTACTAGCAAAAGTCCGCAAGAAAATATCGCTTACAGAACCACTAAAATCATTGCTAGTTAGTATTTGATTATCAACTGTGTATGTAACCTGAGATCCCGTATATTCTAACGAAAAGTCAACTAACTGACCTGGATTCCATACGCGCTCGCCTGTTGCCACAGGATATCCATTATTGACCCCACTGCTATCATTAGGTGTAATAGCTTTATTAATCCCTAACTCCCGCTCTGCTTTGTCTAAACTGTTGTTACCAATTCGACTTTCTGCAACGAATAATTCTTTGAATTCCCCACCTTCAAGTAGATTTTGGAAATCTGTATCGCCGAAATTTGTTTTATTAACGAGTGTGAATGCTTCAGCTGATTTAGGTGTTAAAGATAAAACAAGAGTCGCTAATCCTAAAACTATTAATAATTTACTATAATTTATATGTTTCTGGACAAAAAACATTATATTCCTTTTAATTTCCGTTCTTGTTGAACTTTATACTAGTACAGAGCGGCGGAAATAACCCACCCATCTGAAATAGGTAAAAAGCTTATAAAATAAGTGTTCTTTCTTTTTACTTTTTACTTTTTACTTTTGCCTTGTTGTACTAGTATATTTTAAAGGGTAAAACATATTTAAGTAAAATCTCTGAAGTTTACAGAAAGTTCATCCAATATAAAATTTTATCTGAATAAGCAAAAATACTCAAAAGAAAAAATGATTGTTTTTTTAAATTATTTTCCAGTGTAAATACGTAAAAAACTGAGATTAAGCTCATCCCATCCTATGACTATGGTTCCCCTCAGAACCCTCAAGGGTTTTCGGCATATTTATGATAAATTTTTTTGCCATTATGCCATCCTCAAGTCGTTTTGAGATAGCTTACCAATAACCGAGACTACCAGCCAAAGCAACGCCTGCTAGAGTTGAGCTTCTCCCTTGTCTATTCTCGTCCCCCTATACCTCTTATTTTTGGGGTCAAGTACTTACGATGAGCTTGCCACCGTTATACATTACTTTCGGACAATATCAGGTCGTGGTGGAGACAGAGATTTTTGATGTCCACACGATCTTGAAGCAATGGTTCTATGCCATGTTGGAGCCACAACCGTCCTTAATTGCACGTCAAATAACAATCAGGCAGGAAGCCGGAAACTATATCATCCAGTCTGAAGGGAAGGTGCATGAAGCGATCGCAGAACGAATGGATTTGTTACAAGCAGTAAAATATGAAGTTGTTATGGGTCTATTGCTAGTACATCCAGAGCTACTGTGGTTTCATGCTGGTGCAGTAGCAAATGATAGGGGAGCAGTGGTATTTGCAGCTCCTGGTGGTGGCGGGAAAAGTACTCTAGTTACACAACTCTATCAACAAGGATGGCGTTACCTGTCCGATGATGTGCTGCCGTTGGAGTTAGCCACCGGAAACATTTTCCCTTTTCCTCAAACCCCAAGAGTGCGGCAAAATACAGGTGAACTGGTGCCAAGCGATCGCCTCTGGGAAGTGCCGAAGTTTGATGTCACTCTAGATCTCAATACCATTTGTCGTTCGCCGTTACCGATTCAGGCGATTGTATTCCCCAGTTTTGATAGAGAAACCCAGGCTCAAATCTCACCCTGTTCGCTAGGAACTGCGGCTATAGAATTACTGCGTAATTGTATCAACTTCACAGACCACAAACAGGCTGCCGTTCAAAGAATCTGCGAGATCGTTAAACATTTGCCTGCCTTTAAGCTATCCTTTTCCAATATAGATGCGGCGATCAAATGTCTTGCCCAAATAAGTTGAAGGAGAAAAGGAGAAAAATGTGGTATCTAGTGCAAGGAGTCAGGAGTCAGAAGTAGGGGCAGGTTTTACAGATTGATTTTCAAGCCGATAAGTTAATCGGCAAAACCTGCCCGTACAGGAGTCTTGTCGTGAAGAATACATATCTAGACTCGGTTTAAATCGCAGTTTGAAACTGTCTGGTTATTTTTGCTGCGCTGTTCTAGTTAAAACTTTTTAAAAAGGGCAAAAAAGAGAACACGCTATCGTCAGCAATAAAGAGAATGGTATCGAGACGGAATTTTCTCCCCGAAGGAGCAGGTACTGTATGCTGTGCGATTTTCAACCCATAACCCCCGACATTGGCGACTGTTGACTCCGATAATAAAACCAGGGAGAAAAATATAGCTACAGCACGAGATGTCCACATAGGAAGAATTTGTGCTATTTGTCTCGGGTTATTTTGGTTTTTCATAAGTGATTATACTGTCTTTTGTTCCTGACACTTTAATATACCTCTGAGGGTATGCCGAGGTATGCAAAAGCGTAATTTTCTCTTGCTGCTAGTCGGCAGGAGAAAATTAGTCATCAGAAAACGCCAAATCCCTGATATATGCTAGGATTCTGTATTAAATAGGGCGTTGTGCGAGTCAGCTTATGGAGCGAGTTACATTACCAGAAGTTCTCACCCTTGAAGAAGTTTCAGAATATTTACGTTTGTCGGTAGAAACTTTACAGCGTCAAGCCTTGCTGGGGAAACTTCCAGGCCGTAAAATCGAAAACGAATGGTGAAAAAATAGGCGCTTACACCGCAGCCAGAATTACATTATCCCTTTATCTCACATCCCGTCCATCACCACCAAATAATGCCTGGGGAGAAGAACGTGATAAAAAAGAAGGTTACCGTTTTCCTAAGGATAAGGGATTGACAGATATTAATTGCAAAGCAGAGTTAAATAATATTATCAAGCAATACGAACAGCAACTTGCTTCACCAAGACGAAACCCCAACGAAGAATTTGAGAGGTTGTTACCTAGTTGTAAAACTGGTGGTAGCCGATTTCAAAATCAGAATTTTTTAACTTTTTTTGCACTTAAGGACTTGCTCTACGGGATGCGGGAAGAACTTTCTCTATTTGGCTTTGAATCTCCGGTTATTTTCCGTGACAGCATCCTTAAAGGAATTGAAGAAACAGCCGACGATGTTTGGTCCTGGTTACCTGAGTGGAATTCTTTGCATGAATTATTATCAATAATTGGTTAACCTTGATTAAATAATCAATTAAATTCAAGGAAAAAAGGAGTGGCATTTCGCGTTAATAGTCAATAGTCATTTGTCATTTGTGTTGTTTTTGACAGACTACTAGTAACAAATGACGGCGACGTTCAGCGCTATCCTCACATCCAGAGAAGGAATGGGCACCCCCAGTCGCCATTTTGTAAGGAGAAGGTAAACGATCGCAAAAAAATCGTTAATACCCTTCTGTTAAACTAAAGTTGTCGATTATCGCCACTCACCCAAAAATGTAAACGCTGCCCAATAATTAGGATTACGCCATTTTTCAGAAAACCACATTTTCAACTGTGTTGCTCGCAATGCTTCATTTGCTGGCTTGCCTGAGTGCAACATTTGTTTGTAAAATTCTTGCATAAACTCTGCTGTCCCTCGATCATCAACCTGCCACAGCGACACCACCAGCCGCTCTGCACCTGCATACATTAGTCCTCTTGTCAATCCCACCAATCCTTCACCCTGAATTTCCTTACCTAATCCAGTTTCGCAGGCACTCAGAACAATCAAATCGGCGGGATAATCAAGGTTAAATAAGTCTCCTAAGCGCAGATACCCTCGAATATCTTTACCAAGTTTATCCACCAGGGAAAGAACAATACCCGATAACTCTGGATTTGCATCATTAACAAAGCCGTGGGTAGCAAAGTGTAAGATCCGAAATTGATTTAAAGCACTGCTGGTAGCCCAGTTATAGTTAGCATCAAAATCGAAGACTTGTAGGCTGTTGGAGTCGGGTACAGGAATTGAAGTGAAAACGTTTAAAATTGCATCAGCTTCTATGCGAGTTCCTGGAAGTCGTCCCCAACCTTGGCGATTGAGAACATCGGCGGAACGTTTGAGGGCAGAGCGTTCTAGCTCTATACTGAGGGAATCTTGTTGATTTTGTTGTTTGTTGAGTTGTTTACTTCGGATACTGTTGAATCGCTCGTCGGTAGCGCTGTATACTGGATCGGCGAGGATGGCTAAGGTTTTTTTGCCTGCTGATGAACGAGTGGCGAGTTCTTGACGTTGGATGGCAATGGTTGAAGCAGAAGGGAGATTGACTATTTCATGGTTGATACTACAAGCCCTCTAGCGCGTGAAGCTTCGCTTGTTTCAATTGCTTGGGCATCGTATCCTTTGGATGGGTATTGTTTGTCTAGTTCCATCAACAGGTTGATTTTGAATTTGTAGTAGCTTTGAACTGTGGCAAAGTAAGATGTACGTAAGTCTTGGCTTTTGACGTTCCCGCGTATATTTTCGACAATTTTAATTGCTTCTTCGATCTTGGGAAGTGCCGCTTCCAGGTTTCCTACTTTGCTTTGATTGATGGCAATATCATAAAGTGCATTTGCCTCTGCTTTACTATCTTTTAACTCTCGCCATATTTTCAATTCTTCATTACGAATCTCTATAGCTTGTTGGTACTTTTTCTCTAGCTCATAAGTTATGCTCATGTCGCCTAATATTTGAGCTTCTCGAATACGCAACCCAGCTTTGCGATAATGCGCCAAAACTCTTTGAGAGATATTGAAGTACTTTTGATACTCACCTTTTGCACGATATACACCAGCTAGAACAGAGAGAGATTGTTCTTCTCCAAAAGAATGTTCCTGAGATAATTTTACTAAGCGATTAGCAGATTCTAAAGCTTTAGGATAATCATTCAAAGATTTATATGTTGGCACCATACCCCAAAGTATCTGAATTTCAGATTGATATTTATCCTTGCTTGATAACGATAGTGCTTGCTTATAACTTGCAAGTGCTTCATCGTACTTATCTTGCTTGTGGTAAACACTTGCTATAAATCCTAGAGTATCTATCTCTTCAGGCTTACTTGGTATGCGTTTGAATATATCTAACGCCTTGTTAAAAGTTTTAATGCTTAATTCATAGTCACCTAAATACCGATATAAAAATGCAATACTACGAAGAGTACGAGCTTCCGATCTAGGATTTGGTATGGAACGTTGAAGTTCTAAAGCTTTGTTATATTCGTCCAGCGCCTGTTGATAATTACCCTGTGATGCATAAATTTCAGCTTTTTGTCCAAGAGTAAATGCTTGGTCATCTTTATCATCAATTTGAATTTGAAGCTTTAGTGCCTTATCTAAAAAATTCATCGCTTTTTGATAATCACCTGAAAAATTTATGTGAGCATTTGCAATCATCTGGAAAGTTTGAGATTCCATTCCAGTATCTCCCACTTGCTGAAAAAGTTTTCCGGCTTGCTCATAGTAGTCAATAGCTGTGCGATAATCTGCTTGTCCAGCATAAACAAAACCTATCTGTATAAGCGTTTCAGCTTTTTCTTTGAAATTCAAACCTGCCTGTTCCTGTAACTTTAATGCCTCTTTTAGAGATTCCACTGCTTTTTTTGTGTTGCCCAATTCGTTTTGAAGGGCAGCAATTCTACTAATAATTTCTACTTCTGCTGGAAAATCTTTCCTTTGACGCTGGATTTTTAAGGCTTGTTCGTAATAATTAATCGCTGTTATAGCTTCACCAGATGATGAATAAATCATGGCAATATGTTCAAGAGTATTAGCTTCACCAGCCAAATTCTTGAATGTCTCACGGTAAATTTTTAGTGCTTCATTATAATAAGATAAAGCTTTTTTTGTATCACCTATCCTGTTGTGAATACCACCAATGCCTTTTAAAGTGGTAGCTAAACTATCATATTCTTTGTGAGCTAAAAATATTGACTTGGCTTTTTCTAAATAGGTCAGTCCTTCTTCTGGATTGTTTGAGGTAATGTACATAACGCCAATTGAACCAAGTGCAGTTGCTTCCCAGATTGATTGTTTTAGCTCCCGTGAGATATCCAATGCTTTTTTTAGATGCTCTATAGCATTTTTGTTGTCAGAAAAAGAATTGTAGACACTAGCAAGCTTCGCTAATAAATCAACTTCCTCTTTGCGTAATCCTAATTGTTGAACAATTTTCAATACTTGTTGATATTTTTCAATTGCCTGTTGATATCCTTCCTTAGTCCCTTTTTTCTCTAACTCCTGCCCTTGTTGATATAGCAATCCTAAATCATTTGTAAAAAATCACAGTTGTTGATAGACTGAATATT
>CALMVQ010000031.1 GCA_937873135.1 uncultured Scytonema sp. | reverse complement strand
TCAAAAGTTTTCCTCTGTCAATTCGCTACGAATTAATGCAACGCTGTACTTAGCAGGGCTAAGTTTGGCGCAAAAACTGATAAATTTGGGGCATACTGTTGCCGTTATTGACATTGATCCTAAAGCTTGCCGCTATGCCCGCGAACAAGTGGGAGTCATGGCTTTTGACGGCAGTGCGGTGAGTACAGAAGTTTTGTTAGAAGCAGGGATTCGTAGAGCCAACTCTTTAGTAGCTGTCCTCCGAAATGATGCCTTGAACTTGGCGATGGTAACTCTCGCGAAGCACTACGGTGTTCCCAATATTCTGAGTCGGATGCGGCATCCGGATTTTGCCGAACCCCTGCGATTGGCAGGAGCCAACCATATCATCAGTACTGTTGAACTAGCTGTTTCCACAATGGTGAATGCCATTGAATATCCTCAAGTACAATCGATGATGCATTTTGAACATGGGCAAATCGAGGTTCTGAAACTTTTGATTCCAAACAATTGCTATGTTGTCAATCGTACAGTGGCTGAAATTGCTCAAGATTCCCGGTTTCCCACAGGTTCTCTGATTATTGGCTATCAACCCCATCGCCACGAGGATTTAATTATTCCTGACGGCAGTACAGTACTGGAAGCTGATTCAACCGTGCTGATTGTGACCAAACCAGGGTCATTACATCAAGTCATTGATTTTATTGAAGGATGTACTTCATGAATTACAAGAGCGTTTTGCTGTGAGCAATTACAATATTGTGTAGGAATTAAAGGAAATATAAAAATGACTATTACCTGCAAACTCCTTTTACAAAATTACGCTCAATCTTGGCAAGAAGCAACTGTGCATCCCTTCCTTGAAGAGTGTCAATTAGGTACAATTCAACTCCAGCAATTTAATACATGGTTGAGGCAAGATTATCTGTTTGTTTTAGAATTTACGCGAATGGTAGGGAGAGTATTAGCCAGCGCACCTCCACAACATTTTGATGTGATACTTGGGGGATTGGCAGCTCTTAAAGACGAACTCAATTGGTTTCTAGAAAAAGCTAGTGAACGACAACTGAATTTTAATATAAAGAAACAACCAACCTGTATAGAATACTGTGAATACATGCAGAGTCTTACAGACAAGCCTTATGCTGTGCAAGCAACTACATTTTGGGCTATTGAATTCTCCTATAATCAAGGTTGGCAACTCCCAGGTAAGATGCCCGCACCTTACAATGAATTTGCAGAAAGATGGGGAAACCCTGATTTTACAAAATATGTAAAACTTTTGGAACAGCAAGCTGATGAGGTTTTAAAAACGGCAGAGACAGATATTCAAAAACAAGCTGAAGAATCTTTTTTAAGGGTAACAAAATTAGAACATGATTTCTGGCAAATGGCTTTTAATACAGTATAACTTCAATCAAAAAAGGTAATTGCTCATAGCAAAAAGTAGGGCTTGTTGAGAATGAAGTCAATCAAAAGCGATTCGTAGAGTATGCGTAAGTCCTAATTTTTTTTACATGTATTAGGTTTTATGGGTTCTGTCTACTGAAATGATGAATTTTAATGAAGCTATATCTACTATTTTATTCAGCGATCGCTGTTACTGTACTGACATCTTGCACATCCTCAAAGATTCCTCCGCAGCCACAAGCAGAGACTAGGCAGGCAAATCCATCTCAAAAGGTGGTAACTTTGGGTCAAAATTTTCAGACAGTGATTGGTCAAACTATTTATGTCCCTATTTACTCCTACATCTATCACGGAGATGATCAAAGAATTTTCCATTTAGCGGCTACTCTCAGTATACGTAATACTGATTTGACCAAACCTATCGTCATTACTTCTGTGCGCTACTATGACTCCAATGGTAAATTACTTAAACAATATTTAGAGCGCCCCATTCAAATTGCGGCTCTAGCTTCTACAGATTTTGTGGTAGAAAGAGATGAGCAAGGTGGAGGTTCAGGGGCTAAATTTATTGTCGAGTGGGTAGCACAAACAAAAGTTTTTGAGCCTGTGGTTGAAGCAGTTATGATTGGTACTGACTTTCAACAAGGAATTTCCTTGATCAGTCCTGGTAGGGTTATTAAAAGTCAAAATAACTACAAGCCCTCAACTTCAAAGCAGGGATCTTAATCATCATCTAGTCTAACCAATTGCTCATCAATTTTTTTTAGCCGCTCTCGCACAATTTCTTCTGAGAGAATTCGCTTGCGTATTGCCTCGTTTAGTGCCGCTTTTTCTGCCTGTAGTAAACGGCGACGAATCGCATCGAGTTTCTTGTATTCACCACTTTTGACATCAAACTGATCCAGGCGGCGATTATAGAGTTCCCGTAGTGCCTTTTCTGCACTAGCTACGCGCACCTGATATGCTGAGCGCATCTCTTCATAAACAGCTTTTGGTAATATCCCTGACTTCAACAGGCTATCTAATTCATCTTGTGCTGCCTTACCCGTGATTAACTGGGCTTGCAATTCTTCAACTGGTTGACGAGCTGCAACCGAGTCAGATATGTGTAACCGTTTCACCAGCCAAGGCAAACTAACCGCCTGCCCGACTAAAGACAGCAACACCGAGCCAAATACGATGGCAATCAGTTGCTCTCGCCCGGCGATCGCATTGGGTAAGCTGAGCGCCAGTGCCATAGAAAGAGAGCCTTTGATATTGCCAAGAAATAAGACGTGCTGCCAGCGCCAAGGAATTGGGCGGTCAAACCAACGTATCATAGCTAATAGCAGATAGACACAAAGTAAGTGTCCTACTTGGTAAGCGAGGATTGCCAGTGCTACAGCCGGCAGAGTTCTCCATAAAGTTCCTAGGTCAACTTCTATACCGATGAGCAGGAAAATAAAACTATTGACACCGAAAGAGATTGACTCCCAAAAGCTAAGTAACGTCAATCGAGTAGAAGCTGATACTTTTTCTGAAATCCCTGTAGTGCCGACAATTAATCCAGCAACAACCACAGCTACCACACCAGAAACGCTCAACGATTCCCCGATTTTATAAGCTCCCAATGCTACAGCTACGGTTAGTAAAATACTACTGAGTGGCTCATCAGAGCGGACAAATAAACCTGTACTTAAATAGCCCAAAGTAATCCCGAGAACGGTTCCACCAACAATCACCACAAACAATTCTTGTAATCCTTCTAGAACTGTTATTGAGCCTGCCGCATTAACTTTCAAAATCAGGCTAAATAAAACCAGTGCCACACCATCATTAAATAAGCTTTCTCCCTCAATAATTGAGGCAAGACGAGAAGGAACTGGTACCTCCTTGAACACAGCAATCACGGAAACGGTATCGGTAATTGCTAAAATCACCCCAACCAAAAGTGCTGGAGTCCAAGTTAGCCCCAGTCCCCATTTTAGCAACACAGCTGTCACACCAGAGGAAATCAAAACCCCAGGACCGGCTAGTAAGGCTATTGGTTTAATCGTGCTGCGGAGGCGGCTCATATCAGTATTGATAGCTGCCTCAAACACCAGAATCGGCAGAAAAATATTCAGAATTAGAGAATCATTCAAACCAATACGCCGTGGCAAGAGTTCAGTGATTGCTAAGCCCGCTAACACTAATCCTGTGACATAAGGAACTCGCAACCTACGGCAAAGCAGAGCTACAACGGTGGCAACGAGCAGGAGAATAATGACAACTGTGACTAATTCAGCAACGTCCACTTCGGTTTGGGAAAATAATTTGAACTTCTCCCATCTACGTTGCCAAATAGGTGACACAAATGTCAAAAAATTTAATGCTAAAAAAGAAAATTATGTCTAAAGCTATTTCACCGACTCAGTTCAAGATGCCACGGTTTCTAAAAAACTTATCTCGGTTTGACATTATACAACACAAGGCAAGTTCTCAAAATCAATGACGATGCATGACAGGATGCCTATTGCAGATGCAACACCTTAGTTTTTATCAATGCCAGACGTAATTGACTTAAACATGAGCATCGTAATAAGACTTAATGATAGTCGCACGGCAGGCTCATTTGTCTTTGATGGCACAAATTAGTCACCAAAGATTTTCAATTTCCACGGGTTCGACTTCTTCTGCAAGTTCAAAGCCAAAAATTCGTGAGTAGAAATACAGTTCCGCATCCAGAGCGCGTTTGATGTTTTGGGCGTTCCGGAAGCCATGCTGCTCACCTTCAAAGGCAACATAAGCTACAGGCAACCCTTTACTCCGCAAGATCTCGACCATTGCTGCAGTTTGATTGGGCGGGACAACTTTATCTTCCAGTCCTTGGAAGAAGATCACAGGACAGGTAAGATGGTCTGTAAAGTGAATTGGCGATCGCTCTTGATAAAGCTTTTGCTGCTCTGGGTAAGGACCTACGAGACGATCCAAGTACCGTGACTCGAATTTGTGCGTATCCCCCGCTAAGGCTTCCAAGTCACTCACGCCGTAATAGCTAGCTCCCGCTTTGAATGTGTCGCGCATCGTCAAGGCACAGAGTGTGGTATATCCACCTGCACTACCTCCTGAAATTGCCAGGCGATCGCCATCTACCTCTCCTCGTTCTACCAGATAACGCGCACAAAACACGCAATCATCAACATCGACAATTCCCCACTGCCCGTCCAGTCGCTGTCGGTAGTCGCGCCCATATCCAGTGCTACCACCGTAATTTACATCAACAACTGCTATTCCCCGACTTGTCCAGTACTGAATTCTATAGTTGAGGCTACTGGAAGCTGCTGCCGTTGGCCCACCGTGGCTTTTGACTAGTAAGGGAGGTTTCTCGCTCTTTGGAGCAGTGTAGTCACAGTTTTGCGGTGGATAATAAAGGGCATATGCTGTTTGTCCGTTAGACGTCGGGAACTCAATTGCCTGAGGTCTTGAAATATATCCCGTATCAATTGTTACATTACTTGAGCAGCATAGCACCTCAAGTGCTCCTGTCTCCAGGTCCATTTGTATAATAGCTTTTGATTGGGTTGCAGAAGAACCGAGAAACACGACTCTTCCTGGAGAGGCTTGGACACAATCAATCTCCGTGTAGGGCACTTCCAATTTTTGCAGTTGAAGAGTGAGGGTATCAAGACTGGCTAAGTGCCAAGCGCCTTGCTGAGTATAAGAGCAAATAATCCTGTGAGTTGACTCGAAAGCATAGGTGGACGTTCCCAATATCCACTGAGCTTCACCAAACTCCGCTTGTAGCTGAGTTAGCGGTTCTATATTTTCATCTCTCCAGCGATAGAGATTCCACCAGCCAGTCCGGTCGGAAATAAAGTATAAGTTGCCATCCGGCGACCACTCTGGTTGGAATATTGATTCATCTGCACCACCGGCAACTCGTTGGCTGTGGGACACAGAACCGTCTGCGTTCAATTTTCCTACCCACAGTTCTGTACCATCCCACGGCATATTTGGATGGTTCCAAGTCAGCCAAGCTATGCGGGATCCATCGTGACTGAGGCGCGGCGAGGCATAAAAGTCGTTTCCTTTTACCAGCACCAGAGGGTTTCCATCCCCCTCCAGTCCAATGCTCACTAGAGTGTTGACTGGTTCGTGATCGGCAACCGTGCTATCTTCACATACACAAATAATTCGCTGCCGTTGGCAGTCAAACACACCGTTGGCATATTGCATGGATGCAACAGGTGTGACAGGTTGTGCTTCTTTACCAATCTCCTGACGGTAGAGGCGTCGATCAGCAAAGTTAGAAAAGTAAACACTGCCATCGGCGACGAGGAAAGAACCACCACCGTACTCATGGACTCGGGTACGCACGTTAAACTCAGTCGATGTCATCTCTTGAGGAGAACCATCAACACTGCGTCGCATAACCACAGTCCTACCTTTTTCAGAAGGTCGAGACTCACTCCAGTAAATATCTTCACCATCTAGAACAATCTGTCCCAATCCGATACCTTGAGACGTTATCAAATCACTTGTGATGGGCGATCGCCAAAACCCGTAACGTGCCACTTGCGGTTTCATCATGTAATGTACGACGCCAGAGCGCTCCTTAATATAATGTTACCTTTGTCGAGGGTAATAATTCTACCAAGTCTTTTGTAGATTGCCAGCAATATTTTCAAAGTTTTTTCTCCAAACACCCAAGTATCAGCGTGCTAAACTTGTAAAAGGATCTCGCGATCACCTCCAACAAATTCACTGAAAAAATCACCCCAGAAAAAATTTGCTTCAAGTCATCTGACAATTTTATTCTTGAAGCCTATTCTATACAGCTTCATCTTCAATTGGTATAACTATTCAGCAGCGCCGGATGCATAAACAATTTACTAATACCGTTGCCGTTCCTCTACTCAAATAAGTACGAAAATCTTAATATTAAGGTGAACGATGCAGCGACATAGTGTTATTTTTAAGAGCGATCTACATTTTGCGGCGTTGCATAATTAAGTGATGAACTGTCCTAATGGTGAATTCACTTCCTACTGTAAGAACGCCTGTACTATGAAAGATCGCCGAAGTAGTGATAGGTAGCTTATGTCCTCAAGTCATCTGACGCTGAATTTAGTAGAAGGTTCTGTCTCTTTTAGTTTTTCACCCCAAGCTGCACGAGAATTAAAGGCAGCAATCGATCTATTGATGCAGAGTCTCAAAGCTGTTGCTGCTAAAACCTCTTCTAGTGGCGGTAAACTCAGTCCCCAAAAACCGATGGAATATCGTTACACTGGTGAGGTTTTTTTAGAAATTTTTTGTAATCCCAATATCTGGCCGACTCCGTTTGCGGCTAAAGTCTTACTTACCATCCGCGATCTGAATATCCGCTTGACGACAGAAGCTGAACTGACTCGCTTAGTTGAAGATATCAACCAATTTTTAGAACAGGCAGAGTAACTAGTACCGCAAGGCGAAAGTCACTCATTCAAAAGTCAAAAGTCAAAAGTATGATGGAATCTGCTTTTTAGGGATTTTAAATGGTTGCCTTATTTACGCCGTGACGTACTAGTAGTCCACCAAGGCAAAAGTAAAAAGCTTGACTTGCAGGCTCCAGAGCAATTCCCAATGGTAGCTTTATTTGTACGCCCCTTGAGCCAGAATCCACGCATTTATAATGCGTGGATTCTGGCGCTTGAGTTGGGAGTGTATAGCTAAAAAATTAGACCAGATGTGCAACTGCTATTGAAAAAGCTCAGGCAAATAGCTGCAGATCGGGTCTTATATAGATATATTGTGTTTGAGATTTTGTATTGACAAGAATCGATTAAAGTACAACACAGTTCAATTTATTGGCGAAGATACTCCCAAGCAAAGCTTCTCCCGTCAATTTTAGGAACTAAAGTACGGGGGTAGATCCCTCAAAAAAGGGGCTATATTCTCTGATAAACTTTTCTTTAAGGTAATTTTCGCAGGTGTTCCGCAGCAAATGTTAGCGGGAAAAGTCTTAACTGAACCCTACTGATTAAGCAAGTCGTCTACAGTTTCAAACTATTAGCATACATTTTACAAGGGTTAGACAGTAAGTCTGAAATTTTTCACAACTCCATTCATAGCTGACTGCTAACCGTTGAGAGCTAGAGGCTTACTCATTACAAGCAGAGATTATTTCTCAAATTAGGGTGAGAAACTTTTATTCTTCATTCATACATCCAAGACAAACCCCTAACCCAAAATCTTTGCTCAAAAACTAATTAGTCATTATCCCATTGCTCTCGACCAATAAGATCGGCAATCCGATCGCGTAGTAAAAAATCGCACTTCTCTAATTCATATTCAACACAAACCCATTCTCTTGCTGGAATGTATTGACAAAGGGTATATATTGGCTGCTGGCGGCTAACCACCCCTTTTTGAACGAGTTGACGCGCTTCTTCTTGAATGACGTCTAAAGAGTAGAAATTTATAGAAGGCACCGTATTCACACTCATGGTTTTTTACTCACAAATTAACACTTAAGTAGTATTCCCAATACCAAATAGGAACTAACACGAACAGAAATAAACTTGTTGCTGGGGTTTGGTAGTTTGCTATACGGAACTATTTACATTTTGACGCTATGTACCCTCAAATTATATGAAGAAATGTTAAGTTTATCAACAAACTTTGACATTTGAATAAATTGTATTTCATGTCAAAAAAACTGGATAGCGGATTGAACCTCCTTGCATTATTGCGTGATTTGTAGTATGAAACCTTGATTTTTATCCGCATAGGAGTACTTCTTACACAGGTTAACTACTTGCCAAATAATGTCCGTAATGCAGTATCTTGAGATGCTGGCATTTGTCCATAGGAAAAGACGCAGGGTATATTTGCTGGCAAAAATGGTATAAATTGCTGCAAAATATAAGGACTACCGTACAATAATAAAGCTTGTAGATTGCCGTCTATTAATAGTTTCTTAAACAAATCCTCAGATGTTTGAGTCAGTTTGGCACTACCGCGAAATGGATTACCTCGGATAAACATCTGTAGCAGAGTTGAAGGCTTGGATAAGAGTGTGGGACTGGTTTGGGTATGACAGTCGATGATTTGAGTTGTATATCCCATTTGCGCTGGCAGTGCGATTGCTGGTGCAAGATGGTCCAAAAAGTCACACTTTAATAAGTTATCAACCACAATCAAATTATGCGAGTGAGTTGCTGAATGATTATAAATTTTTATATCATTTATGAGTTTTTCTGATGAGAGGGGCACGGAACCATGAATTATTTGACTGTGTTGCAAGATTTCAGTAGCTATGGTGAGGGCGTCATTTTGTGCTAAGTCATAGAAGAGATTGGTGGGATTAACTTGGCTTTGAGAGGTTTTAGTTTTAGCTTGCCAAATACGGAGGACAGACTCACGAATACGCGATCGCGGAATACGATCGCTCTCTACAGCCTCACACACTGCCCGAATTGCCCCGACTGGATCGAGAGGCATCAGTAAAATATCGGCACCAGCTTCCACTGCCATAACAGGAGCTTGGTTTGCACCGTAACGGTTGGCAATGGCACCCATCACCAGCGCATCTGTGGTGATCAAGCCAGAAAATCCAAGTTTTTGTCGCAACTGCCCTGTTAAAATCTTCCGAGAAAGGGTTGCTGGTAGTTCTGCGTCCCAACTCTGAATAATCAGATGAGCACTCATAACTGTATCGACACCTGAGGCGATCGCGGCGGCAAACGGAGGCAGTTCCACAGATGCCAGTCGGTTTACTGAGTGGGGAATCGTTGGCAAATCGAGATGAGAATCAATACTGGTATCGCCGTGTCCGGGAAAATGTTTTGCTGTTGTTAAGACAGGATAGGTTTTCGCACCTTTGATAAAAGCGCAAGCAAGCTGACTTACCTCATGAGGAGTTTCTCCAAACGCACGCACGTTGATGACTGGGTTCTCAGCATTGTTATTCACATCCACAACAGGGGCAAGAACCCAGTTAAGGCCAATTGCAAGACTCTCTTTTGCAGTGATTGCCCCGAGTTGTTCTGCGTAGTGTAAACCTAACTTTTCATCAAAGCGAAAAATTGTGCTGAGTGCCATTGGTGGCGGGAACCAAGTTGCCCCTGCAAAGCGCTGTCCCACACCTTCTTCAATATCAGCCGCAATCAGCAGAGGAATTTTTGCCCAGTTTTGTAATTGTTGTGTTCTAATCGCTAACTCTCCAGCGCTAGCCCCCAGTAAAATTACGCCACCAACGCCCAAATCTTGCACCCAGTGTTGGAGTTTTGCTAATGGCGGTTCCCAATCCGGATACTGGATTTGGTGATCAAACAAGAAACCAGAAGCGCGGACGACTATCATCTGGGCAACTTGTTCGGCAAGGGAGAGTCGATCTATGTCAGGCAGCATGGGTAATTCGTCATTCGTCATTCAGATTTTCGCAGCGAATTTCTTTTTATGGAGCCAGTTAAAGTCTGTTCTGTTGGTAAACATTGTTAAAGAGATGTGGATTACTCCTTATTTAAACAAATATGCTGAACTTATATCTGTAAAAAATACAGCTAATTTTTTTGACTTAACTGTTATTTGTACTACCTATTAAGTTGTGAATTACAAAAAGCGAATTATGTCAGCTTCCAGGTAAGGCAAGTAGATGTTCGGGTAAGTGATGGCGATCGCCCAGAACTTCCAGCAAGGGACCATATGTGGCAAATTTTACAATACTGACAGACGCAACCAGGATATTAATGCGATCGCGGTAACGTCCCAAATCAATACCTAAAAGGCTACATAAGATAATTCTCAGAGTTGCCTTGTGAGAAACAACCAAGATATTACCCGTCAGATGTTTCTCGACAATTTCGCCGATAACGAGTGTTGCACGACTGGCAACTTGTACGGATGTTTCTCCATGAGTGGGAGGATTCCAAGCTGGTTCGCTCAACCAGTGGATATATTCATCTGCATACTGTTGTTGGACAAACTCAAGTGTTTTCCCTTCCCACTCGCCATACTTAATTTCTCGCAGTCCCGGACGCACTTGCATTTCCATGCCGATGGCATCGCACAGAGGTTTGGCTGTGGCGATCGTTCTTTTCATGGGACTGGTATATACAGCTGTCCAAGGTATGGAATGGTAGGCGTCTGCAAATGCCTTTGCCATGGCAGAGCCTTCAGGTGTTAATTCTGGATCGAGATCGCCACAATAGCCTCCTGTGCGGCTATAAGTCGTTTCTCCATGTCTTAATAAATATAGTCTTAAGCTCATAAACTCATCAAACTCCACGACATTGCACTGACTAAACTTTGAACTACTAAGACCATCGCACACGTTGGTCTTAAAATCTATTGGATAACTCCGCAAGCATCCAGTATAGACAATTAGCTCGCTGTCTCATCTGAAGAAGTTTGTCGCTGGGATATCAATCAGCTTTATATCTGCTGGACAATAACGAGACTAAATTCTGATTAAGTGGATGTAAAATAACAGACTCTCTGTCGTGACAGTTTGTTAGCTGTAAAATCGATTCGGGGATGCCAAATTCTTGATTTAGATGAGATTGTAACTGCTTCAGTAACCGTTCTTGTTCTGCGACTGTCGGTGATTTTACTTTAACATGAGCGCATAGCATGACCTGACCTGCAGTGATTGTCCAGATGTGTAGCTTCTCAATGCTCTTAACTTGAGGAAATGTTTTTAGGCTAGCTGCCACAACAGTCGGGTTGATGGAGTTTGGTGCGTATTCCATTAAAATCCTCAAGCTCTCCCAAATCAAAGGTATAGCACTCAGACCTGTTAATATAGCAACTATAAGGCTGGCAACTGCATCTATCCACAAACAATTCAAGTAGTAAATTGCGATCGCCGCTAAGATGACACCGAGAGAACTGATGGTATCAGCAACTACGTGAAGGAAGGCACCCCGCAAGTTGAGATCGTCGTGGCTGTGCTGATGAAGTAAGGTGATGTTAAGGATATTGACAACTAGACCGATGACTGATGTGATTAACATGGGCAGACCCAAAACTGCTTCCGGTGCTTGGAATCGACCTATGGCTTCACAGGTAATTAGAATGGCGATCGCTAGTAAACTTAGCCCATTCACCAAAGCCGCTAAAATTTCTACCCGACGATATCCAAACGTAGCCCGATCCGCAGCAGGTTTTCGAGCAAAATAAGTCGCAAGTAGTGTCAAACCCAGAGCCCCGATATCGGAAAATAGGTGTTCTGCATCTGCCAAAAGAGATAAACTATGGCTCCAGAGACCGATGCTTAATTCCATCACAAAAAAGCCACCCAGCAAGCCTATAGTCATCCATAGGGTCTGTGTTTTCTCCCTCGTCCGAATAACTTCGGTTTGATTAAGATAACAACAGTTACAGCCAACAGTCGAATCAATACCAGTATGCCCCTGCATCAATGCCATTCTTTTATTCCACACTTTAAAGAAATACAAGTTTTTATAGTATAGACTTGACTTTTTATGTATTTTATGATTAACACTCGCTCTCGCTCAAAGTCACTCATTCAAAAGTGCTTTGTTCATCGTTAGACGTGGCGTCAGCCAATGCGGTTCAAGAAATTAAGCAATAAGAGCAATTTTTGCATAAGTCCTATTTTGAATGAGTAACTTAGCTGAATTGGGGCACGTGAGAGCTGAATACTTACTTCACTGAATATTGTAATCCGTGCAGGATTTGTGAAAAAAATTTGGTTACTAAAGCGCTAATTGCTTTTTAGCAGTCTTCACTCTTAATTTCACATTTCAAACACGGATGGTTGATACCTAATGTGACTTAAAGACCAGTACTTCGGCCAGGAAAACCAGCTACGTCAAAGTAGCGGGTTTGTCCGACTGTTTGGTATTTAAGAACTGTTGTTAAACCATTGTTGGCGGGTTCAGATGTCACAGTCCTCTCTAGGAAAGGTACCGTCTTTGGTCCTCCTTTGAGGGCTTCAGTGATCGCCCGACCGACTAAGGTGCCATTGCTGTCAGGAATTGGGGGTTTGAGACCAAGAACTTGAGCGATCGTCACGGCAACATCTACGTTACTAACTGGAGCTGCGTCCACGTATCGTCGTTTAAAGTCAGGCCCCATAGCTGCCATGTAGTTGAAAGTATCTGCACGGTCAAAAGTTCCGTGCATACCCTGTCCTTGCTGTAAACTACTATCAGCAACTTCAACGCTACAAGCAAGAGGGTTACCACATCCAGTATCGAAGGAACGAAAGTTCACGGCGATCGCTGGAGTTGGTGTGAGTGCAGATCCCTGTAAGTTAACTGCACCCAGAGGTAGTGTCCCAGGAATAGATCCTAAGGCGCGATCAACAAACAAACCGCTGACGTAATCTTGTTGCAAAAGCAAATCCACGACGCGTCGGGCTAAAGCCTTGCGATTACCAGGACCGGGTAGATAGACTAAGTCTGACCCACCATTAGCTGCAACCACAACCACAGGATTACTGGGATCTTTGCCAATTAATCCGTCACCCGAGCGAGGACGGGGAATAGTGCCCGAACCTGGAGTGACTAACTGATTATTCTGATCGGGATCATATAGAGGTAGATTTAATCCGTTGGCAATGTCAATAGCAAGGAAGCCTGCGGGGAGAAATCCTGAATTCACAGCTGGATAGGAAAGTGAAGTAGAGTAACTGGTGGAACTTTGTTTGCTGATCGTATTGAAGCCGTGATCTGCTGTCACAAATATATCAGTTGTTTTATCTAGCCCTAAATCCTGCAAAGCAGCTTGAATTTGGGCGAGGTTGCGATCAGCATTTTGAACGCCTGCTTTCGAGGTAGGACCGTTAATTCCTGGGATGAAAGAATTAAGGCTGTCTCCTTGGTTGTGCTGAGAGCCATCGGGATCTCGTGACCAGTATACAATCACAAAAGGCTTATTTCGATCCTTGAACAGGGGAAGAATTGCCTTGGTGACGCTATTAGTAAAGTATTGCTGTTGAGTAATGTTGGCAGAAGTTGTTCCCGGAATCGTGTTGGTACCGGAATAGCCATTGTTACCTGATTGGTCGGCATCAGTCGCTGCTACATTATTTGAGCGGTTGGGAGCGATCACTGGCAATCCCGAATTCGTTAACGCTGAAGAAATATCAGAGTTCAGTGGTACCCCACTAGTGCCACCAGTGGCATCATCAATAACAATGGTGGTTGGTGGGGGGACAGATCCTGAATCTCTATTGCCTTGAGAAACATCTTGAATGAGGACTGGTCCTACTTTTCCGACTGCTGCGGTACTAAATCCTGCTTCTCGAGCTGCGGCTAATAGAGTTTCCTCATTTAAATAGTTCCCGCTATAATATGCGTCTACGTCGGCTAAAACAGGATTATTCTCTAAGAAGGGAGTGACGCTATTACCCGCATTAGGGACAGGAAACCCCACGTAAATTGTGTTACTAAAGTCACCAGTGTCACCTAAGTAATGCCCTGTGGCGATCGCAGAACCATTTGCAGTGGTGAAGGTAGGGAACAAGGAATGACTGTTAGGAAAACTTACCCCTGTCTGAGCAACACCAAATAGTGCTGGTGTCTCAGTTGGATTTACCGAACTAGGACGCAAACCATCAGCCACAAAGATAATCGCATTGTGCTGTGATGGAACTTGAGCAAACAAGGGATTGATTGGGAACAGCTTACTTCCCAAGACAATAAAAGCAAACGCACTAATGAAGATGACAAGACGTTTCTTCCAGCGCTCAAACCATAAAAAATCTATTGTACTTGCTGCTCCAGAGTTAGCAATACCTACTGTCGCTGATGTATTTAGTAACCCAGCTAACGATTCAATCCATTTCATTTTGACTACCGTATTTCTACTAGGTTTTAGATAAATAGCGTGATTTCATCACATTACTGGCATGAATTTAAGCAAAAGCTATAGGAGTGTTAAGAAAACTTTAAGGTATGAACACAAGTACAATATTTCAAAAGTTGGTAGCGAGGAGGAAAATAATGTTGCTCGTTCGTAATTGTTAAAAGCGACAGGCAAGAGAAGCTATGAAGCGCTGTCAAGTATTGCTACAAGAAATTAAACGCTAACAGGTTTGAAGCTAAAAACTCGGTACCTGTGGAAGCCGTTAGTTTTTAATAGGACTTACGCAAAAGTTGCCAAAAGGCTTATTTTATTGAACCGCCAAGACGCTCTTGTACGCCAAGAATGAGTAGAGTTTGCGTAAGTCCTATTTAACTCTACGCATGAAATACCCTTACTTATAGACTCATTTCAAAAATTTGTATAGCTGTGAGAGAAAGATGGGGAAAAAGTTTGGATTCAATCCGATCCTGCTCTCTTAATACCTTACTTGGCAAATACTCACTGTTTTCTAGCTGGTAAACTGTAATTGTTGGTTGCTTGGGAGAGCCAATGTAGCGAACGCCTCCGTATGCGCCATAGTCCACAATCCAATACTCGGAAACGCCCAACTCCTCGTATTCAGCAAGTTTGATCAGATAGTCATCTTTCCAATTCGTGCTGACAACTTCGATGATTCCTGGTGGTGGAATGTAGGCAGCAGCAGAACTAGAACTACCTTTCATCCGTTGCCATTCTTCTTGAGCAAAAATTACAATGTCAGCTTTGCGGCTTTTTTCCTTCTCTCCTGGTTCCGTCTGCAAACGAATTTGCTTGGACTGTCGGGAAACTAATGGTAAATTAAACTCCAGGGAGTGAGCTTCAAGATAGCTACAAAGCCGTTGTATCAAATCCTCATGATTGGCGTTTGGTTCAGATAATGGCACGGGAACTCCATCTATTAATTCAAAGTTCCTGCCCGATCCGTCATCCCAGGCAAGAAACTCTGCAAAAGTTAGTGGTTTGCCAATTGCTGCGTACATGGGCGATCGCACCTCATTCAGTTGTCTTCTTCTGGCATATTTTCTCTGTTTTGTCAATAGTTCACGCTGAGCTAACAACGCTGCAACTGAGCTAATAAGACGACGATCTCATCAACCGCCTGCCGCACAACTGCGATCGGCTGTTCGGTTTGATTGACGATAATACTGAAAACAACTGGATCGTAGTGCAATGGATTTACGTATCCAGAGAGGGAAACAACTCCATCCATTGTGCCAGTTTTTGCTTGTACGATGCCTTCAGCCGGTGTATGAAGAAAGCGATTTTTTAAGGTACCGCTTTTACCCGCAACAGGTAGAGAAGCGAGGTAAACTTCTGCTTGTGGCGATCGCCGCATTGCCCGTAAAATTTGTACGAAAGCTTCTGGAGTGACTAAATCTTTACGAGATAAACCAGAACCATCTACCAAAACATAAGTTTTAGGATCAACTCCTAACTGAGTTAATGTCGCCTTCATCACTTCTAACCCAGCATCAGCAGAGGATTGATTTGGATCTGTTGGTAATTTTTTCACAGCAAGAGATCTCAGCGATGCTTCCGCAAAGAGATTATTACTGTTGAGATTTGTCTCTGCTAATAATTGCGATAAAGGAGGAGATTCCACAGCAGCGATTTCCTGTTCATTCTTCCGCTGAGCAACTGATACAAATGCCTGTGCAACTGTAATTTTCTCTGTAGCTAAAGCATTGCGAAAATGTCGCAAGAAATATTCAGCAGGTGCAGGTACAGGTAAGCTTATTATTTCAGGGTTGGATTTTTCTGTCAACTGTCCTTGAATTCGCAAAATGGGTTTAGATAAGTCGCGGGTAATATTGATTGACTTTGGGAGATCTTCTCTTGTTGTCACTGACTCGTTGATAACTTGCCACTGCTTTGCCTCATTAATATCAGTCCAAACAACTTGCAGGGGTTTACCGATAGTTTGCGGCTGAAGCTTTAAGTTAAAAACATTTTGATTGAGAATCAAGCTGTTAATTGGTGCGCCATAGTCTGATTCAATATCTTCCCACTGCCAAGAGGGATTCACAATCTCACCGCGAATATAACTATCATCAACAATCAATTGGTTGATTTGCCGAATACCCTTCTGACTTATTTGTTTTGCTAAAGCTATGAGTTGAAGATCGCTTAAGCTAGGATCTCCCCTACCGACAACATGTAAATCGTTACCACTAAGATAGACAGAGGTGCGAAAGCGAAAATTTGCACCTAGTTGTTGTAAAGCCGCAGCTGTTGTCAACAGCTTAGCATTGGAAGCTGGAGTAAAGTATTTCTGAGCATCCAGACTGTAGAGATTTTGAGGAGATAGTAGAGGTTGGACTGAAATTCCCCAACGCATCCGATGGAATTGGGGACGATTTGTGATAGCGTTTATGGCGATCGGTAGTTTGCTTAAGCAAATTGATTTTGTTGCAGTTATTGGTGCAACTTGTGTTTGTGCTTGAATTGGTTTTAAAGTGATACCTACTTGGGCACCTAGAGATAGCAGCAACAAGCCAATAGAAATTATTTTAGACATTATTCAGGACTACTTACGCATCATACATAAGTACTATACGGTTTTTAAGCTTTTGAGCCATGTCTAACACTCAACACACTAAATATGCAACCAAATCAGGGTTGTACAAAGTGCCTAATTCGGGTAATTTGAGAGCGTGCCCTTTTCTTAGGAAAGGAATAATTAAACAACGATGTTTTTAAGCCGTCAGAACATCTTTTGTTGTTTAAAAAGAATTTTTAGAACGACATAAGAGCCAAAACGTTAACCTGATGGCTTAAAGTATCAATTTCTTGTAGTTGTAAGCGCTATCATCAATCTTAGGTATTTTACCAACCTTGGGTCATAAGTTGGGAAAACGGAGGTAAAACGGAAAAAACGGGGCTGCTGTCGTAAGGCGTAAATCTTCCTCACAGATTCTCTTGCATGACGGAATCGTAGTCCTGCCCCCCGTAAAAAACGCCGTGGATGATCACCCTGTCGTCTCCAACGGAAAAGGCGACGGTAACACGCCGCGCATACCCGATAACCCGTAATCCTGGCCGCAGATCATCGCGCCTGGTTCCCCGTTCCGGAAAGGTGGAAAGACCCTGGCAAAAAGCAATGATGCCGCTGATATAACGCTCTGCCCGCTCTTCCCCGCCACCGTCAGCGATGTAGGCATAGAGACTGCTAAGGTGTTGCTCTGCCCGTGGCGAGAAGAGCACACTGTATTGCTTCATCAGGCGTTACTCTGCGCTGGTGCGCTTGTGGTACTGTGACCGGATATGCGCCATGACCTGTTCAGCGGGAACCCCCAGTGTCTTATCGGCCGCACATTCATCATAGCTTTTGACAACTTCTTCATGCAGCCACTTTTCAAGAGCGGCGTCCCGCGCCTGAAGGGTACGAAGCCCGTCTCGGATGACTTCGCTTTCCGTAGCATATTCGCCTGACGTGACTTTAGCCTTAACCATTTCTAGCATGTCATGGGGCAAAGTAACGGTGATGGGCTGGGTCTTTCTCATACGAAAAATTCTCCTGTCTGAAGCCAGTTTAGCACAGTGTATGATTTAATCATACACCTTAAGTCCGGTTTTCTTTTGCAGAGGTCGAGGGGAAGCCTTCGTCTGATTCCCCCTCTCATTCTTATCTGACACCATGCTAGAGAGTACGGTCCCTCCTATGGCGAGCCGCTGTTAGAAAATTTCAAGAGCAATTTCTGGTGTTGCATAATGGCGGTATGAATTATGGTGAATTCCCATGCAATGTCCTATATGTGGCTCGATGCATATCCGTAAGAATGGAAAAAAAAGAGGTAAACAGAATCACATTTGTGCGGCTTGTGACGTGCGTTCCGCCCCGCTACGAAGATCGCCAATTCATTGACATCTATGCCTTACCCCAAGGCTATTCTAACGAAGTAAAGGCAAATTGTTTAAAAATGTATGTCAATGGCATGGGTTGATTAAATTTCTTTGTAAATCTCCACATGGATTATCAAATAAACCATTTGGTTTCCCATGTGAAACAGCTTTTTCTTAGGTGAGTTTTATAAAATTAATGTTTCGAGTCTTAACTGTACTTCTTCTATCAAATCTTGTGAAACACTTTCAACAAATTTTACCTTTCTAGCTTTCCAATCGAGTGTTTTTATTTGGTCAGCTAACACAACTCCTTTTGTTTGCATTCCCTCAACAAGTGGAACTTCAAAATTCAACCCTTTTGCCTTGTTGGTTATAGGACACGCTAAAACTAAAGAAGCCATTCGATTGTATTGAATTGGAGATATAACAAGAACAGGGCGGTAGCCCGTTTGCTCCCGCCCTTGCTGTTGTAGTTCATTGTTCATTGTCTTAGCAATGTCATCAAATGACATTCCTGATGTGTAGAGGGCAAATGCACGCTGAATCGAATTAACCGTAAACTGCTGTGTTGCGCCAAATTCTAATTTGAGAATATCTCCTCTTTTGGGAAAGTATGAATTAACTACCAATCTTCATTCCCCACGGTGTTTCCAGTTTCAAATTCAGGATGGAAGTTATCAGGAGTCATACCTTCAAGCAACTCATCAAGGGTATACTTCTTTCTTTTTCGTGGTTTAATTATAATATTGTTACCTTCCACACTAAAGTCTACACCGGTCCCTTCGGTTACATGTGCTTGTTCAGCTACCGCTCTTGGAATCCGAATAGCTAAACTATTTCCCCATTTAGCAACAACTGCCGTCATAGCTATCTCCAAATATTTTGTTGGTGATCTACACGTCCGAACTTTAGATTTTCGGAGTGAAACGCTTTTAAAAATTTATCTGACGTATATACTTTGAAGATACAGATTTTATTAGCGGGTGTCAACAGCTTTGGTAATGAGTATGAAGCCTATAGGCAACGCACAAAGCGATTAGTACCCTATATGTTCTAAATTCAGCAAGGTTGTTGAGTTTCATAGGTTTGCTCAGTCATTGTTACCAATGCTTGTTTTACTTCGTCACTTAAAGTTAGCTGTTTCAACAAATGCTCAGACTTCCTGTAATGATAGCCAGCCAGCTTGCCACTGAGAAGTGTCTTGTAACAATTTAGCATTGAGCCAGAAACGGACGTTGGGATCGCAGGCTGCAGTCATTTCGGCATATACCCACTTACCCTGGTTTTTGCGGTTGACAACTTGGAAGTGCCGCCACCCGTCTACTTTTTGTTGCGCTGTCCACTTAGAACCAACTAGGTAAGGAAATTTCTGCTTTTTCATCATGTGTAAATCGTTAACCTACTTACTCGCGAATCAATTTATTAATGAAGAAATTATTTTTTCCTTATTCCAAGCCCCCCACCTACGCGCAGCCAGCGATATCCATAACCTTGCAATTCGACAGTGTACGAACTCCCTACAATTGGTTGGTATTGGCGATCACTTAAGAGATCAATAAGATATTCAGCGTCCGATTCACCTAAATCTAGCTTCACCGTACAGGCTTCATCAGCCAAATTATGGATAGCCACGACGACGCTCTTATTCCATTCGCAGCGATGTGCGAAAACGCTTTTATTTTCAGTCTCGATTAACTGCCACTTTCCCCAACCAAACTCCGGACAGTCTTTACGCGTGCGGATTGCTCTCTCCATCCAGTTAAGTAATGACATGGGATCGCGACGTTGTGCCACCACATTGAGTTGCTTATAGCCGTACTCTCCTGTTGTGATGACAGGGCGCACTAGTTTTTCAGGTGCGGCTGTAGAAAACCCTCCGTTCTTTTCACTTGACCATTGCATGGGCGTGCGGGTGCTATTGCGTTCTTTAAGAGACAAGTCATCCCCCATACCAATTTCTTCCCCGTAACGTAAAACAGGGGTACCAGGTAAAGTCAACATCAAACTGTAAGTGAGTTTGATCCGCCGTTCATCATTGTTCAACAAGGGTGGCAAGCGGCGACGGATACCACGATCATAAACCCACATCTTTTCTTTATCTGGAGCAAACTGGGCAGCAATCTCGTCTCGTTGAGCGGCCGTTAGCTTATCCAGTGATAATTCGTCGTGATTGCGAATAAAATGCGCCCACTGTCCGATTTCGGGAATTCCTGGCGCGGCTTTTAACGCTTCCACAATTGGGTTCGCTTGCGATCGCGCCAGTGCCAGCATAATACCTTGATTAGCAACGAAGTGAAATAGCATGTGCATTTTGTCTCCATCCCCAAAATAATTGGAAACATCCTCCATACTGACATTTGCTTCCGCTAGTAAAATTGCATCTCCCCGCCGCCACGAGAGAAGGTTCCGTATTTCCTTTAAATATAAGTATGGATCTTTAATGTCGCCAGTGTCTTTAATCCCCTTCAACTCAACCAGGAACGGTGCGGCATCAATTCGGAAACCAGATACACCAAGTTCCAACCAAAAACCCATGATTTTATAGATTTCCTCACGCACTGCTGGATTGGTAATATTTAAGTCGGGTTGGTATTCGTAGAAACGGTGAAAGTAATATGCCTCAGCTTGCTCGTCATAAGTCCAGGTAGATTTCTGCACACCAGGAAAAATCATTCCTTCTTCCGCATCTGCTGGTTTTTCGTCCGCCCAGACATAGAAATCGCGGTACTTGGAGTGCTTGTCAGTACGGGCTGCTTGGAACCAAGGATGCTGGATTGAGGTATGATTAACAACTAGGTCAATAATGACCCGCAGACCGCGTTCTCTGGCGTAGCGGATAAATTCAACAAAATCACCTAATGTTCCTAAACGTGGGTCAACGCTGTAGAAGTCCATGACATCGTACCCATCGTCTTGGTTTGGTGTAGGGTAGAAAGGTTGTAGCCAAATACAAGTAATCCCCAACCCTGAAATGTAGTCTAGGCATTGAGTCAGCCCCTCAAAGTCACCAATTCCATCGCCATTACCATCCATGAAGACTTCAACATCAAGGCAATAGATGAGGGAGCATCCCAATTTGGCAGAAACACATTATTCGCGAGGCTATCTCGCGAA